>DJRM01000104.1:0-6092 GCA_002440085.1 Bacteroidales bacterium UBA6360
ATATATACCTCGCCGTGTAGGAGTCCTTGCAGCCGCGCAGGTCCTCAGGGGTGCCGGCGAAGACCACGCGGCCGCCGCCGTCGCCTGCCTCGGGGCCGAGGTCGATGACCCAGTCGGCGGCTCGGATGACGTCGGCGTTGTGCTCGACCACAACTATGGAATGCCCGCGTGAGAGGAGCGCGTCGAATGACTTGAGGAGCTTTTCCACGTCATAGAAGTGGAGACCCGTCGTCGGTTCGTCGAAGATGAAGAGGATTTTTTGTTCCTTGGCCTTGCCGCTCTGTTCGGCGTTCATCAGCATGAAATAGGCGAGCTTTATTCGCTGGCTCTCTCCGCCGGAGAGCGTGCTGCTGCTCTGGCCGAGAGTGATGTAGCCGAGGCCGACATCCACGAGCACCTGAAGCCTTGCGGCAATCCTCTTTGCCGTCGGGTCCGGCTGTGCGCCGAAAAATCCGATGGCCTCCTCCACGCTCATGTTCAGGATGTCGTCTATGTTCTTGCCCTGATAGCGCACTTCAAGTATGTCGGGCTTGAACCTCTTGCCGCCGCAGGCCTCGCAGACCATCGTCACGTCGGCCATGAACTGCATGCTGATTTTCACGAAGCCGTCGCCCTGACATTCCGGACAGCGCCCTCCCTCCTGGTTGAACGAGAAGAATGACGGGGTGTAGCCGTTGATTTTGGCGTACTGCTGCTCAGAAAGAATCTTGCGGATATCGTCATATATCTTCAGGTAGGTCACGGCGTTGCTTCGCGAACTTCGGCCTATCGGATTTTGGTCCACATACTCGACCTGAGTTATGCGGTCCGTGTTGCCGGAGAGCCCCCGGAAGGTTCCGGGAACCGGACCGGCGTGGTTGATTTCGCGATAGACTGCCGGGTAGAGTATGTCGCCCACAAGCGAGGACTTTCCCGAACCGCTGACGCCCGTCACGACAGTCAGGACACCGAGCGGAAACTTGACGTTTATGTCCTTGAGGTTGTGCTCCATCGCGCCCTCGACGGTGATTGAGTAGTTCCAGCCGCGTTTCTGACGGGTTATGCGCGGGCGGCGTCCGGTGAGGTACTGTAGGGTCAGAGAACGGTCAAGAGCCTTGAGGGCATAATCATCCGTTCTCGGCTTTCTCTTAGAGGTGTCGTCGCTTCCGGCACCCGTGTCTGTGCCTTCTGTTCTGTCAGACAATACCTTGTCCGATGATGCCCCTTCGATTGCTGCCACGGCATCCTCAAGTCGCCCCTCAAACACAATCTCCCCGCCGTTCACGCCGGCCTTCGGACCGATATCAATCAGCAGGTCCGCGGCCTTCATTATGTTCTCGTCGTGCTCCACCACGACAACCGTGTTCCCGATGTCCCTCAGCTTCTTCAGGACCGAAATCAGCCTGTCCGTGTCACGGGGGTGCAGCCCGATGCTCGGCTCGTCGAGGATGTATAGCGAACCAACCAGCGAGCTGCCGAGAGCCGCCACGAGGTTGATTCTCTGGCTCTCTCCACCGGAGAGCGAGTTGGAGCGGCGGTCAAGCGTGAGGTAGCCCAGTCCAACGTCGTTGATGTAGTCGAGCCTGTCCAGAATCTCCACTATCGCCTTTTCCGCGACGCTGCGGTCATATTCGCTCAGTTCTATATTCCTGAAAAACTCCGTCAGCTGTCCGACGTTCATCTTCAGCAGCTCGTGGATGTTCTTCCCTCCGACCTTCACATACAGCGCCTCCCTGCGAAGGCGGCTTCCCCCGCACTCGTGACAGACGGTCTTTCCGCTGTAGCGGCTCAGCATATATTTGTACTGAATCTTGTACTTGTTCTGATCGACCCACTTGAAGAACTCGTTCAGGCCTACGATTGAGTCCTCCTCGTTCTCCGCCGGGCACCCGTTCCAGATTTTGTCCCGCTGCTCCTGCGTGAGGTTGTGATAAGGCTCGAAAATCGGAATGCCGTACTTCGCCGCGTTCTTCACCAGCAGATCCTTGAACCAGCCCATCTTCTCGCCTCTCCAGCAGGCAATCGCGTCGTCGTAGAGCGTCCTGCTCTTGTCCGGAACGACGAGATCCTCGCTGATTCCGATTATTTCCCCGAGCCCTCCGCACACCGGGCAGGCTCCGAGCGGGCTGTTGAAGCTGAAAAGGTACTCATCGGGCTGCCTGAACTTTATCCCGTCCAGTTCGAATCTGTTTGAAAAGTCCTCATTATGAAGCCCTTCCGCATCCTGCCAGCATACGGACATCCGTCCCTTCCCCTTGTCAAAAGCAGTCTGGATGGACGAATGAAGCCTTGTCGCGAGTTCTTCCGAAATCCCTCCCGCTCCGAGTTTCAGACGGTCAACCAGCAGCGAAAGCTTCTCCGGGAAATCACCGCTTTCGGAAAGCCGCATCACATCCTCGATGCTCACTTGTCTGTCCGTGAAAAACCGCGAAAAACCCTCCTCCTTCAGCGCCAACATCAGCTCCACCTTGTCGTCGCGTCCCGTCCAGCTGATATCGGACAGGATATAGACCGGTATGCTTGTGTCTCCCTCAGGCTTTATGGAATCTATAAATTTGAGGACATCGCCGGCCGTGCTTGCCGTGACGAGCCGTCCTGAAATCGGGGAATATGTCTTTCCTATTTTTGCGAATATAAGTCGAAGATAGTCATATATTTCCGTCGTCGTGGCGACAGTGGAGCGCGGGTTTCGGATATTCACCTTCTGCTCGATGGCGATTGCCGGCGGTATACCCTCGATTGCCTCGACGTCAGGTTTCGTCATTCGTCCGAGAAACTGCCTCGCATACGACGAAAGGCTCTCCGCGAACCGTCGCTGTCCCTCGGCGAAAAGCGTGTCGAACGCGAGCGAGGACTTGCCGGAACCGGATATTCCCGTAATCACGACAAATTTTCCGCGTGGAATCTCGACCGTCAGGTTCTTGAGATTATTGACTTTCGCGCCCCGTATGACTATGTTTCCTTCTGCCGCCATAAAACAAAAACACTATGAAAAACACTGCACCCGTCTTTCCCGAGTATTTCCCATCACAGAAGGCTGTCAAAGCAAAAAACGTGTCGATTTCGAGCTGAAATGATGCTTTTGTCGGAAAAGATTACAAAAATACGAAAAAATATTTGGAGAATATGAAAAAATGCGTACCTTTGCATCCGCAATTGAGAAAAGCGATTGCGATTGACAAGTTTGGTGCGGTAGTTCAGCTGGTTAGAATACCGGCCTGTCACGCCGGGGGTCGAGGGTTCGAGTCCCTTCCGCACCGCCAAAGACGCTTCAGCGAGATTTCGTTGGAGCGTCTTTTTATTTTATATCGTCGTATGTTCCATAAAAATTTTAAATTATTTTGGATTTTATCTGGGGGGGGGCTATATTTGTGGCAAAATTCAAAATGGTATGAAAAGGTTTATTTTGGCGTTGTCCTTTGCGGCAATGATGCTTGTCTGCGGCTGCGGCAAGGAAAATGGTGATGATCAGAATCATGTTATTTGCCCGACGGATAAGGTAACTTGGGCGGCTCTTGTCGAGGAATACTCTTTCTTGGAAGGCTTTCCTGTGTTTGACGGGGAGGTGGAGAACTTCCAATATAAGGAACTGATGGGTATGAAGACGGTGACATTCTTCGACTACAAGTGTGAGGAGTCAGTGGCGACGACCTATTATGCCAAGTTTGTGACGGCTGGGTTTACCAAGAGCGAAGGGTCCGAAATCTATCGTAAGACAGTTGGCGAATTGGTCTACATATTTACGGGCAGCTATTCTGCCAAGGACAATAATTTCGCGCTGAGTTTCTCCGTAGATAAGAAATAATCCATGAAAACCTTGAAGATCATCGCGTTCGCCTCGACAGCACTTTTGCTGGCAGGGGTGTCGGCAAGTGCGCAGACGGTATTATCCGACAAGAAGGCAAAGGCAGAAGAAAGTGAAGGCGTGAGGGCTCGTGTCTGGCTCAACAAGGGCGAGACACGAGCCCTTGACGGCTACCTCCGCTCGGCGCTTGTCAACAGGCCTGACCACATCGAGTTCAGCCTCACTCCGGACGGCGAGAGGACAAGATACATAAACGAGGACGTTGATTCGCTGCTTCTTGAAGGCACGGACAAGTATGTAAAGCGCCTTGTAAAGATGTTCGGTCCCTTCGGCAGCAAGGCAAAGGTGGAATGGGTGAGGGAAGAGTATCATGGCGCCGGGATTGACCTTTATTCGCTCTTCACCGTCGAGTCGGAGCAGACAGGAAGAAACATCACGGTGGTCCGTCCGATCCGGTCGTGGTATCTGAGCATTGCCGGAGATATGGCAGTGATGGTCGGTTCGGATCAGCGCGACAGCATTTTTGACAGGGCTGAACCGTCAATGTCCGCGTCGATGCTGAACACATATTTCGGAAAAATCTATGACTATCCGGAGTTCGCGGCGAGGGTGAAGGCCGGTGAATTCAAGACTTTCATGGATGTCATCTATGCCTGGGAAGCCTCTTACGGAAACACTGCTCTCCGTGTCAAGGGCAAGATGAAGGACAACCAGATTGGCATTCAGAAGGGCATAGCCGCATCGGATGCCGGGAAGAATGTCGGTTGGAAGCGCACGAAGTCGGAGATCGTTTTCCCGAAATACACGAGGACGATTCAGGTCGGAGTTTCACCTGTCTTCGCTCCGTGGTCGAAAATCATGAAGCATGCGGGGGATGACAAGTCTTCGTTCCGTATGGTCGTGCCTCCGGTGATGATATATTCGGACATCTGTTTCCTCGATTTCGGTCGTTTCGGCAGTCTCGGCTGGTCAGTGGGCGGCGAATATTCGCGCTACGGCTACAACTGGATGCTGGACAACGGCTACGGAGGCAAGCAGCAGGACACGTTCTGCAACCGCTTCGACATCGCCGCCGGACTGAGCTATCACATAACTCTCTGTCGCCGTCTTGAACTATATGCCCGCGCAATGGTGGACGCCGGCCTGATAGGTGAGCACACCACCGACCACGAAAGCGGCGAGAAGGCGAGCAGCACCTTCAACAAGATGGACACAAAGATGACGTTCATCGCCACGGCCGGTCTCCGCTGGTATTTCTGCGAAAAGGTCGGTCTTTGGGCCGAGGGCGGTCATGACACAGGGTATGTGTCTGCCGGGCTGTCGTTCAGGTTCTGAATGACTTGAACTGAAATCTCTGGGAAGGTCAGTTTGCCAATGGACAACTTGTATATTCTAAAATGATTCCGTACCTTCGTTGTTCGTGATTTAGAACTTGGAACAGAACAATGATAACCTTCATGAAATTTACACGGTATTCTATCTTGGCGGCGGCCATATCCTCCGCATTGCTGCTGGCTTCCTGCGAAAAAAACATTGATTCTATCAGCGAAAATTTTCCTGCTGACGGAGTAGTAAGGATTGATGCTTCTGTAAGCGGTCTGATAACCAAAGCAGATTTGCCTTATAGCGGATATACGGGCAGTGATCTCGGACTGTTTATTGATTACGGTGCCGGTGATTACTACAGTAAGGACAATGTCCGCTGGGTTAATAATAGCGGCACATGGACTCCGGAGAGCCAGCTCCTCTGGAAGAATGCACAAAGTCCGGTCGGCATATTCGCCTATGCTCCGCACATCAGCGGAGCGGATGACTACACGGGTGTCGAGTTTTCCATTCCTTCTAATCAAGTGAACGGCACTTTCTCCGCTGATTTCCTTTGGTGCAGCATGCCCGGGTTTGTTCCTGCCGATGATCTGATTGACCAAAAACTGAACATAACGTTCAGTCATGTGCTGGTGAAGCTGAAAGTCAATCTTATTTTTGGAAATGAATTCGGTGACTCGCATTCGGTCAAAGATGTGATTCTGAACGGGACTTCGAGCAAGGTAAGATGCGACCTTGCCAATAAGACGATCACAGATCTGGATCAGTCGTCCTCCAATGACATATCAATGTGCAATACGGAGACCGGTGTTTACGAGGCCATATTCTTTCCTGGAAAAGGCCAGAAAAGCGGAGCCAGGATGCTTACGGTCGTGATGTCCGACAACAAGGCGTACAATGTAACACTTGACAGCGACCTGGAACTGTACTCGGGATATGCCTATACTATGAATGTCAAGGTGGGGAAGGATAAACTGGAGGC
>DJRM01000104.1:6157-9726 GCA_002440085.1 Bacteroidales bacterium UBA6360
GTTATATTGAAGAATATTCTGTCTGGGACGGAGAATCCACAGAACCCATCACAAAAGGATCCGGCTCGGAGTCTGACCCGTACCTCATAGAGTCCGCCGCACAATTGGCCGGTCTTGCATATAATATCAACAATAATGACAGTTATGTCTATAAAGGCAAGTACTACAAAGTAATGAAAGACATAGACCTTGCAAGTAAGCCGTGGACACCTGTCGGTAACAAAACTCATTTCCCTCATCTTCGTCTGGACGGAAACGGAAAGAGTATCATCAATCTGAAAGTGGATGAGAGCGAAGGATATGCAGGTCTGTTCTATTGGCTTAGCGGTACAAGTTCCACGGAAAAATCGGTTGTCAGGAGTCTTACAATAAGGAACGCTGATGTTAAAACCGGAGACCGTGAGGCTGGGGTCATTGTCGGCTTCGCTTCATTCATCGACATTATTGATTGCAGGGTTGATGGATCAGTGACAAGCGCGTATTGTGCCGGAGGAATCGTTGGAACCGGTGACCCAAGCATAATAAACTGTCGCGCTGATGTTAATGTGACAGTCAATGCTCCGGCATCAACGTCGAAGTCTTTCACAGTGGCAGCCGGAGGGCTGATAGGTGACATCTCTTTCAATAATGAGCATGACAATACTATAACCAATTGTACCGTCAGAGGCACTGTTACAGTAAACAGCCAGGATCTGTCAGGGAACGATTTCCATATCGGCGGCGTGGCGGGATTGGCGTTCGCAAATGTCATGGACTGTACGTCCTATGCAGAGATTAATTCCACGTCTGAAAATGAGGTGCGTGTCGGTGGCCTTGTAGGCGCTGTCGGAGCCGGCAGCAAGATCACGAACTGCTCCGTCTATGGCACTGTCCACGGAAAGAAGAACAATTTTGTCGGCGGTGCATACGGCTATGCCGTAGGTAATCACGAGAGAGTCCATTTCGGTGGCGAGATAGAGGATAACATCCCGGATGTCGGAACAGGAGCCGTAGGCATCTTCATCGGTCATGCCGACGGAGTTTTCCAGACAAAGAACTGCTCCTACAGCAAGGTTGATGGCTCATTCCCTGTCATCGGAAAGGATGAAAGCAAAGGCACTCAGGACATCAAGATGAAATAATGCCATAGCCCCGCCAATCCACATAATTCCGAAAAGGATATGGAAAACCTTCAGGGCTTTCATCGCATTTAAGTTGTTAATTGTCTTCATACCAATTATTTTTTTACAAAGTTATGGCGGCAGGACGCTTCGCGACGATAACAATTGTTAATATAACCAAACGCCTGACATTCTCAAACACGCATATTATTCAAATCAAAAAAAATTCATTTCCCCTTTTTACTTTCATCGCCTTTCCGGGTATATATAGTGAGACGTCTCAGAAAACAACATCTAAAGACATTGGAATTATGAGAACAGGATTGCTTACGGCAGCAACGGCTGCAATGCTTATGCTTTCGGTTTCAGCATCAGCGGAATCCCGCGGGCCACATCGTCATGGTGGCTATTACGGCAGACATAACAGATGCTATGCGACGGTGGTTGTGCCGACTTTCAGAACGGTACATGTGGAGCGAACAACCACCGTGAACAAAGCGTCACGTCCGGAACGCAAACTGATGGCAGTGGCATATATTCAAAAGAATGGTTATCTTTCGGTCAGCAAATACAGCGACTTCACCGGACTGGACAGCAAGTTCGCCGAAGCGGAGCTGGACTCCTTCACTTTGGACAGAAAGGATCCGCTTGTGAGGACGGCGCGTGGCAAGAAGACAGTTTACACATTGGCTGATGAATGAAAAGCACATAGTCAGACTGCTTGGATGGAACCTTCAGATGGGCTTCCGTATGCTCCTTAAAGAGTACAAGGAGCCCATCTACTGGCACATCCGGAGAATCACCGTGAACAGCGAGGATGCGCAGGACGCTACCCAGGAGACCTTCATCAGGGTATTCCGCTCTTTCGACCAATATGACCGGAGTCGTTCATTCAAGGCGTGGCTCTACCGGATAGCGACGAATGAGGCTCTGCGCATCATTGAGAAGCGTCATCCGACCTTGAACATTGAGGACAGTGCGGAAGCGGTGTCAATGCTGGCCGATGAATATATTGACTTTGAGGACATCGAGGCGGTCAATCTCCAGAAGGCCATACACTCGCTCCCGAGGAAGCAGCGGCTGACATTCAACCTCCGGTACTATGACGAGCTGAATTTTAGGGAGATAGCCGAAATTACAGACACGACTCCCGAAGGAGCGAAAGCCAACTGGCACAATGCAAAATTGAAAATCTCTAATTATTTGAAAGAATACTATGGATGAGAAAATGAATATAGCGGGAATCGGCAAACGGATGCCGTACAAGACTCCTGACGGGGTGTTCGATGACATTGAGCACAAGGTGCTTTCCGCCACTGGATGTGAGAGGAAGACTCCGCTCGGATTCCGTGCTGTCGGGATAGCGCTCGCTGTGGCCGCTTCTTTGACCCTGATCGTGATGCTCTCCTGGCATAGAGAACAAGTTCCGGCGAATTCCCTTGCGGATGTGCAGACGGCGTTCGACGGGCTCGACAACGCAGACCGGGAGTTTCTCTCGGAAATATACAACGAAGACACATTTATGAATATAAATTATTAGAAATCGATGAATACTATAATCAAAAACTCATTGATGGCAATCGCTGCCATACTCATGTCAATATCCCTGTCCGCCCAAGACAACAGCAGGCGCAGAATCAGCAGGGAGGAACTGGCCGTAAAGCAGGCCGAGCATATTTCGGAGGCTCTTGCCTTCGACAAGGCCACAAGTGAGAAATTCAAGGAGACCTATTGCAGTTTCCAGAAAGAGCTGTGGGCACTGGGACCAGACCACGGTAAGCAACGCTCTGACAATCCGAGCGAGGAGGAGATGAGGCAGCGCTTCGAGCGCAGCCAAAAGATACTCGACCTCCGCAAAAAGTACTACGACATCTACAGCTCCTTCCTGACACCGAAGCAGATATCCCGCGTGTACGAGATTGAACGCGATATGATGCGCAGACTCGCCTCGCAGAACGGGAAGCGTCACAAGTCTGAAGAACTGACAAGACGCGGAGGGCGTAATTATGGGAGATAGATTGTTATACGTACTTATGACTTGTCTGGTCGTCTTGACAGGTTGCGCCTCAAAAGAGCCTTTGCCGGATGAGACAGAGCCGGATTCTACGGTAGAGAATTTCGGGAAATATGTCAACGGTACATTACCGTATAGGATGAAGAAGATAGCGGCCGACGATGCCGCCAAGCCGATTCTGGTGATGTATCTTCACGGAGGTTCTTCCAAAGGGAACGACAACGAGACACAGATGAAGGAGACTGCCGTCAGTGCCATATCCAAATATCTTGCGGACAATACCATTCCGAGCATATTCATTGTCCCTCAATGTCCGTCCTCCGGAAGCTGGGGCGCGAAGATGAACGAGCCTCTCGCGAAGCTTATAGGTGAGTACGAAGCGGCCTGTAACGGGATATATGTCCTCGGAGGCTCGATGGGAGGCACAGGCACTTGGTCGCTGGCCAACGCCTATC
>DJRM01000042.1:0-3835 GCA_002440085.1 Bacteroidales bacterium UBA6360
TAATTGGAAATCAGATTGTCCGTGTCCCATAATTCACGATTTTCATGCGGAAACGAATAATTGAGGAAGCCGATTGAATAGACCGGCTGGAGTTTCGTGTACATCTCCTTCTCTTTCAGGCTGATATGGTATGCGCCGGACGCATAGTAGACACATCGTTGAAAGAACGCCGCCTCATAGCTGCGCTGCAGTTCCACGATAAATCTCTCTCCATCCATTCCTTCGCATATGATGTCAAACTGAGTTCGTTTCCCGTCAGGAGTGTCCTTCCCCTGCTCCCGGTCGAGGTATTTCCTGATGTCACGAACCTTTGCCTCGTCAGGCAAGACATAGTTCAGCAGTCTGACAAGAAGCCATTTGTTAGCCTCGTCCCCGAACACCGCCTTGAATCCGGCGTCATACGTCAGGTCCACAAAGACTTCCGCGTTTTTCCGAGTTGTGTAGCTATCCATAAAAATTTCGTTAAATATTTATGGCACAAAGAAAAGAAGAACTATCCGTTTAATGAAACTTTCAGCGGATAAAGTACAAAAACGGCCTCGGAGGCTCGCTGGCGCACTATTTTTGTCGGAATTATTTTAAAAGTTTGCGCAAACTATTTCGTATTACGCCGCCACATATTCTACGCATCACATTGACAATCATCAAGAACGCCATTCAAGGAGCCATATTATCCGCTGACATGTCCGAAGCGCAACAAATGGAGCGTTCCCTGTTATTTATTTCATATTTCGCGAGAAAGGAATAATGGCTTTGCGTAAAATCATATAATATTATCAGTTTGTGTGTTACGGGTTCTACCCAAATGACGGATACATTCGGACACTGCAAAGATAACATTATACCACTTTGGCGACCGACACTATCATAGCATAAGATGATACTATTTCGGATGGTTACAAAAGAAAAAGCCCAGTCCATCATAATGACAGACCGGGCAATTTTCTCTGTGTGGTCCCAGCAGGGCATGATCCTGCGACCCCCTGATTATGAGTCAGGTGCTACTAACCAACTGAGCTATGGGACCGTGTCTTTTTGCGTCTTTTGCGTTTATACGGCGTCAGACTTCGCGTCGTCGGGCGGTCATTACCTTGAGGTAACTCCCTTCCTCCTCACTCGTCTTCCTTGCCTAAACACAAAATCCATCAAAAAGTGTCTCAGCCTTTCAGCTGAACTTCCTGTGCGGAAGATTCAAAGAACTTTTTTAAAATTTACAGAGCCGCCGTTTTTCAGACGGCTCTGCAAAGATATGAAATCTTTTTGGAATTTCAATTAGCAAACCTTGATCTCGACCTCGACACCGCTCGGGAGCTCAAGCTTCATGAGAGCATCAACGGTCTTCTGGGAAGACTCGTAGATGTCGAGAAGGCGGCAGTATGAGTTCAGTTCGAACTGCTCGCGTGCCTTCTTGTTCACGAAAGTAGAGCGGTTGACAGTGAAGATCTTCTTATTGGTCGGAAGCGGAATGGGACCGCTGACACGGGCACCTGTAGAAGAAACTGTCTCGACGATCTTCTTTGCGGACTTGTCAATCAGCATGTGGTCGAATGACTTAAGCTTAATTCTGATTTTTTGGCTCATATCGTTATTGTATAACCAGTTAAACTTTCTGTTATTATTCCTCCTCAGGAACCTTGTAGCCGGACTTCTCGATGATGTCCTTCGCGAGACTCGCAGGAACCTCGGCGTAGTGGTCGAAGGTCATTGTGCTGGTCGCACGTCCTGATGAGATGGTACGGAGAACCGTCACGTAGCCGAACTGCTCGGCGAGCGGAACGAATGCCTTGACGATACGCGCACCGACCGTAGAGTCCATTGCAGTAACCTGACCGCGGCGACGGTTGAGGTCGCCCACGATGTCACCCATATAGTCTTCCGGAGTAACCACCTCAAGGCTCATGATAGGCTCAAGAAGAACCGGCTTAGCCTTAGGGCAGGCGTGACGGAATGCCATGCGGGCGCAGATTTCGAATGAAAGCTGGTCTGAATCGACAGGATGGAACGAACCGTCCTTGAGGGTAACTTTGAGAGAAGGAACTTCGTAGCCCGCGAGAACGCCGTTTGCCATCGCTGACTTGAAACCTTTCTCGACTGACGGGATGAACTCCTTAGGAATGTTACCGCCCTTGACCTCATCAACGAACTGAAGTCCCGTGACTCCCTCGTCCGCAGGGGCAATCTCGACGATGATGTCCGCGAACTTACCGCGGCCGCCGGACTGCTTCTTGAACACCTCGCGATGCTGGACAGGGATTGTGATTGCCTCCTTGTAGTTAACCTGAGGTGCACCCTGGTTGATGTCAACTCCGAACTCACGGCGGAGACGGTCGACGATGATGTCGAGGTGAAGCTCACCCATACCGCTGATGACTGTCTGGCCGGTCTCGTGGTCTGACTTGACGGTGAAGGTAGGATCCTCCTCCGCAAGCTTCGCGAGAGCGATTCCGAGCTTGTCAAGATCCTTCTGAGTCTTAGGCTCAACCGCAAGTCCGATCACCGGATCCGGGAATTCCATTGACTCAAGGGTGATAGGATGTGCCTCGTCGCAGATTGTGTCTCCCGTGCGAAGGTCCTTGAACCCGACGGCGGCGCAGATGTCACCGGCCTCGACGAAATCGATAGGGTTCTGCTTGTTGGAGTGCATCTGGTAGAGACGCGCAACGCGCTCCTTCTTGTCGGAACGGGTGTTGAGCACGTATGAACCTGCATCGAGATGTCCCGAATATGCCCTGAGGAACGCGAGACGTCCCACGAACGGGTCGGTCGCAATCTTGAACACGAGAGCGCAGAACGGCTCCTTCGCGCTTGGATGACGAACTTCCTCATCTCCTGTCTTAGGATTGACTCCCTTGATTGAAGGGATGTCAAGCGGAGACGGGAGGTAGCGCATCACGGCGTCAAGAAGGAACTGAACGCCCTTGTTCTTGAATGAAGAACCGCAGCACGCAGGCACGATTGACATTTCAATTGTTGCCTTGCGGAGAGCCGCGATAATCTCGTCCTCTGAAATTGAGTCCGGATCCTCGAAGAACTTCTCCATGAGGGAGTCGTCGTAGTCGGCCGCAGCCTCGACGAGCTTTTCCCTCCATGCGGCAGCCTCTGCCTTCATGTTCTCAGGAATCTCCTTAATCTCGTAGTTCACGAGTTCCTCGCCCCCGTCATAGTAAATCGCCTTGTTTGCGATGAGGTCGATGATACCCTCGAACTTGTCCTCGGCTCCGATAGGAAGGCAGATAGGAACTGCCCTTGCGCCGAGCTTGGTCTTGATTTCCTCAACGACGGCGAGGAAGTCCGCGCCGACACGGTCCATCTTGTTGACATACGCAATCTTAGGAACGCCGTACTTGTCAGCCTGACGCCAAACGGTCTCGGACTGAGGCTGTACACGACCTACCGCGCAGAAAGTAGCGACTGTTCCGTCAAGCACGCGGAGCGAACGCTCGACCTCCACGGTGAAGTCAACGTGACCCGGAGTGTCGATGAGGTTAATCTGATAAGTGTCTCCCCTGTAGTGCCAGAAAGCGGTAGTAGCGGCAGAAGTGATGGTGATACCACGCTCCTGCTCCTGGACCATCCAGTCCATTGTGGCCGCTCCCTCGTGAACCTCACCGATCTTGTGAGTCTTTCCCGTGTAGTAAAGAATACGCTCCGAGGTTGTGGTCTTTCCGGCATCGATGTGAGCCATGATACCGATGTTTCTGGTAAATTTAAGATCTCTTGCCATTTGTCAATGTCTCCTTGGGGATTAGAATCTGAAGTGAGCAAAGGCCTTGTTGGCCTCCGCCATTCTGTGCATATCTTCTTTTCTCTTGAATGCCGCACCCTCGCAGTTGTA
>DJRM01000042.1:3913-6332 GCA_002440085.1 Bacteroidales bacterium UBA6360
TCATAGAAAGTGAAATCTTCCTTTCAGGACGCACCTCCATCGGCACCTGGAAGTTAGCTCCGCCGATACGGCGTGACTTGACCTCGACCTGAGGGGTCACGTTCTCGAGAGCTTTCCTCCAAATATCGAGAGGAGCCTTGTCAGAATCTTTCATCTTCTCGCCTACCATGTCAATGGCATCGTAAAAAATAGAATACGCGATACTCTTCTTTCCCTGCAACATAAGATTGTTCACGAAACGCGTAACCATCACGTCGTGAAACTTCGGATCTGGAAGTAGAATCCTCTTCTTAGGCTTCGATTTTCTCATTGTTTTGTTGGAAATTAAGGTAATGAATTAAAATTACTTCTTAGCGGGCTTCTTACCTGCCTTTGGCCTCTTGGCTCCGTAGAGAGAGCGGGACTGGGTCCTTCCCTCGACGCCGGCAGTATCCAAAGCGCCCCTAAGGATGTGGTAACGTACACCAGGAAGGTCCTTTACACGACCGCCGCGAACAAGCACGATTGAGTGCTCCTGCAGGTTGTGGCCTTCTCCAGGGATGTACGCGTTGACCTCTTTTGAGTTGGTAAGACGTACACGGGCAACCTTACGCATTGCTGAGTTAGGCTTCTTCGGTGTGGTTGTGTACACACGCACGCATACGCCCCTTCTCTGAGGGCAAGCATCCAGCGCGCGAGATTTACTCTTCTCGACGATAACCTCGCGTCCTTTGCGAACTAACTGTTGAATTGTTGGCATAAATGATTATAAATCTTTTATTTATGTTTAACTCCCCAAAATTGGGGCTGCAAATATACGAATAATTTTTTGATTATCAACAATAAACCGATACATTTGTGTCGCGACAAATTCTCCTTCCCGACGGAAATGACGGGGCACGATGTGTGCGGGGGATGGAAATATGCATATAAAAATAGGTATATGCGGAACTAAAACATATTTTTGATATGAAAATGAATATGATTTCGGCTGCGCTTGCGGCCGCCACGGTTCTCGGAGTCATCGGATGCTGCGGGACGAATGAGGTGGGATATGAAAAGGTGGAGATGAAGAAGGGATATGCCCTCGTGGAAGGCGGGCGGGACTCGCTCAGGCTCGACATCAGTCTCCAGTTCCCGAAGAACGGGCTCGTGGAAGAGGCGAGGAAGGCCGTGTGCGAGGGCATCATCAGCGACGCTCTCGGCGAGGTTTTCTGCGGAATGACGCCGCAGGAGGCCGTGAATGGCTATGCCGACGAGACCCTGAAGAACTACCGGGAGGCCAATCTTGAGTTTGTAGGCCAGGTGGCGGCAAACCCGGAGGACAGGGAGGAAGACGAATGGGACATCTTCACATGGGACTTCACGATTGAGGGGCGCGGAGAGGGAGAATACAACGGAATCCTCGCCTACACCATCACCAAATACAGCTACACCGGCGGGGCACACGGAGGCACGGCGCTTCTCGGCCTGAACTTCGACAGGAAGACCGGCGAGCCGGTCACCGAAGACGACATCTTCGCGTTCGGCTATGAGGAACGGCTCAGCTCCGCCCTGCGCGCCCACCTCAGGTCCTCGCTTGACAAGGAAGACTACGACATGCTCTTCGTCACCGACATCACCCCGAGCGGCAACTTCATCCTCAGCAAGGCCGGCATCACCTACATCTACGGTCAGTACGAAATCGGCCCATACGCTGTCGGCATCATCAAGGTCACCGTCCCGTGGGACGAGATTCAGGACATTCTGAAATAGCCGCCGGACATCGTCAAAGGCAAAAATCTATAATTCTTGCATTCTCCACAACAAAAAGTCCCTGACGGATTGCTTTTCCGTCAGGGACTCTATACATTATACATTCTCAAACGTTTCAGTTCAATCTTCAGAAGAAATCTGAAACAGCTCCGAGATTAGGAGGCGAAGAAGTGGGTAGATGCAAGGCGCCCGGTGAAGTCAAATACCGCAGCAACCTCCCGGTTGTGAGGATTTTGACAAGACGGGCAACGAAGCAGATGCCCGCTTCTGCGTCTTCGTATTAGTTAAATTGTGCGAACTCAATGTCGTTAGCAGCACGCTTTGCAAGGCACTCGCACTTCTTGGCATTCTCAAGGTTGGTCTTCACGCCTTCCTTGTCACCCTTGCGTGCGGCGATGATGGCCTTGAGGTATGCGTTCTTAGGGCAGTCGCACTTGCAGAATGCAGCCTCGGCAGCGGCGTAGTTGCCGGTGAGGATGTTAGCGAGAGCGGCGGTGAAGCCCTTCTTGCCTGCGAGCTTAGAAGCGGCAGCCTTGTAGTTGCCCTTGAGGATTTCTACGGTTGCGGCGTTCTCTACGGCAGTCTCGGTTGCAGATGCGGCGAAGTACTTTGCAGCCTCGTCAAGCTTGTTCTCGCGGAGGGCGAGCACGCCGAGGACATTCTTCACGTCAGCGTCGTTGGCGTC
>DJRM01000016.1 GCA_002440085.1 Bacteroidales bacterium UBA6360
GTGTAGTGCTTGCGGAAGTTGGTCTGCGCGAGTCCGGACCAGTTGACCCCGCCGTCCTTGGTGCCGAGCCACACGCCGCCGCCGTCATCCACGAATGCACAGGTCACATAGCTCCCCGAAAGGGAGAACCTGTCAGCGGCATCCCGCTCAATCCTGCGCACGCCGGTCCCCATGAGGTCGTATCTCCACACGCCGTCGGTCGTCGTAAGCCAGAGCCATCTCTGTCTCTCGAAGAAGCTGTCCAAAAGGACTGTACCCTCAGGAAGGCGGAAAAGACAGCGTATTGAGCCGGACACCGGATCTATCTCGCTGATTCCTTTCAGTGTGCTCGCAACATAAATCTGCCCGTCAGCCCCCTCATAGATGCCTTCAATCTCATCGCCGTCGAACCATCCGCCGTCCGGGAAAGGCTCAATGACGCCGCTGTCCCTAAGACCCGAAGGAGAGTGGTAGAGAGCCGAATGGTAGCGTGAGAGCCACACGCCGCTGTGCCGGGAGACGAGCATCTTCCGGAATCCGGAGACTCCGAGCGTGTCGTAGCTTATGTGGTGGAGGTGGGAATATTTCGTGTCGTAGGCAAACACGCCCTGGTCGTTCACGAGCATCCAGATCTGTCTGTCGCCATCGAAGGTGATGAATGTCACCTTGTTGCGAATGGTCTCCCCGCTGTCGGCGGCGCGGGTGAGGGGCTCAAAGCGGTCGAGGACATAGTTGTAGCAGCTCACGCCGTTGTCGGTGCCGACCCAGATGTTCCCGTCGCGGTCCTCGGCGAAGCAGTTGATGTAGTCGGTGGTGAGGCCGAGGTCGACGGCCGTGAAGACGTCGAAGCGCCGCCCGTCATAGCGGTTCAGCCCGTGGTAGGTGCCAATCCAGATGAAGCCCCTCGAGTCCTGCATGATGCGGCTCACCCCGTCGTAGGACAGTCCGCTGTTCGCAGTGGTCAGGTGGGTGAACTTATACTGTCCTGCCCCCCCCTGAGCCGTTTCCGGCAGCGTGAGGAACAGCAATAGTGCCGTCACAATAGTCTTTATGATGGTTTTTGGCCTCATTCCGTTCTGTTTCGCTTCATTTACAACGACATCATTTGAACTCCGGCGTACTTGTGGTTATACGGCCGCGGACAGCCTTCACTTTAAGTTTTACTTCCTTTCCGGCAGTGGTTATTTCATGTAATTCATAGAGAGCCAAGAACTCGTCACCGCCAAGCGGACAGATGGCAGGCCAGTTTATGCCGGTCTTCACACCGTCACCTTCCGGAATCCGAGTCTTCACACGCATCTTTCTCTCGAACGTCGCCCCGCTCATCTCGGATTTAGGGCATATCTGCACCTCCATAACGCGATACGCATTCGTGAGCATGCTTGCAGCCATTGTCTGATAGGCAATGATGAAATAATTGTCAGTCTGCGCTATGTATGGAGCACCATTATATATCGTCGAACTTGCAAGCGGAGTCTCGAACGGGTCAAAGCGATATGGAGAAGACGCATAAACCGTATTCACCCATCTGTCTGAAATCGGATTATAGACGACCTGCGGATGAAGTTGTTCGCCGTCGGCGGCATAATGCTCAATAGCGAGATAAATGTTGTCATTATACAGCATTGCCGTCGGCATACCATCACGGCGTGTCTCCGTATAGCACGCATCGCGAAGATTGCCCCAAGTTTCACCGCCGTCAGTTGACTCGATTACCCGAATTTTCTGATATGGAGGATTGCCTGTCTCCATCTCATCCGCAAAATAAATCTGGACGGTTCCGTCCGGAAGCTCAAGAATAAACGGCTCATAACATCCGACAGAAGTTGCAGATGTATGGATTCGCGTGAGTTCACTTACGCTTACGCCATTATCATCCGAAGTGCAGATAGAGATATGATATGCGGTCTTTGAAGCGTCACTGCTTTTGCCGCGTTCATTCACCGCATATATAATTCGTCCCGGCTTATATGGATTTGACGGACTCAGTTGAGCGAACTCGATATTATCCATTCGGTATGTCAGCCCATTTTCCGTATATGCAGGAAGAATGGTGGTCTTTTCAGTCCAAGTACTGCCGTTGTTACTGCTGAAACGGCGCTGACCGGCATTTCCAGATGTATAAGTCGCCATCAGACGACCGTCATTCAGCCGATGAACACGCACATAAGTGCCCCCATTTGCATCTATCGCCACCGGCGTGTCCCAGACAATCCTGAACTGCCCTGTCTCAACCTCTTCAAGGTCGGAAGTGGTGTTGTCAAGCGCAGTGAAGGTCAGCTCTGGGGCTTTCAGGATAATGCCCTGCTTCAATTCTACACACGATGAAGTCTCGGCCTTAAGAAAGACTCCCTTGGCATCGGAGAACTCGATTTTAAAACCTTTAGCAAAAGTCTGCGCCGGCATCGCTATACAGAAATTCGTCAGTCCGGCAGTGCCAGCCGTCGCCCCAGCACCCTCTGATGCCGTGACAGTTATGCTCTTCTCGCCGGCGCCATTGACATCTCCGGACACAGGCGCGCCGCTCTCGTCGAAGCTGATGCCGAACTCCCCTGCGACAGCCTCCGAGTCATTCCCGCAGAACACGGCCTTGGTCGCACATCGTTTGCAGTTTTCAGGATAGGCCACAGTAATCCGCAGATAGGCGGCAAGGTGGTGGAAATCAAGCTGTTCTCCGGAACTTTGCACGGCCATGATTGCCGCATTCGGGTCAAAACCGGCCTCGGAGGGGGTCTGGGCTGACACGAACTTCACTGAGTTTTCAGACACCCGCGCCGAAGACGGATATATCGCAGTGTAAGGCGCTGCCGGCATTTCGCCCTTCACTGTAAAGTTTGCCTTATTCTGCCCCGCCTCATCGGCAGTCAGAGCTTCCGAAACGACACCATTTACCGATATGCGGTCGCCCTCGGACCATAGCACCGGATAATGCCCGTCCGCAGTTTTGTCTCCGAGAGAGGTTTTTGTAAGGGTCTCCACGGTCGATGCCGCAAAGACAGTCTTGATTTCATGTTCCGGTTCAGTTCCCGGCTGCTGATTAGGCTGAGGCTCTCCGGTGCAGGCTGCGACCGCCATTGCAGCCGTCATCATCGCAAATATTGAGGTTATTCCGTTTTTCATTATTTATCAGTGCTTTTTTGTGGTACAAATTCTTCCGGATGCCACTCCGCGCCGCCGAAATGACGGGACATCATTCAGTCACAATCCTTCCCCTTCTTATATATATGTTTCCGCTCAGCTGCGTCACGGCGAGAATGGTGTCGTTTCCGAGGTCGCAGAGGGAGTTCCACAGACCGTTGTCGCGCGTCTGGTCAATGTCAAACGGACGGATGCGTTCCCTCATCGTCAGGAACTCATGCCCCTTCATCTCGTCAATCCTGCACAAGGCCATCTCCATAACGGAATTTTTCGTCGTCGGTTCCAGCGCGCCCTCGGACGACTGGTAGCAAAGGACGAAGTAATTGTCCGTCTTTATTATATAAGGTGCGCCGGAATAGATATATGCGCTTTCCATAGACGTACGGAACGGATCGAAACGATTCGCCGAGGAACCATAGACCGGAGTCTTCCAGTTGTCGGAGATTTTTGTGCACACAATCTGCGGATGGAACTTGACGTTCTGTCCGTTCGCCTCGATGGCGACATAAATCCAGTCCCCATAAATCATCGCCACGGGCATTCCGTCGCGAAATTTCTCGTTGTAGCACACGATGCGGGCGGGGCCCCATGTATCGCCGCCGTCCTTGGACTCGATGACGGAGATGTTCTGGTAGGGCAGACGCCTCTCATAATAAGGCGTCTCGTCGGCAAAGTAAATCTGCACTGTCCCGTCAGGAAGTTCGAGCACGCACGGCTCATAGCACCCGCGCAGCACGTCCTTGTCCCAGATCTTGGATTTATAGACGTCGCGGATTCCGCTCCATGTTCTGCCGGCATCATCGGAGGTGGAGATGGCAATCGTGTACGGAGTGAGGGAACTTCTGTTTTCTACCGGACGAATGTTTGCCGCATAGATGATGCGTCCGGGATGGTGAGGATTGTTCTCGCTCAGCTGCGCGAACTCGGCATTGGAAACGACAACCTTGGTCGGTGCCTCATAGTTGCCGTGCCGCATTGCCGTACGCTGCGGACTCCAGCCCGTCCACCCGTCAGGGCTGAACTTGAAACATCCGTCCCCGCCACGCGAATAGACAGCCATATATCGCCCGTCGTTCAGGCGGTGTACACGCGCATATCCTCCGGGAGCGAGAAGTTTTGCATCATCCCAATCGACGCGAATCTTTTCAAGGGACGGCTTCTTAGGTGACTTACTCGGATCAAAAGCCCTTGCAGAGACCGCTGCAAGGCAGAAAATTGTAAAGGAAACGCCAATAAGGCCCAATAGACGGTTCTTCATTTCAGTGCATTCAATTGGTTTGACGCAAAGTTAGGAAAACACCCCCTATTGCGTCAAAAATATTGAAGCAAAGAAGGCAAAATTTGAAGCATACGCGCCACAAAAGCGCTCGCCAGCCCAGAATGCCTTAATGGAAGAAGTCAAACAGGCTACTCGTCCGGATGCGCCGAGAACTTGATGTCGCGAGTAAGAAACCTTCAAAAAAAATATGAAAAAAAGACGCTCAAACAGGTTGCTCCTGAAAGAATTTTTCATACATTTGCCGTGCGAAGGGATTGTGCGGCGAAGAAGCGAGACACAGCCGCCAAGTCCCATAGCAGAAAAGAATGAATGCCGCGGAACAGAAGAGTCCGCAAAGCGAGTTAGGTCATATCGTGCCTGACTCGCTTTTTTGTTGCATCCGCCCGTCCTGTCGGGATTATGGATATGTTGAGGTCAAGTAGACATTTCGGG
>DJRM01000074.1:0-3766 GCA_002440085.1 Bacteroidales bacterium UBA6360
CTGCGGTCGTGAAGTCGTCGGCAAAAGGCTTGTCCGGGGCGATGTCGGCCACCTTGCTGTAGAGCAGTTTGCCGTCGGCCTTGCGTACCTCAATCTTGGCATTTTTACGAATCTGCGTGACATTTGCAGCGACATGGACCTTTCCCGAAGGGTCTATGTCCATGTTGAGCGTCGCGAGCTCGTTGCCCCGATTGACATGCCGCAGATTGCGTATACCGTACCAATAGGCAGTGAACTCCTTGGTTTCGTGAGGGTTAATCCAGCAGTAGTCCGGCTGGTTATCGGAGTAGGCTCCGGTCATAAGCTCGACATAGGCTCCGGCGGTATCGGTGAGTACCTCGCAGTCCCAGGAGTGACCGTAGTTCATGTGACCCCAAGTCCAGAACTTCCCGCCCTTGTTGATGTTGTGGTTGCCCGCGAGCATGGTTCCGGCGTTCTTGCCGTAGTCATATCCTCCCACAAAGTCGTCCTTCTGGTCGTAAATGAACACGGAGCCACCCATAAGTGCCGGGAGATTCTTCCAATAACTGATGTCTTTCCCGGCATAGTCCGGATTTCCGCAGTATTCCGCGTCAGGCACAGGCCAGCGCAGGAAACTGTTCTTGTGGTGGAAAGTTCCGAAGTCGGTGCACTCCGGGAAGACAATCTGGTAGTTCTCGTTGGCGTGGGTCGCGACATTGTTCCAGTGCAGCATGGAGTTGCGGTCCTGCGCGTTGTTGAAGAAGCGGCCGGTGACCTCGATGTATGACTTGTCCGGGTAGAGTGTCATGCCCATTGCCCAGCTCATCCTGTGGCGGTTTTCCACCTCGCCGACCCAGAGGGTCTTGCTGCCGTCGCCATTATCGACTATGGTGTAGTCAATCGGGTACTGCGACGTCGCCCGGTGGTGGTGAAACACGTTCCACTCCACGCCTCCGCTTATCCACGCGCCGAGCATCCCGACGTTCGCCGGCTTGATGACGCTCTGACGATAGAAGATTTCATACCCGTTGGTCTTGTCGGTGGCGTAGAAGAGACGTCCCCCGATGTCCGGAAGCACGCAGACCTTCACATAGTCGTTCTCGATGAAGAGCGCCCTGTGGGTGGAATCGACCTTCTCGTTCGTGGGATTGTCGTTCATCGCGTAGGGATAGACTCCCCTCTTTGCCCGCTGGTAGGCGAAGTCCCTCTCGAAAAGAGGAGCCTTCTCCGGGGCGTTCACGCGGTAGGTCGGAAGGTCAATCGTCCCCTCCCAAGCCTTCACCGGTCCGTTCTGAGCCCTTGCGGACACTGTCGCGAGGGCGAATGCCAGAACGGCGGAAATCAGTGTTTTCTTTCTCATCAATTCTGTGTTATTGGTTTATAAATATATGTAGTATCCTGTTTTCAAGAGCAGTCTCCATCTATCCACAATTTCCACATTGCAAATTTCCGAATTAGCCATCACGCCGCCACACACATTTCAGCCATTTAGTTGTAATTTTTCGTCAAACGCACCGCTCTCTGACGAAACAAGATTTTTTTATATCTTTGCACGATTCCCATACAAATGGGGGGGCAAGCCTCAGAAAACTGGCAGCCACATATTGAGGAAAACATGAAATATACAGGGATTCAGGATATATTGTTTGCGGATGCGTGCCTTGTGTTCATCGTCACAGGAATAATCTGCGCCGTCGTACGTTGGTTTCACATGTGCCGGCCATACGACAGGGAAGAAAAATACTTCTACCCGGTACGGCGTCTCGTTGCCCTCGGCTATTTGTCGACGGCTCTTTTTGAAATTCCCTATTTCCTCGCGCCTTCAGATCCGGCGACTGTCATATATGTAGGCATAGCCGGAATACTTTTCTATCCGATGTGCTTCGCGTCACTGTTCGGGAAATATTTCAGCACACAGCATCTCAACAAAATTCACAACAGTGCTTATGTCATCGCGACACTTGCTCTGATAGTCTCACTGCTGATCACCCTCGTTGCGGGAGGCGGAGACTGGATGGTCGCGAACAAGGCCTGGCTGAAATGCGCGGCAGGGCTCACGAGCCTCGCCCTCACTTGCATTCTGCTGAAGACAACAAGACGGATAAACAAGAGAATTGACGAGTATCACCTGCAAAATTTCTCTGACGAGGGAGACTTTCCCTACCGGTTCGCAGAGAAAACTCTGTGGATGCCACTGGCCTGGGTTGCGGTTGTATGGGCGATATTCATCACCGGGAACGGAGTGGTCAAACTCGTCATTGACCTCGTGCTGTCCGTGTCCATGCTGATGTTCCTTCTGCTCATACTCCATCCGCAGCGTCTGCTGCCGACAGAGGCCGTCCGCAAGGAAGGAAATCGACTCGACAACATCACGGACGAACTGATGCATGAGGCGCTCGACGAGGCCGAGGACATAGAAGAATACGAATCCGGAATCACCGACGCCTACGGGACAGACGAGCTTGCCTATGACGAAGAGGCGAAGCGGCAGGTTCTCGAAATAATCCTCCGACGCTTTAAGGAGCAGCATCTTCAGAAAAAAGAAGTTCTTGCAGAAGTCGACAAGGGAAAGATAGCCCCCGCGAGCCGCTTCATTGCGTCTGTGGGCTACTACAATCTGATTAACATGTTCCGTCTCGAATACGCCCGCCAATACAGCGAGGCTAACCCGATGGTCAAGCAGTCGGCCGTGGCGGAAGCCTCCGGATTTTCATCCGGGTCAAGTTTCAGCAAGGCTAAGAAGAACGTGACTTCCATTGACAGAGACTTTGTCTCAGGTATTCATCTATAATAGCTAAAAATCAATGAATTGAATACCCGGGCTGCTGCTATAAAGAAACAAAACTGCGCCTTAAAAGAAACTGACAGGAGTGTAAACTCACTCTCAGAGGAAATTGTCCGCGTCAAAAATTCCAATCAAGAACGTTTCTATGCCTAAATTTGCAAGTTTTTTTGAAGGATTGTCCAAATCCCGACAAAGAATCAAATGTACACCGCAAAACGACTTCTTATGCCCATGCACAAACTGACTGCAACCATTATTTCCCTTCTCCTGACTGTGCCCGTACTGTCAGCACAGGAAAAGGACAATTCGTCCGGCTGGTATGTCGGTGCCGGTGTCGGAATGCCGGCAGGAACCGCATCTCTAAGCAGTTTTGCCGCTGACGGCTTTCATGCCGGATGGAGTGCGACTGCCTTCGGAGGCTACCGTTTCAATGAGCTCTATTCCCTGGAAGCATTCATCGGATACGGACAGACGACAATGGAGGCAGGGAAATGCTGCGCCTCAGACGGCAACTGGCTCGGCTCCGACGGTGTGAGATACTATGGCTCGGTACTCGGGATGGACTGCTTGAAATTTTCGGACATAAGGACGACATCCTTCCTTCAGCAGTATGGCGCGCGCTTCAATTTCAATATCCTCGGACTTTTCTCCACGACAAGACAAAGCGGATGGGCTCTCGAACTCTCGCCGAAGGTGGCTCTGTACGGAAGCAGGTCCGAAGTCATGCGTGTTGCAGACGCCTCTCCGTTCATAGCGAAAGAGAAAAGCGACTGGCATTTCGGCTATGGTGCCGACGTTCAGGCCTCCTACCGAATCATCGAGCATCTGAAAATTGGAATTACAACTGGTATCACAGGCCTGACAGGAGCAAAAATCGACGGAATCGTCCATTCCGGACACAAGTCCAATTTTGTCTGGGACACGTCCGTGCGGCTCATCTACGAATTTGGAGGACGCGGCAGAGGGAATGCGTCAGAAAGCGGAAAGGAAAGCGGACTCGATGACGCTGGAGCTTCAGGG
>DJRM01000074.1:3844-10627 GCA_002440085.1 Bacteroidales bacterium UBA6360
TGTGGGACGACTGCGACAAGTGCAGATGCCCATATTGCAAGGACTGCTGTCGGTAAGAAACAAGACACATTCGGAAAAGACAATGAAAACATCTCGAAATATAGCACTCACGGTAATGGCGGTCATCGGCCTCGCCTCATGCAACATTTCAGTTCATCCCGGCGACTCCGGACTGGCCGTTTCGGCTGACTGGGCAGATAAGGACGACAGGGCTACGGCAGTCACAAAAGAAAACCTGCTGATTTTCAATGCAGCCACAGGAGCCGAAGAGGTGAACTTCTCCTGCGGCGATGCACGTGAACTCGGAAGCCGACTGTTTCCGCTTGAGACAGGAGACTACGCGGCGACCCTGTTTGTGAATCTCGCCGAGCCGTTCAGGTTCGGCCCCGACCAGGCGACCCAAGACGAATTGAGCATCAGCCTCAACGGCGGGACAAGCCCGTTCCACGCATACTTCGGCTCGGAAGACGCCCGCATTGACAACTCCGACAATGGAGTGACTGAAGTCCAAATGTCCGCGCACCGGATTCTCAGCGAATTTGCGATAGAAATTGAAGGGGCGCCGGAAGGGCTTAGTCTGGACATCACCGTCGTCAATTCTTCCGAATGTCTCTTCCCGTTGAAAAGGAACGCCGAAGGCCAGTACGGCCTGACATCGTCCACAGCAAAAGAATCTGTCATCCCGGACGTAAGACTTTCAGACAATGAACGCCGCAGTGAAATCTTCCGGGTCATGCCGACTGTCGACGGCAGGGAATATTCCATCATCACGATGAAGCTTCACTTTCCCGACGGAACTGAACATGAGACTATGCTGGAATCGCCGAGGATGAATGTTTCCGGCAAATATCTGATTAGCCTGAAATTCAGTGAGCTCCGACCTTTCATGAGGCTTAGCGGACACGTCATCGGCAACTGGACCGAAGGATGGACCTACGCTGGCGAAATCACCGACCCGGACACAATATGATTTTAACAAATATATCATACCCAAAACACAATGAACAAAAAAAACATTTTCATTGCAGTCCTGCCGGCAGTGCTCGCATTTGGCAGCTGCAACAAAAACGTGACCGTCAGCGAGGCGACTCCTGAATTCATCACGGTGTCTACCAGCATCGCGACAAAAGTCACAACCGCCGAAGACGGCTCCCAGACTTTTGCCAACGGGGATGAAATCAGCGTCTATGCCTGGGTGGGCACTCCGAATGCTGTCCCTACAGCCGGTGAACGCGTCGTGAACAACGCCATCAACACTCTCGGGACAGACGGGAAATGGACTGCCGCTCCACAGATGTTGTGGAAAAACCTCAAGGACAAGCACTACTTCATCGGAGTGTATCCTGCGGACAAGGCTGCAGAAGCTGACCTCACGAAGGTTGCATGCTCTGTTGACCCTGCCAAGCAGACTGAAAGCGACATTCTTGTCGCAACCGAACTTGACGGAAAAATCGCCGAAAACAATCCGGTGGGTCTTACTTTTGACCATATCATGGCAAAAGTCATCGTTGAACTCAGCTTCCGCAACCAATGGGGAGGCAACAAGCCGGAAGTCAGCGCAGTGGAGCTCAAGAATGTCGCGACTGAAGGCACTTTGAACTACCTCACAAAGGCCGTAACGCCATCAGCGACCCGCGGTGTAATGGAGATCCCGGAAATCACCGAGAACACGCAATACACTTCCGTGATCATCCCGCAGGACGGAATCAACACCGTTGTAGTGAGAATCGATGGGAAAGACTTCACCTACACCAGCCAGACTGATTTTGAGCTTGCACAAGGCAAATACACCACCATCAGGCTTGTGGTCGGAAGAAACCAGATTGACCTCGGCGACGTGAAAATCAACGAATGGAAAAATGGTGCCGAAATCGAAGGCGGAGAAGCTGTGGACTAAGTTTTAAACATATTCAGACATGAAAATAAGACAATTTCTAATCTTGCTGACGGTGGCGGCTGCATTTGCCGCGTGCTCCAAGACATCAGCCCCACAGACGCCGCCGGACAACGTCGTAAGAGTCACGGCAGACGTTACAGCGACAAAGGGCTATTGCACGACCGAGACTCTCAAAAGCTTCGACCTCTTTGTCAAGAGTGCAAGCACCAAGTACAGCTACACGAACACCACGTTCACAAAGAACTCTTCTACAGGCGAATGGGTACCGGCTAAACAGATGCTTTGGGAAGGCAGCACGGCTGCGTTCACTTTTCTTGCCGTGTCTCCGGTTCTTTCAACGAGAGACTGTTCCATTCCGGACGACCTCAACGAGCCCGTGTTCAATTTCAGCGTGGAGGCGAACCAGACCTTAGAAAGCACGGCATCCGACCTCCTGCTCTGCTCAAAAGGCGATGTGACAAGAAACGGCAACACCTTGGATTTCGATGACGCGGGACGCCTTAAGGTGGCTTTTCGCCATGCAATGTCTCTTCTTAAAATACAACTCACATTCGGCACAGAGTTCAACCACAACGGAGTGCCTGCCACAAATCCCGCAAACGAGCTCATGGTCAACGGTTTCAACGGGGATGCGGCCGTAAAGATGACGGACTCCGGAGACTGGAGCATTTCCGCCATAGACGACACCAGGAAAGCCATTAAGGCCTACGAATCCGCCTGGGCCCCGGCCAATGACACGGAGGGTAACTGCAAGGCCACATTCGAGTGCATCGTGGTGCCTCAGTCAATGACGAGTTTCACCTTGTCTTTCTATGCTTCCGAAAAGCCATACACCTACACCGCAGAGCTCGGCCCGGACTTCTCTTTCCAGCCGGGAAAGGAATATGTTCTGCCTCTTGTCATCGGAAAGGATGAAGCACAATTGTCGGAAGACATATCTGCAAAAGCGTGGATCAGCGCAGGAGATTCCAAGGACCTTGAAACGGATTAGGCTATGAAGAAACTGTTATTATCGGCAACGGCAGCGCTTTCGATATTCGCCGCGTGCCAGAAAGAAGATATGTCGCCCTATCTTTTAGACAGCGAAGCCGTGCGCATCGAAGCGGCAGTAGGGACTATGACCAAGAGCAACCCTCTCGGCTCCACGGAAGAACAGAAGAAATTCAACGATGGCGACCGTATCTCCATCACAAACGCCGGCAAGGCCGTGGTCTATAGACTCCAGAGCGGCGCTTGGACTCCCGAGAACGCGGACGAGTACCTCAAGTGGGACAAGAAAGACCTCTCTTTCACCGCCAAATACCCGGCGGACTACACGGGAATCCCCGATTACCAGGACACTAAAGACAAACTGGCGGCTGCGGACTATATGGAAGGTACCGTGATGCTCGCGTCCATCCCAGATGACCGGGCTCTCAGAGTGGATCTTTTTAGGAAGAATGTATTGGTGAGGATCAAGGTTCTGAAATATAATGATGAGTATAATGAGGAGACGGATGATATTCGTGACGTCCGTATATGTGGAAAGAAGATTGAGGAGGGTGTTTATGATAACGAGGTGACAGAGCCATTGCTTCAGGACAAGGACGGCAATGTCGTCACGACAGGCGGGGGCAAAGTGGGCTATACCTACAGCGCCATAGTAAGTCCAAATGCCAAAGATGAAAACAGCGACGGCAGGTTCGTCAATCTTTCTGTGTATAGAGACGGTGTGGACCTGAGCGGATATCAGGGAATTTCGGTCATCGGCTTTCCTGAACTTATCGCCGGGAAGTCCTACACGTTCGACCTGATTGTCGGCAAGACCTCCGCCAAAATCGGCAGCATCACAGTGAACAACTGGACGAATCAAACTATCGATGAGGTCGGTGAGACCGATCCTGTTGACACCTGGGACGGCCAGACCGCCACTGCCTTCGCCACTCAAGATGCGGACGGCAGCGAACTTGGCAAAACTGAAGACAAGCCGATCCTTATCAACAACTGCGCCCAGCTCGCCTATCTTGCTCAGCAGGTGAACGATGGGTACAGCTACGAAAACACGTACTTCAGACTCACTGATGACCTTAATCTCGCTGACAAAAGATGGACACCAATCGGGAAGTTTGAGGGCTGTTTTTCAGGGCACTTTGATGGAAACAATCACGATATCCTCCGCTTGAATGTGGACGGTTCCCCGTATTATGCAGGACTCTTTGGGCGTATCTCGGGTGGAAGTGTCAAGAACGTGAATATTCGTTCCGGCTCGGTGAGGACAGACAATGATGCTCATGATAGCGCAGCAGGAGGAATCGCGGGGCACATTTATGAAGGCTGTCGGATTGAGAACTGCACTGCGAGCGTCAATGTGAGTGGAAAGTCAAATGTCGGAGGAGTGGTTGGTTATATCATTAATGGTTCTATTCTCAATTGTCATTTCCTTTCGGGTGAAATTGACGGTGGCGAGAGTGTCGGAGGAATTGTCGGCAATGTCGGTTATACCCAAGCTGATAAAAACACTGTCCGCGGCTGTTCTACTAATGCTTCGGTGAAGGGAACAGAGAAGGTCGGAGGCATTTGCGGTTGGTTTGGTAATGAAAATTACAAATTCTCTAATTGTACCATGAAAGGGAGCGTTACCGTCACTGGGAACTCTTGCGGAGGTCTTGTAGGCTATTTATCTAGTAGCATCGGAACGTTCGAAAGTTGTCAGTTCGAAGGCTCGATTAAGAAGGATGGCAGCACCGTTTCCAATACGGGAATTGCCATTGGCTATGACGAAAGCGCTGTGACTTTCTCTAAATGCGTGTGCACGATAGACACGCAGACCTACATGGCTTTAAATGGGCGGGAAGCCGGCAGTAAAAGTGATGATTATATCGGAATCGAAGTAACAGTTAAATGAGATGATACACAAAACTAACATATTCGCGGCGCCGATTATTTGCGGCGCAGCCCTTGCACTCGCCCTGGCGGCAGGGTGCGACAAGATGACGACCATTGAGACGCCGACCGGTTTCCCAGAGGACGGGGTGGTGCGCATAGCGGCCAATGCCGGCGACCCGCTGACCCGTGCGGACGGGACAAGCAGCCGTGAATATTCCGGGACGACCCTCGGCCTGTTCATAGACTATGGTGGAGGCATTTACACCAAATCCAATGTCAAGTGGACCAAGTCGGAAAGTGATTGGGCTCCTGAGGAGCAGATGCTCTGGAAGAACTCCAAGGACGCGGCCAAGGTCTATGCCTACGCTCCGTATGTGGAAGGGCAGGATGATCCGACCACGGTGGAGTTTTCCATTCCTTCCGATCAAAGCCAAGGCACTCTGGCTGCGGACCTGGTCAGCTGGGGGAATCACGGCTTGATTCCGGATGCAAGCAGGAGCGTTTCCTTTTCATCTGACGGGAAGATTCTGATCTCTTTCTATCACAGTCTTGTGAAGTTGACCTTCACTTTCGAGAAGGGCAGCCAGTTCGCATCCGATGTGACCATCAGCGAGGCTGTGCTGCTCGGCACCTTATCCAAGGTTGTCCTCAATGCCACTGAGGGTTCTGCCGATGTTACTTCCTTTGTCAGAGGCACTGTCGCGGCCGCCAGTGATGCGGCCGGTCTGGATATAAAGCTTCACAAGGTCTCAGACCTCAAGTGGGAAGGCATATTTTTCCCTGGCAACGGACAGAAAGCCGGAGCCAGGATGCTGCAAGTCAAGATGTCGGATAATACTCTCCTCAATTATGTTGTGCCTTCAACCGGGCTTGTTTCTGGCGGTCTTAAGTCGGGATGCGCCTACGAGATGAAGATGCGCCTCGGCAAGGACAAGATCGAGGTTGCTGATGTCGTCAGCGTGGACGATTGGACTACCGACAGCGGGACTACGCTTCCAGGCGGCGAAGCGCAGCTCAAAGGCATTGTCTGGGACGGTACAGTCGCCTCAGAATTTGCCGGAGGCACCGGCACTGAAGATGATCCATACCTCATCGCAACCCCTGCCCAGCTCGCCTATCTGGCGCAGCAGGTGAACGGCGGTGAAGCCTACGAAGGCAAGTATTTCATTCAGACCGAGGACTTTAACCTCGCCGGCGAAAATTGGACTCCGATTGGAACAGGATACGTGAAAGCATTCAAAGGGAATTTTGACGGAAACAATCACGAAATTTTTGGCTTGAATGTGGACATAACAGGCAGCTATGCGGGACTCTTTGGTATAATCAAATCCGGAAGTGTCAAAAACGTAAAGATCCTTTCTGGATCAGTAAAGACAAACAAATATTATGTAGGTGGAATCGTGGGTGATCTTGATAATTCTTCTACGATGGAGAACTGCACTGCGAGCGTCAATGTGAGTGGAGAGGCAAATGTCGGAGGACTGGCCGGCAGCATTACGAGCAGCACCGTCTTCAATTGTCATTTCCTTTCGGGAGAAATTGTCGGTTCGGATAGAAATATCGGAGGAATTGTAGGAATTGCCCAGAGTGGTAAATGCACTGTCAGCGGCTGTTCTGCTAATGCTTCAGTGAAGGGCTCTGTATGTGTCGGAGGTCTTTGCGGTTGGTTTGGCAATGAAGATCACGAATTCTCTAATTGCACCGTGAAAGGGACTATTACCGTCACCGGTAGTAACTGCGGAGGTCTTGTAGGCAATTTATATGATAGCAAAGGTAAGTTCAATGAATGTCAGTTCGACGGCTCGATCAAGAAGGATAGTGATAACGTTTCCAATACAGGAATTGCCATCGGAGCAGACTACAGCAATGTGACTTTCAAAAACTGCGTGTGCACAATAGACAAGCAGACCGATACAAGCCTCAGCGGAGAAAAGGTCGGCCATATTGAAAGTCCAAGTTCTGAAAACAAAAAAGTCAGATCAGACAACTACGATTATTCCGATATCACTGTAACAGTTAAA
>DJRM01000074.1:10657-12786 GCA_002440085.1 Bacteroidales bacterium UBA6360
GCCCTTGCACTCGCCTTGGCGGCAGGGTGCAGCAAGCAGTCCGTGCAGTCCCAGTCAGAGAGCAGCTTTCCTGAGGACCGCATCATCCGCGTGAGTCCGGAAGTGGTCACAACCAAGGGTACCTACACCACAGATAATCTCACGAAATTCGACCTTCTCGTGGAAGACGACAAAAGCCCGGCAAGCAAGTACACCTATTCCAACACCGTATTCAAAAGGGGTGAGAGCGGCTGGGCATCGGACAAGACGCTTCTCTGGAGCAAGTCCGATGCGACGGTTCTTGTCTACGCCATAGCCCCGTCAGTTGGTCTTGAGAGTCTGGTGTCGGTTGACGATATCAACTATGGGCAGAGCGGTGTTGCTCTTGAGGTGCAGGCCGAGCAGAGCAATGATGACAGCAGCTCCGACTATCTGGGCTGGGCATCCGGGCTGAAACCGGTCAGCGAGCTGCTTGGCGAGGACGGCAAGCTTTCGTTTGCGTTTACGCATCTGTTGGCCCGGCTCACGGTAACGTTCAAGCTCGGCACGGAGTTCAATGTTTCCGGGGTTCCGGCCCAGGACATCATCAGCGATGTGGTGATTTCCGGAACGGCGCGTGATTTCAAGATCAGAGGCACCACCGGCTACACTTCATTCACTGTGGAGTCTGGGACTGCGGCTTCTGACATCAAGCCTTACAATGTAGCCTGGAATCCCGCTGCGGATAAGACCGGCAACTGCACTTCCGTCTATGAAGGCATCATTGTGCCGCAGACCGTGGCCGCCGGCGACTTCAAGGTCAGCTTCAAACTGAGCGGAGAGCCGTTAGCATACGCCTGGACATCTGAGACGGAAATGACTTTCAATGGCAACACAGCCTACAGGCTTACCATTAAAGTAGGAAAGGATGCGGTTCATACCGGGACATTCTCCGCCGGTTCCTGGGAAGAGCACCAGTGGGAGAATCCCGATGACGGAATACTTGAAACTGAATAAGGAGGAACGAGAATGAAAAACAACATTATCACATTACTCTCGATTGGAGGCATCTTGTTGACAGGATGTACCAAGAGCCCGTCAGCAGGACATTCCTGGGCCACCGACCCGGAAGCGGTACGCATAGAAGCGTCTGTGGGTGCGCTGACCAAGACCAATCCGTCCGGCACAGCCGAGGAGCAGACGAAGTTCAACGGCCCCGCAGGGAAGTTCTTGGGGGATGAGATTGCTGTCTCCATGATAGACAATTCTGCCAGACAGGCAAAGAAGACCGTTACATACAGGTTTGACGGAGAAGTCTGGAATCCTGTGCCGGATACCGACTACCTCGTCTGGAAGGCTCCTGTCACCTACAAAGCCTGGTATCCGGCATCGTCCAAGGATGGTTTCACCCTTCCGACCGACCAGCGGGAGTCGAATGGCGAACAGGCTACAGTAGGAAGTTTCGCAAGGGCTGATTTTATGACCGGGGAATATGTCTGCGGCTCGAAGGACAATATTCCATCTGACCATAAGCTCAGACTTGTGATGAACCGCAAGATGGCCCTTGTCACGGTCAATGTGGATAAGGACAGGGTGAAAAGCGAGTTTGCAGATAAAGACATCTACATAATCAGAGTGGAAAGCATCCAGTCCGGATACAGCATCGTCAGTGCGGACGGCACAGGAAGCGGTGACGCGGTGGATGTAATGCCGGGACCGTATGACACCGCCTACCAGAATGGCAAGGGCAGCTTCAACGCCATAGTTGTCCCTTGCGATGGGGATACATCTGCCAGATTCTTGAAAATCACTGTATGTTGGAAGCCTGGTAATGAAGAGGACAAAGCTGAGTTATACGTCACCGGTCGTCCTGCATTCGAGGCCGGCAAGCATTACACCTACAATCTCACAATCGGGAAAGACAAGCTTGACAGCGGCGACATTTCTGTCATTGACTGGGGAGTCGAAGTGGACCTCGGCGGTGGCAACGATGAATTTGAGTCCAGTCCGCTAAACTGAACGGCAATCTCCGGCACGCTGATTTTCAAGGGGCTGTGAGGCCTTGTTACAAAGCCTACAGGGAGGGGCTGACTAATTAGTCAAGCCTCTTTTTCTTGTTTTTCGGACAGATCAACCGCAACATAGTTCTCCACGGTTCAATTCTCAGAGAG
>DJRM01000116.1:0-189 GCA_002440085.1 Bacteroidales bacterium UBA6360
CTCGCTCTCGCTCCGGCTCACGCCCCTTAAGGGCTTAACCTCGCCGGAGAGAAACAACTCGTAGGCTCATTATGCAAAAGGCACGCCGTCGCGGATCGCTCCGCTCCGACCGCTTGTAAACGAACGGTTTCAGGTTCTCTTTCACTCCCCTGTTCGGGGTTCTTCCCACCTTTCCCTCACGGTACTGGT
>DJRM01000116.1:268-15381 GCA_002440085.1 Bacteroidales bacterium UBA6360
TGTCCCGCCCTACTCAGGTGGCATTCCTGTCTGCGACGTCTTGCCTGTACGGGGCTCTCACCCTCTTCGGCAACGCTTTCCAGCGCCTTCCAGTTCGCTGTCGCAGCTCCTTTGAATGCTCCTACAACCCCGACCGCGCCGTAACGCCGCCGGTTTAGGCTCTTTCCCTTTCGATCGCCACTACTCAGGAAATCGATACTTTCTTTCTCTTCCTCCGGGTACTGAGATGTTTCAGTTCCCCGGGTTCACCCCAGATTATTCTGGTGCCTGGTCTTCAACCAGGCGGGTTGCCCCATTCGGACACGTTCGGATCAATACCTGTTTGCAGTTCCCCGAACTTTTTCGCAGCTTACCGCGTCCTTCCTCGTCTCCGGAAGCCAAGGCATCCCCCGTTCGCTCTTGTAACCTTTCTCTTGAATGAATTACACTTAGCCAAGTACAACTTTTTACACTTGCACTCTCTAAACTTTCTCGTTTGCCTTGAAATTGTAGTCCCTAATCTTTCCGTTTCGAAAATAACTCTCGTTCTTCACTTGATGTGTTTCTTCGACGTCCTCCGCTCGCGCTTCGGGCGTCCGGATAATATTACAGACTAATTTTTCAATTAAGTTTTTTACTTACCTCTTAATCTCTCTCAAACTTGTCAAAGATCTTGTCCTTTTCAGTCATTTCCCTGCTCATTTGGGAGGGTCATTTCTGAATTGGGCTGCAAAGATACGGACTTTTTTATTACCTGCAAATTTTTTCGCAACTTTTTTCAAAATATTTTTCCGGATCCACGAACGCAGAGGCGCGAAGAGGTGCGGAGCACGCTGCTTCATTATACGTAACCTCATCATTTTTACCTCTATATACATTTATTATGTGAGAGACTCGCCATCGACGACACTTTTTGGGCAGAATTTCGCTATATTTGTGGTTTCGTTGAAATTTTGGAAAAACGGAATATGGAAGAAAAGATTAAGACTTCGCTCCCGGAGAACGCGACGCGGGAGCTCAAATCGGGAGAGGAGTACCAGCCGCTGCTCTCGCCGAAGAAAAACTATCCGGAGGTCACGCCATGGTCGGTTTCGATCGGATTAGTGATGACCATCATTTTTTCGGCTGCAGCGGCCTATCTGGGGCTGAAGGTCGGGCAGGTGTTCGAGGCGGCGATTCCTATAGCCATCATTGCGGTGGGGCTGTCGTCGGCTCTCGGAAGGAAGAACAGCCTCGGGGAGAACGTTATGATTCAGTCCATCGGGTCCTGCTCCGGAGCCATCGTGGCAGGGGCGATTTTCACTCTGCCGGCGCTCTACATCCTGCAGGATAAGTATCCGGAACTGACGGTTAATTTTGGGAAAGTGTTCTTTTCCAGCCTGTTGGGTGGAATACTCGGAATCCTGTTCCTGATTCCGTTCAGGAAATATTTCGTGAAGGAGATGCACGGGAAGTATCCGTTTCCGGAGGCCACTGCGACGACTCAGGTGCTCGTTAGCGGCGAGGGCGGAGGAAAGGGCGCGAAGACCCTATTGGCGAGCGGGCTGATAGGAGGACTGTATGACTTTGTGGTGGCTACTTTCGGGGCATGGAGCGAAACGCTCTCGACGACCGTGCTGCCTTGGGGACAGGCAATTGCAGACAAGGCCAAGGTAGTGCTCAAGGTTAACACGGGCGCGGCGGTGCTCGGACTCGGATATATCGTGGGACTGAAATACTCCTTTATTATATGCTGCGGAAGCCTGTTGGTTTGGCTTGTGATTATTCCTCTGATGAACCTCATCTGGGGAGGCAGCGTGCTCGACTTTATGGGCACGGGCATCACACAGACGGTGTCGGAGATGACGGCGGACCAGATTTTCAGCAACTATGCGCGGCATATCGGCATCGGAGGCATCGCCACGGCGGGAATCATCGGAATCATCAAGTCGTTCGGAGTCATCAAGTCGGCCCTCGGGCTGGCTGTCGGCGAGTTCAAAAAGAAGAAGGGAAGCGCCGACGAGGAGGTTCTGAGAACGCAGAGGGACATCTCGATGAAGATTGTCGTGATAGGCATCGTGGCGGCGCTGATTGCCGTGTTCATCTTCTTTGCCTGCGGGGTCGTGGATAATCTGTGGCTGGCGCTTGTCGGGGTGCTGATTGTGGCGGTGATTGCGTTCCTGTTCACGACCGTGGCAGCGAACGCGATTGCGATTGTGGGATCCAATCCTGTCAGCGGAATGACTATCATGACTCTCATTCTGGCGAGTCTCATCCTCGTGGCATGCGGACTTAAAGGAACGGCCGGAATGGTGGCAGCCATGGTCATCGGAGGAGTTGTATGCACGGCGCTCTCGGTCGCGGGGGCATTCATCACCGACCTCAAGGTTGGATACTGGATAGGGACGACCCCGAAGAACCAGGAGACATGGAAGTTCCTCGGTGTGCTCGTGGCAGCCGCGACTGTGGGAGGCGTGATGATGGTCCTGAACCAAACTTACGGATTCACCGGTGAGAACGCGCTTGTGGCACCTCAGGCAAATGCCATGGCGGCCGTGATTGAGCCGATGATGAACGGAGGGAACGCCCCATGGCTGCTCTACGGCATCGGAGCGGTGCTGGCGATTGTGCTGACTCTCTGCAAGGTGCCGGCCCTGGCCTTCGCGCTGGGAATGTTCATCCCTATTGACCTGAACCTTCCGCTGCTCATCGGCGGGGCGATTTCGTGGTTCGTGGGAAGCCGCAGCAAGAAGGCGGAGGTGAACGCCGCGCGTCAGGAGAAGGGGACGCTGATTGCCTCGGGATTCATCGCGGGAGGTGCGCTGATGGGTGTCGTGAGCGCGGTTCTGAAGTTCGCGAAGGTCGATTGGTACATCGGGGCGGACACGCTCTGGGCACGGTACTGGGCCGAGCCTGTGGCGATACTGCCATATATCGCGATTATAGGATATATGATTTTGTCTTCTATGAGACGGGGCGAATAAAAAGCGGTCTGCGGCGTTGCATGTAAAATTCAAGTCCTCACAACCATCAGGTTGCTCCGGGTTGAATTTTCCAGTGCGCCTTGCATCCCATCTTTTTCTTCATCCCCTTTCCCTCAATTAAAAAATTAGATAATATGGAAAAGTTGATTGAAAGATTTTTGAGATATGTGGCTGTGGACACGCAGTCAGATGAAAGCAGCGACACCCAACCGAGTGCCGCGAAGGAATTGAACCTGCTGAAGATGCTCCGTGATGAACTGGTGGCTATGGGAGTGAAGGCAGAGCTGGACGAGTGGGGATATGTGATGGCGACGATTCCGTCGAATGTCGGGGACAAGGATGTGCCGGCGCTCGGATTCATCGCTCATGTCGACACGTCGCCGGACGCGTCGGGGGCAGACATAAAGCCCCAGATTATCGAAGGATATGACGGGCTTGACATTCCCCTGAACGGCGTGCCCGGTCTTGCGCTGAAGGTCTCCGATTTCCCTGAGCTTGCTGAATACAAGGGGCAGACAATCATCACCACGGACGGAACGACGCTGCTCGGGGCGGATGACAAGGCTGGAGTGGCTGAAATAATGGATGCCGTGCAGTACATCGTGGAGCATCCTGAGTTCAAGCACGGAAAAATCTGCATAGGATTCACCCCTGACGAAGAAATCGGGCGCGGAGTGGTGAAGTTCGATGTCGCAAAGTTCGGTGCAAAGTATGCCTACACAATGGACGGAGGCGCAGTCGGAGAACTGGAATATGAAAATTTCAACGCGGCGGCCGCGACTGTGAAGATTCAGGGACTCAACATCCATCCGGGATATGCGAAGGGAAAGATGAAGAACGCGATTCTCATCGGCATTGAACTCAACGGTCTTCTCCCGGTGGAGCAGAGACCGGAGTTCACCAGCGGATACGAGGGATTCTTCCACCTCATCAGTTTCAACGGGACGGTGGAGGAGGCGACGTTCTCCTATATAATCCGCGACCACGACATGGCTCTTTACGAGAAGCGCAAGGCGATACTCCAGGACTGCGTGAACTTCATCAACGCGAAATACGGCGAAGGCACGGCAAGCGTGGAGATCAAGCATCAGTACTACAATATGCGCAAGCAGGTGGAGCCGCACTTCGAAATTATCGAAAAGGCGGTGAAGGCGATGGAGATGGAGGGGATAAAGCCGAAGATTCAACCGATTCGCGGCGGCACTGACGGAGCCAATCTGTCGTTCATGGGGCTGCCTTGTCCTAACATTTTTGCCGGTGGGCACAACTTCCACGGAAAGATGGAATATGTGCCGCTTGAGTCAATGGAAAAGGCGTCAAAGGTGATTCTTAACATAATAGGGCTGTTTGCCGGGCAGGCCTAAGATCCCAACTGAACGAAAAATCCAAACGACTTCTAAAAGTTTGCGTAAATGGGCAGTGCCGAGGCGGCTTCTGAAAAGAATGCCGCCTCGCATTGTAATACGGCCCAAATTGCGAGGGCTATGAGCAGAGCCTGGCCGGGGAGGCCGGATGAGGTGCAGATGCGGTCGAGGCGCGGAATGGTCGCTGAGGGAAGCGCGTGGAGAAGGTAGGCCGCGAGCATGGCAGAGAAGGCCGGAAGATTTGCCGAGACGGCCTGCGGAATGGAGGCGAGGCTGAAATTGCTGAAGATGTTGCCGAGGATTGTGCTGAAAGTCTCCCAGTCCGGACTGCGGAACATCAGCCAGCCTAAGGCTACTGCGTTGAAAGTCACAATGATGCCGAGTGTTCGTCGCCAAAGAGGAAGTTGAGCTCCGAGGGGAGCGGCATCGGGGACATGGTGCATCCAGAGTTTGTGAAGGCAGAGCAGAAGGCCGTGCCAAAGACCCCAAAGGAGAAACATTATGCCCGCCCCATGCCATAGCCCTCCGAGGAGCATGGTCAGAAGCAGATTAATATAGGTGCGGACAGTGCCCTGCCGGTTGCCGCCGAGAGGAATGTAGAGGTAGTCGCGCAGCCATGACGAGAGGGTTATGTGCCAGCGGCGCCAAAACTCGGTAATCGTCGCGCTGTGATAGGGCAGGTTGAAGTTCAGCGGCAGACGATAGCCGACAAGGAGCGATATTCCGGAGGCGAGGTCGGTGTAGCCGGAAAAGTCGCAGTAGAGCTGTATCGTGAATGCGTAGACAGCCATGAGGCTGGTGAATCCGTCGTTGCCGAGTGTTCCCGCAAACGCCGGAGCGACAAACAGTTGTCCTATAATCTTGGAAAGAATGCAGAATTTCACGAGACCGGAGACTATCATCCTCGTAGCCTGACCCGTGTCTTCCCTTGACACGCATATATCCTCGCGCTGCATCTGCGCGATGAAGTCCGAATTGCGGACCAACGGACCGAGAAACATCTTCGGGAAAAAGCCGAGCAGGAAAAGATAGTCCGAAAAATGACGCAGCGGGGTTATTTTGTGGCGATATGTGTCGACGACGTATGATATTGACTGGAAGCAGAAGAACGATATTCCGGCTGGTACGGCGATATGCCGCAGCGACACGTTTCCATGCGATGCCGCCTCGACAAATTCGGCAAAAACTCCGTTTGCCTTGAAAAATGTGAGGATTGCAACATTTATCGTGACGCTCAATGCCACAAGAAGTTTCTTTCTGTCCAGATTCTGTGGGTTGCCGGTCGTTGAACCATTAATCCTGCCGAGGCCCCGTGCAATGAAGTAGTCGGAAAGGGCAATAAAAAGCAGCAGAATCACATAGGCCCCGCTAAGCTTATAGTAGAGATACAGAGAAAATGCGGTTGTGAAAAGATTGCGCGCGGCACGCCGTCTGTGCAGAAGCGAATGAACGGCGAAGAACAGCAACAGCGCCACGAGCATGAATGCACTCGGAAGCTGGAGCGGAGACTCCGGATTGTAGGAAAGGGAATCCGCAAGAAGCGACAGCCACCTTGGATTTATTTCCGGCATGGTGACAGCCTCATGCACGAGGGCAGCGATATGAGGCAGAATGTTCATTTCAATGTCTCGCAGCATGTTTTTCTCTACGTGACATATTTTGCCCGAAGGCATCTGTCACAGCGACAATGGCCGGCGGCACGGTGTCAGGAACTGCCACATCAAACATCGAGGAATCTGCCTGCACAGGCTCGACTACATCGTCCCGGCGGCTCTCCCGAATCTTGCTGGAAATCAGTTCTTCCCAAAAGCCGGACATTTTTCCTGCAAGTGCACGTCCTCCATTGAAAGTAAAATGCACCCTGTCGGATGCGACCCAGCCTTTCTCCGCGAATGTTTCAAGGCCTCCGAGGGAGTCCATGGCCTCAAGAGTGTTCCAAAAAAGAACGCCCTGATTGTCGGCGGCGGCCTTCTGGTGGCGAGACAGCGCCGGTGCGGAGTTTATGGAAGTGAAAGTCGAGTCTCCCTCTCGCTTCACGCCCCGATCGCTCACGCCCATCACGACGATGTCGCATTCCGGGAAACTTGCCTTTGCATATTGGATTATATCCTCCAGCTGCTTCTGATATTTAGCGTAGTTATTCTTGTCCGGCAGCATTATGTTCAGTCCATACTGGAGAACGACGGCATCATATCCCATCATTTCCGAGAACTGCCTGTTCAGCGAAGCGTTGCTTCGGAATATGGCGTTGCCGTTGTTGCTGCGGACGGAAAAATTGTCCACATGGATGCCCTCTCCTGATTCAAATGAGGCTCCGTAGCACACGACATTCCCGGCAACGACTTTCATCCGCACCGTCTCGGACGATGTGCCGACAACAATCTGCCTCAGCATCGCGGATGCGCTCGCCTCAAATGTCCTTGCCGTCCCGTCCGGGAGCGAGAGTTCAAGTGAGCAGCCGCCGGTGCTTCTGAAGAACAAGCGGAAGACATCCGTGCTGTCAAGATGCGCGAAACCGCGCCCGCGTTCCCAGACCATTTCCGAGCCTCTCTTTCCGCTGTCCATATAGCCAGATGCGAGGAAACCGTCCTTTAGACTTTCAGGAACGGATTTATATTTCAGAATGCCGTATTTCTGCCATTCGCTGCCATGAACCTTAGCTGTATGCCGGTAGACACCGAACGGACGTTCACACGGAACGAAGCCTACGCCTCTGCCTCCGAACTCGGCCTGGAGAGACTCGCGAAGATCCGCCGTAAGTATGTCTCCCTCAATGAAAGAATCGCCGAGAAAGGCGATTCTGTAACCCGACGCCACTGACAAGCTGTCCGCATTCCAATAAAATGAAGTTTCCGCCGGAAGCTCATCAGGCGAAGAATTTACCTGGCTGTAAAGGCTCTCGAAATCGGGCGCGAACTCGTCCGAAAGGTCATCGTCGTCATATTCAAAGACTTCCGGCCACAGATTTGCCCTGCCGAGCCGCAGCTCGCCGATTTTTGCCGGCGACACGAGCGAGAATGCCATCACGGCTATGATGACGAGCCCGGTAAGAACGAATCCCCTGCAATGCTTCATATCAAGATTTCCTAATCAGACAATATCTGACAAAGATATTCTTTTTCTTTCAATCGGCAAAGCTCAATCCTTCAGACAAGGCATCGGCAAAAGCATCAGACAAGGCGAGGGACAAGCCACATCAGCCGGCACTCGCTGATTGAATGAGTCGCCACGCCAATTTTAGTTCGACTTTTTGCAATATTCAACACTTTTAAGGACGACTTTTTGTGATATAAGGCATTTTTTCGTTCAACTTTTGCGCATTCCCTGTCGGCAAGGTTGATTTCATGCACCTGTATCCGCTTTCCTTTTTTGAGTTTCTGGACGCAGTCGGAGAGAGCCGCATGGTGGATCTGCTCCAAGCCAAAGACTGGGAAATGATTACGGCATTCCGCACCAAGTTTGAGGAACGTCTGCGACAGTACTATTTCGTAGGAGGAATGCCTGCCGTGGTTTCCTCATTTGTGGGCGACAGAAACCCGGAGAAAGTCAGGACAATACAGAGAAATATCATCGAAGCGTATGAGCGCGACTTCTCCAAGCACGTCCCGACAATTGGTAACTAAGTATGCATCTATTAAAAATGTAAATACAACTTTTGTATCTAAGGCAATAGTGAACCGGAGTCGATGATTTCAAGCATTTGGGCAGGGGTAACGACGAATGGTTTCGAAGGAAAGTGCTTAATGTTGCCACTAACCAAGTATGCATCGTCGAGGGAAAGAGCAACCTCATAAAAGACGATGTCCTTAGGGTCGCGGCATTCATCATCGGCAGGAACACGGTCAGAATAAACGCCTAATGATATTATCGCATTCATGAGGTTGCCAATCGCATCATCGGAGAAATCAAATTTCTTACGATGCAGAACCTCGCGATACTCAGAAAGTATCTCATCATTATACACGGGAATTATCGTCTCGTCAAGAAGACAATCAATTATCTGCAACGGCGGAGTCGCGCGATTTTTCAGAGAGGCCAACAACGCAGATACAAGAACATTGGTATCGACTACAGCATAATATTGTTTCATACCGACTTCTACTGATGAAGATTCCGTGCCGCTCTGATTTCTGAATTGATTTCATCAAGGCTCATCTCGGAATTGCCGTTGGCCTCGGAGGTTCTTCGCATCTGAAGGATGGCCTCACGAGCATTACGGATGGTTTCAGCCTTAGAATCCGCCTGTATTTCAAACGGAATCTTCCGGTTCCTCACAACTGAGCGTGCAAATATATTGAATGCCGTGTTAACACTCATTCCAAACTCCTGACACAACACATCCAGCTGCTGCTTAGTGCCCGAGTCAAGTCGTATTGTAACTGCCGTCTGTCCCATATCACCATTTTTCTTGCAAATATATGAGTTTTAATATCAATATACAATGTTCTGCCATCAAAAATCGCCATATAGTTGAATAAAAGAATAGTGTCGGAGAGCAAGACTCATCGAGTACAGTCGATGAAATTGCAATATCTACAATCCTTATCGACTATACTCGAAAAAACATATCAGTCCTCAACTTATTCTGTAACAGGGCGTACTGGCAACCCTTTATGTCTGTCGAAATAACTTACCCTTACAGACATCGGAAAATAAATATCTATAGCTCTTTTGTTGTCTGAAGTATATAGAGACGAAGACCAAAAACTGCCGCTTTCGCCCTCGTTATATAATTTATTCCACGCACGATTCCCCGATGCCGGTAGAAAGATAAACCTATCAGTGTAGCCAATCTTCTTACTCCTGACGACATACCCATTGACTCCTGTTCCATTATAGTTATCTGCCCAAGTCCACGAGCAATTTTCCGTATTCTGCAGTTCGCGCAACTCTAAAAGAGTAGGCATCCGCCAATTGCCACCAAGTTTCACATGAGCCACATCGTCATTCAACTCAAGTTTCCGACTGTTGTCAACAGTACCATATTCAGAATCAGTGCAATACTTGGTCAGCGCAATCACATCCCCGCTCACTCTGCACCACTTGTATGTTTCCCAAGAGTAAACCTCCTTTGGTTTGGTCTCTCCCCAAGCGAAATAATCTCCATACTCATGGGGCTGGTCAGCACCTATATTACATTCAGCCCAGAAAACAGACAAACCGAGATCAACGGAGCCTTCGGGAGCACTTTTTGTTTCGAATGAAGACAATGAATAGTATTCAACATCATCAACGAAAGCCACGACAACAAAATAATATTTTTTACCGGAAATCAAATCTTCCAAACGTGTGGTATAATTGGTATAAATGGCAAATGATGTCAAGTCAAGAGTTTTCTTTGTTCCTTTAGATTTCAATTGTTCAACGGTGGTTTCCGTTGTGCTGTAATATAATGTTGCTGACTTTTTGAATGGTCCCTCGGACTCATCAATATCCAACCGACCGGAAATTAGCGCAGTGTAATAAGACAAATTCGTAGACTCGCTGATGACAGACACGATAATGGCATTTGTATTAAATTTCTTTACCTCTGTATGCTGATCGGTGTCGCCAACTGTAGATAGGACAACATAATAGTATTTCGAATTGGAAGCTAAAGAAACGAGATTGACGCTATACGAGCCATCATCATTCAATGAAATAGACTTCTTGGTTCCATTTGCCTTCAGTTGGCTGACAGTAGTCGCTGTTGAGCTGTAACATAAGGTTGCAGACTTGCTGAACGAGCCTTCTGACTCGACTGTCAACTTGCCGGAAATCTTGGCGGATTTGCACTTGACATCCGTCGCCTCGGCTGTAATGCCGGCAACAATCGCCTGAGTTGTAAATACCATCACCTCTGTCTGCTGATTGATGTCGTCAACGGAAGACAGAACCACGAAATAGTACTTCGTATTTGACGACAAGGATGTAAGCTCGGAACTGAATGAGCCGTCACTCTCCAATGTCAGAGGAGCCTTTGTCCCTTTAGACTTCAGCTGATCAATGGTAGTTACCGTCGTGCTGTAGTACAAGGTTGCAGATTTTCTGAATGAGCCTTCCGATTCAACATTCAGCCTGCCGGAAATCGTCGCCGTGCGGTAGGACACATCCGTTGCCTTGGCTGTGATGGACGAGACTACCGAGACAGTAGCGAAACTGCGTTCTTCGCCATAATAGATTCTGCCATCGAGTTTGACATAGGCTCTGTAAGTGTATTCGGTGTCCCTTGTCAGATTGTCAAACTGTCTCGAATATTTCATGTCAAGGAGGTTGTCTGCCCCATATTTTTTGAATGTCTCACCCTTTTTGGCAAGCTCAAAACCGTATTCCATCGAATCATAGCGGCAATCGGTCAAATCCAGTGTCGCGGAAAGAGTCACCTCCTTCGGATGAATGTCAGTAGCCTCACCCGTCTGTATCATACTACTGACAGGGAGGGTTGTAAACGACTTGACTTCCCCATACATTACCTCTCCCTTCTGGGAGATATAGCTGCGATAGTAGTAGGTAGTCTCCGGCTCTGAGTGCCTTGACAACCCCATCTGAAACTGTGGCGACAGCCTCGTTGCCGCTCTTCCAAACCACAGACTTGTCAGTGGCATTCTCCGGCGTAATCGTGACCGCCAACTTCTGCTCATCTCCCTCCGGCATGGAAATGGCGGTCTTGTCAAGCGCAATTCCTGTCACATGAATGACCTTTGAGGCAACCTTGACTTCGCACCTCGCGCTCTTCCCGCTCGCCTTGTTGGTGGCAGTGATGTACGCCGTTCCGGCAGACAAGGCTTCAACGATGCCATCCGGAGTGACAGTCGCGACGGATTCCCTGCTGCTGGTCCAGACAATTGACTTGTCGGTTGCATTCTCTGGCAGGACCGTAGCCTCAAGCGGTGCCTGCTCCCCTTCCGTCAATTCAAGAGTGGACTGAGAAAGCGTGACGGACGCTGCAAGTATTTCTTCCGGTTCAGGCGTTGCGGTACATGCAGATGCTAAAGTTAACAAAATCAAAGAAATAATCTGTGGGAAAACTGGATAAATACGCTTCATACATTTTCTATTTATTCGGTACATCAAATACATCAGCCGGAAATCCCGTATATTTCTTCGAAACAATTTTCATTGCATTGCTATTGGGTTTTGTATCAAAGGCTTTACACAGTGCCTCGGCCAATTCCTGGATTATTTTCATCCTTTTCGGATTCCACACCAAAGTGTGATTGGTAATCCTCATATTAAAGCCATCGGCATCATTCCCTTTCGTCAAATGATTAACGATATTGTTTTTACCCATGGCAAAATCCGCCTCATCACAGAGAATCGGAACATTTTCAATGTCAGACGGAAGCTTTGCACAAAAAGAATCGTAACTATCGGTGTCCGTTGCCTTGTCATGATAAATGACAATTCTTTCCTCTTCATCACCGGTTATAGTTGCAAGCGCGACAATCCAAGAGCCCGTTCCTTTTAGCAAGCCTCTCGCATCACTAAGGAATAACTTCTTTTCAGAATCTGATTCTATTGACTTTTCGGAGAAAGAGAAAAACCTCTCGGAAGTGTCATGATCCGTTGTCTCCTTTGAAATAAAGTTGAATCCCCCGCACAGACTGAATGACTGGACAAACCAGTGGGCCGCTGAACTTGCAAATCCTCTCCGGAAAGCATCTCAGCCCTCCGGACTCCCGATTGCGCCCCTGCCGAGAATCGGTAATAATATCAATTATTGGCCAAAGCGATCATCTCATTGATGTTATTGGATATTATGTCGTCTATATTTATAATGCGACGCTGCATTTTCTCGGGTACATATTCAGATTCAACTGCATCATCACACTCAAATATTTTATATCCTCCCTTCACTTCTACAGCAAATTTAACTGTCACCTGATTCCCATCAGCATAGTTAGGCAATAAATACCAAACATTAACAGCCGCACCTTGTATTTGCGATTGTGACAAATTATTCACCAAGCAATAATTTGTCAAGGATTCTACTTCTGAAATAAATCGTACCATAGGATTATTTTTTAATTGAATTATCTATTTTTTTGCAATAAAAGACTTTGTAGTCCCGCTCACTGCATTTCCCAATTCGTCCTCTTCAACACGGAAAAATTCTTCTGATGGGCTTGTCTGATTCGGGAACTCGCCTCCAGCAACTCTCAAACACAACTTGCGGAAATCAGCATAAAAATCACTAACAGGCAAGTCAGCATATTTTCCAGCATTATTGGTCAATATAATTGAATCAACTCGCATTGAATGAGCCATATTGCATCTCAAATTATCGTACAAATCCAAAGACGCATACTTTGGCAACTCTCTTATTGCCGTATTAAAATCAGTTCGCGAGTATCCACTTTCTGTCCATGGTCTATGATTGATACTTTTACCCAACAATTCCAAACCTACCGACATAAGAATACATGCCAGATAAGGATACGAGTCTTTAATCTCACCTATTTGTTTGATAAGATATTCCTCAATAAAGTCTTTTAATGACACTATTTTACTTTTCATAACAGCTATATTATTTTCGTCAGTCGGGGTGGGGCCGAAGGCCTTGCCCCGACTGACATGATTATTTCTTTTGTGAACCGGCAGGTTCCGCCTTGGGGCAGGAACCTGTCAGTTCTTGAGGCAACGGACCGAGTCGGCGTAAGAACGGCTGCTGTAGTCCACGTCCACTCCCGAACCATTGAAGTACAGGTAGTAGCCGTAGCCGCTGTTGCTCGCCGAGGACGACCAGTAGTCGCCATAGGAGCTTCCATTAAGAATAGGAAGGAAGACTGCCGGGACTGAATCCGAATAGGTTTTGCTTCCTGAGAACCAGCGGCCCTGTACCCCGTTGAATGTTGTCATCGCGGAATAATGTGCGGAAAGCGAACTCAATTCGTCTTTTGAAGGGACTCGCCATCCAGAAGGGCAAGGGTTCTGGCCGAAAGTATATGTTCCGCCATATATGTTACCTGAACTATACCCGGCATTATTCGGATACCACAGTCTGGAATCTATTGCCGCAAACAGTATTGTGGATGATTCATCAACATACTTTGTATTCAGACCGGAATCAAATGGGTGCAGGTTCAGGACAAACTCTCTTGATACACATATAACCTTTTCCAGACTTGAATTTTTATCGACATTCAAAGAACTAATATGAGTATTCTTGGTAAGGTCGAGTTCGGAGATGCCGAGGCCGGCGGCTTCGAGTTCCTTCAGGGACGGATTCCTGTCGAGGTTCAGGATGGTTATCTCCGGGTTGTCCGAGAGTTTGAGGGTCTCGAGCAGGGGGTTGCTGCGGACGTTGAGCGCGCTCAGGCTGTTGCCGGAGACGTTCACCACGGTGAGGAGCGGATTCTTCGTGAGGTTGAGCGTCGTGATGCCGTTGTTGTGGGCGTAGAGTTTCACGAGGGCGGCGTTGTTCCGAACATCAAGCGCAGTGAGGGCGTTGTCGTTGCAGTGGAGCTCCTCAAGCGCGAGGTTGTGCGTCACGTCGAGGGACTGGAGCTTGTTGGACGAGGCGTCGAGGGTTCTCAAAGACGCGAGCGGAGAGAGGTCGACCGACTCAAGGGCTGAATTGAAATTCAGAAGAAGAACCTCAGTGGCAGGGCAAGGAAGGAACTCGACAAGAGAGGTGTTGTACATGATGCTGGCGTGGACAATGCCGGTGTTCTCGCTCAAGTCTATCTTCCTGCACCCGGTCTTTCCAATCCTCACGGTGTTGATGTTTGTTATGCCGGAGAGGTTGATTTTCAGAGTCTCGATGCCCGTGTAGTCGTTCAGTATGAACTCATGCATCCCCGCCTCTTCCTTGCGGTCGGTGACGGAGTCGGTCTTCGAGTCCATCATGTAGACGTGCGCGAGCGAGGTGCAGCCGTGGAGGTCGAGTTCCTCGACAAGGTTGCCCTGGCAGCGGAGGGTGACGAGGCTGCGGAGGTTCGGGAGGATGACCTTCTTAATTGAGTTGTTGGAGCAGTCGAGGCCGGTGAGGTTCGCGCAGCTCTCAAGGCCGGTGAGGTCCGTGACTCCCTTGCCGGAGCAGTTCACCGTAGTGATGTTGTCAGCCTCGGCGACGCTTATCTCCCCGTCGCCGTCATCGTCGTAGTTGCCCACGAGGTAGGCCTTGAGTTTTGCGTCGGGGATGACTATCCCTCCGTCGTTGTACCTCACCTCAGTTGCGTCCTCCTTGGTTATGCTCAGTGCCGTCTGCTGCGCCGCGTCCTTCACCCACAGGATGGCGAGGCTCGCGTTGCCCGAGCAGTCCACGCTGAGGAGCGAGGCGAGAGGGCTTACGTCAAGTCTCGTGAGGCTATTGACGGAACAGTCAAGCGAGGCAAGGACCTTGTTCTTAGTGACATCGAGGGTAGAGAGGGCGTTGCCGGCGCAGTTCAGTTCGGTGAGCTTTGAGCAGAGGGCGACGTCGAGGGCGGTCAGCGCGTTCTTCGAGCAGTCTATCGTTGTGAGTTCCGGGGCGGCGCTGGCGTAGAGAGTCGCAATCGAGTTGCCGTGGCAGTCGAGTTCGGCGAGCTTGGCGGTCTTCTGGAGGTTGAGAACCTTGATGGCATTGCCTGAGCAGTCAAGCTTTGTAAGCTCCGTGTTCTTCGCAAGGTCAATGGCCGTCAGCTGATTGCCAGCGCAGGAGAGTTCCGTGAGCAGGCGGCAGCCGGAGACGTTCAGGGCGGCGAGGCCGTTGCCCCCGCAGTCGAGCGTCTTCAGTTCCTTGTTCTGCGCCACGTTGAGCGACACGAGCCTGTTGCTTGCGCAGTTGAGCGTTTCGAGCGACTTCGAGCCGCTGACCGTGAGGGACTGGAGACGGTTCCTTGAGCAG
>DJRM01000137.1 GCA_002440085.1 Bacteroidales bacterium UBA6360
AAAAATTAAAACAGCTTCTTAGCCTTGAGACGTGCCGTCAGAGCCCGTTGAAACTCCCTCGCGTTACGCTGATGTTCCGAATACGTGACGGCGAAACGGTGCGTGCCGTCAAAGGCGGGACTGGCACAGAAAAAAAGATAATTGTGAGTATCGGGATGAAGCACGGCTTCAATGCAGGCCTTTGACGGAACGTTAATGGGAGCTGGAGGAAGCCCGGCGTACTTGTAGGTGTTGTACGGGGAATCTATCTGAAGATGCTTCCTGAGCACTCTGTTGAGCGTGTAGTCATAGCAAAAACAAATTGTCGGATCCGCCTGAAGCTTCATGCCCTTGTGCAGACGGTTGAGATACACTCCGGCAATCAGCGGAAATTCAAAGTCCTTCAAGGTCTCGCCGCTTACAATAGAAGCCAGCACGGACGCCTCCATGGGAGTGAGCCCCTGAGCTTTCGCAAGTTTCACACGCTCTGAAGTCCAAAATTCGTCGTATTCTTTCTTGAAGCGGTCGAAGATTTCATCCACACTTGCAGTCCAATACATCTGGTAACTGTCAGGAATTATAAGAGCGAACACGTTCTCCGGCGTAAATCCATATTTAGAAAGAAAGATTTCATCGTTCAGGGCATTCATCACCGCAGTCGAGTCCACCATCATCTGAGAAGCGATGCGCTGTGCTATGCGCCCTTTCTGACGCAAAGTTCCGGAAAGAGTGAGAACAGTCGGTTCCTGCCATCCGTAAGCGAGCATGCGCGCAACATAAACCGAAGGATATTTCGTACGTATCGGATAGCGCCCCGGCTTCATTTTCGACTCCACGCCGATTCTGCCAAAACAACGTTCAAGGCTGCGTCTGCTCTTTGCGCAGCCGTCTTCGCAAAGAGCGTCAAGCACCCGTGAGGCATCGGTGTCCGGATAGACAAAGAGCACGAACTCCTTCTCAAACCCAGGGCGACGGTTATCAATGTACCAGAACGACGCGAACACGATTCCGACGGCAATAACAACGGCCGCAAGCGATGCCGCAACAATGAGAATTATATTCTTCTTTTTCATATACCCGAAATATGCGAAAATTTATTTTCTCAGGTTTATCAAGTCTCCTTCAACCAGATCCGAATCCGACTTGACGCCGTTCATCTTCTTGAGCTTAGACAATTTCACGGCATATCTCTGCGACAGCGCCCAAAGGTCGTCGCCCTTTTCCCAGACATGCTTGTCAAGCCCTTTCGCGGCCATAGATTTCTTTGACTGAAGATACACCACCGTTCCGGGGAAAAGTTCGCGAGTCGCCGTCAGGTCATTGTATTTCAAGATTTCCCGAAGGAAAAGATTATAATCCTTCGCTATCGACGCGTATGTCTCGCCCTCCACAGAATAGACGAACGGGACACCGTTGAGCGAATACATCTCACGCGAAAGGTTGAAATGGAAGACTTCGCGCTGTCCTTCATTCAGAGGCTGCGGTGTCTCGATTTTAGACGGCGACTCAGGACGAGTGGCAGGAATTTTCCTCCCCGGTTTCTTGCCCTTTTTGTCGCCCTTTGATGGTTTTGCGGAGACGGTCGCTCCGTCATCCGAATAGTCCGACGGTTTCGTGTCGTATTCATACAGCCTGTAGTCCTCTATGAGTTTTATCAGCTTCTGCGGATAACTCGGATCCGTGGCATAGCCGGCTTTCTTGAGGCCATATGCCCAGCCGCGATAGTCCGTAGGGTCAAGGTCAAAGAGAAATTTGTAGCGATCCTTGTAGCGGAGAAAATCCGAATGGTCACGGAACGACTCGTCAGCAGAAGAATACTTCCTGAAACATTCGTTCTTCCGGTCGTCGTCATAGTACATCTTCTTCCCCGTCCAGTTGTGGCACTTTATCCCGAAATGATTGTTGCCCTCCGTGGCAAGGCGCGATTTTCCGGCACCAGACTCAAGAAGTCCCTGGGCGAGGGTTATGCTGGCGGGGATTCCGGAGCGGTACATTTCGACGACGGCGGTCCTGGAATATTTGTGGATATATGCCTCCTGCGTCGAGCGGATGTCGGAGAACGCCGTCGCGGAACACAAGAGGACAAGAAGAATGCTTATGAATATATTTCTCTTCATACAATGTAAAAAACAAAGCGTCAGTGCCCTTGCATCAGGGCGCCGACGCAAAATCGGTCAAATTTAGCAAAAAACATAGAATTTGCACTTATTGTTCCGCACGTTTGTCCAAGGGCACATCAAACACATCGCCGTCGTTTGCCGCGAATGAATTCGGAAACACGGAGCGAAGCTCGGCAAGCAGAGCTGCGGTGTCCCTGTAGCGCGAAGAATAATGCCCGGCAATCAGCTTTCCGGCACCGGCGTTGAGGGCGCACTGAGCTGCCTGAAGAGTCGTTGAGTGGTAGCGGGCGGCCGCCTCCTTCTCAAGGCCCGCCATATAGGTTGTCTCGTGATAGAGCAGGTCAACGTCCCTCACCCACGTCGGAAGTTCCGGGAACGGGGCTGTGTCGCTGCAATAGGCAAACGCTCTCGGCCGATATGGCAGGTATGTCAGTTCCTCGTTAGGAACACGCAACTCGGGGCTGCCGTCATCGTCCGTGCGGACAAGATCCTCCCCGTTTTTGAGCGAGCATATTTCGGCGATGCCTAAGCCATATTCCTCAATTGCCGCCTTGCGCACATTAAGCTGCGGCGTCTTCTCACGAAAGAGGTAGCCGTAAGTCTCAATGCGGTGGTTCAACGGAAAAGCCTCGACGGTCAGAAACTTGTTCTCGAAAATCACCTCCGGAGACTTCGCCTTGACAGGTGTGAAGTCTATGGTAATGCCGAGCTGTTCTCCGAAATAGGAGAGAAAGAACTTCAGCACGGGGCCGAGCGAGTTCGGTCCGAAGATGCGGATGCCGGCCCTGCGGGTTGCAAGACCGAGCGTCGAAAGCAGTCCGAAAAGTCCGAAGATGTGGTCACCGTGGATGTGGGATATGAAAATCGCGTCCACGCGCTCGAATGAAAGATGCTGACGGCAGAACTGGCGCTGGGCGCCTTCCCCGCAGTCAATCAAAAACAAGCGCCCACGTACATCCAGTACCTGAGCGCTTGAATTCCTATTTGCCGAGGGCTTGGCCGAAGCCGTGCCCAGAACATTCAGTGTAAAGTTCATCAGGAGAGGAATTACTCGCCTTTCTCGAACTTCTCCTTGAGGGCGGCAAGAGCGTCGATGTCACCGAGTGTGGTCTTCTCGACGTTTGAATTAATCTTCTTGACAGCCTTCTTGGTGTTGTCAGACTCGGCGGCAACCTTCTCTGCCTTCGCCTCGGCGTAAGTCTTCACATGAGAAAGGACAACCCTCTTCATGGAGCGCTTGAGCTCGACAACCTTGAACTGAAGAGTCTCGCCTACAGTCGGCATAGTGCCGTCTTCCTTAACGAGTTCCCTGTTGAAGCAGATTGCCTCAACAGCCGGATCAAGGGAGATGACGGCAAATTTGTCCTTGAGTTCGGCAACCTTTGCCTCAACGACTGTACCGACGCTGTATTTCTCCTCAATCTCGTCCCATGGGTTAGGGAGAAGCTGCTTATGACCGAGGCTGAGCTTGTGGTTGTCCTCATCGAAGTCGAGGATGACAACGTCTATCTTGTCGCCCGGAGCAACAAGCTCTGAAGGATGCTTGATCTTGTTCCAAGAGAGGTCGCTGATGTGAACGAGTCCCTCGATGCCCTCCTCAAGCTCTGCAAATACGCCGAAGTTGGTGATGTTGCGCACTGTTGCAGTGTGCTTTGAGCCTACAGGATATTTCTCACGGATGTTCTTCCAAGGGTTCTCCACGAGCTGCTTGAGACCGAGAGACATCTTCTTCTCCTCCCTGTCGAGAGTAAGAATCTGAGCCTCAACCTCATCGCCTACCTTAAGGAAGTCCTGTGCGACGCGGAGCCTTGGAGACCAGGACATCTCGGATACATGGATAAGTCCCTCTACGCCCGGCTCAATCTCAACGAACGCGCCGTAGTCAGCGATGAGAACGACCTTGCCCTTAACTTTGTCGCCGACCTTGAGGTTCGGATCGAGAGCTTCCCAAGGATGCGGCTGGAGCTGCTTGAGACCGAGGGCGATTCTCTTCTTGTTCTCGTCGAAGTCGAGGATGACGACGTT
>DJRM01000100.1:0-1705 GCA_002440085.1 Bacteroidales bacterium UBA6360
TATTGTCCGTGAAATTCCGTTAACGTGCACGGGAATATTTTGAAAACGAAACTATATACGTTTTATAAAACATTATTAACTAATTAGTTATGGCAAACGAAAAGAAATTCGTCACTTGTGACGGAAACTACGCTGCCGCTCACATAGCCTATCTGTTCAGTGAGCACGCGGCGATCTACCCTATCACGCCGTCGTCGACTATGGCAGAATATGTCGACGAGTGGGCCGCGAAGGGCAAGAAGAATCTCTTCGGAGAGACCGTGAAGGTGACAGAGATGCAGTCCGAGGGAGGTGCGGCCGGCGCAGTGCACGGTTCGCTCCAGGCAGGCGCGCTCACCACGACGTTCACGGCTTCACAGGGTCTTCTCCTGATGATTCCTAACATGTACAAGATTGCAGGAGAGCAGCTCCCGACCGTGTTCCACGTCTCCGCACGCGCCCTCGCGTCACATGCCCTCTCAATCTTCGGTGACCACCAGGACGTGATGGCATGCCGCCAGACCGGATTCGCGATGCTCGCTTCCGCTTCTGTTCAGGAGGCTCTTGACCTCGCGGCTGTGGCTCACCTTTCGACAATCAAGTCAAGCATTCCTTTCATCCATTTCTTCGACGGATTCCGTACATCACACGAGATTCAGAAGATTGAGCTTCTCGACGAGGACGCTCTCAAGGGAATGATCAGCACTAAGGCTCTCGCAAAGTTCAGGGAGCGCGCGCTCAACCCAGACGCGCCTGTAACCCGTGGTTCCGCACAGAACGGCGACGTCTATTTCCAGGCACGCGAGGCCTGCAACGGCGCATACGAGGCAGTTCCTGACATCGTCGCAAGGTATATGGGCGAAATCAGCGAACTTACAGGCAGAAGCTATCGTCCGTTCGACTACTACGGAGACCCTGAGGCCGAGAACGTCATCATCGCGATGGGTTCAGTGACGGAGACAATCAAGGAGACAATCGACCACCTCGAAAAGGAAGGCAAGAAAGTCGGTCTCATGATTGTGCGCCTCTACCGCCCGTTCTCTGCAAAATACTTCTTCAAGGCGCTTCCTAAGAGCGTGAAGAGAATCGCCGTCCTCGACAGGACCAAGGAGCCGGGCTCGCTCGGAGAACCTCTCTACCTCGACATCAAGGCTCTCTTCCAGGGTCAGGAGAACTCTCCGCTGGTCGTCGGCGGCCGCTACGGTCTTTCTTCAAAGGACACCACTCCGGCACAGATTGTCGCAGTATACGAGAACCTCGAACTCGCAGAGCCTAAGACTGACTTCACAATCGGCATAGTCGATGACGTGACATTCAAGTCCCTCCCTGTCAAGGAGGAAATCTCCATAATGAAGCCGGGCACCACGGAGTGCAAGTTCTTCGGTCTCGGTTCTGACGGTACCGTCGGCGCGAACAAGAACACCATCAAGATTATCGGCGACCACACGCAGAAATATGCCCAAGGCTACTTCGACTACGACTCAAAGAAATCCGGCGGCTACACCTGCTCTCACCTGCGCTTCGGTGACCTTCCTATCAAGGCTCCTTATCTCGTGTCAACCCCTGACTTCGTTGCCTGCCACGTTCCTTCATATCTTTCCAAGTATGACGTGCTCGCCGGCATCAAGCAGAACGGCACCCTCCTGCTCAACAGCCTCTGGGATGAGAAGGAAACCCTCGAAAGGATTCCGGAGCATGTGAAGGGCATCATCGGAAGGAAGAACAT
>DJRM01000100.1:1798-8242 GCA_002440085.1 Bacteroidales bacterium UBA6360
TTCTTCAAGATTACGAACATCATCCCTTACGAGGACGCCGTGACATACATGAAGCAGGCCATCCTCAAGAGCTACGGCAAGAAGGGCGAGAATGTCGTGAACATGAACTACGCCGCCGTTGACCGTGGAGGCGAATACACCAAGGTCGAGATTCCGGCCGACTGGAAGGACATCACCGCGAAGTTCGAGAATCCGAACAAGGATCGTCTCGCGCCTGCATTCGTGAAGGAAATCGCAGACGAGGTGAACTCACAGTGCGGAGACAGGCTTCCGGTAAGCAAGTTCATCGACATCCAGGACGGAACCATGCCTAACGGCACCGCAGCTTACGAGAAGCGCGGCGTTGCGGTCAAGGTTCCGGAGTGGAAGAGCGAGAACTGCATCCAGTGCAACACCTGCGCGTTTGTCTGCCCTCACGCCGCGATACGTCCGTTCATCCTCACTGCCGACGAGGCAGCGAAGGCTCCGGCAAGCGTAAAGAAGGCCGCAGGAAAGGCACAGCTCAAGGAATACACATACGCGCTTTCAGTTTCAGTCGCTGACTGTACGGGATGCGGCAACTGCGTCGACGTCTGCCCTGCAAAGGAAAAGGCACTCGAAATGGTTTCATACCAGGCAGACCTCCAGGAGCAGGAGAACTTCAACTGGCTGAACGAGCACGTCGGCTACAAAGAGAACATCCTCAACAAGGAAGGCAACGTGAAGAATGCACAGTTCGCACAGCCTCTCTTCGAGTTCTCCGGCGCATGCGCAGGCTGCGGCGAGACTCCGTACATCAAGACCATCACCCAGCTCTGGGGCGACCACATGATGATCGCTAACGCGACCGGATGCTCGTCAATCTACGGTGCGTCATTCCCGGCAACTCCATACTGCACAAACGCGCAGGGACATGGCCCGGCTTGGGCAAACTCCCTCTTCGAGGACTTCTGCGAGTTCGGTCTCGGCATGAAGCTCGGTTCGGACAGGGCACGTGCAACCGTGGCAAATCTCATGGAGCAGGGTCTCTCATGCAGCTGCTGCTCGGACGAGATGAAGGCTCTCTTCACTCAGTGGCTTGAGAACAAGAACGACGCGAAGATTACCCGCGAAGTCGCTGACAAGCTTGTTCCTCTCATGGAGGCATGCGGCTGCGACACATGCAAGGCTCTCCTTGAATACAAGCACTTTATCCCTTCACGCAGCCAGTGGATCATCGGCGGCGACGGTGCGTCATACGACATCGGATACGGCGGTCTCGACCACGTGCTTGCATCCGGCGAGAACGTCAACATCCTCGTCCTCGACACCGAGGTTTACTCAAACACCGGCGGACAGTCTTCAAAGGCAACCCCGGCAGGCGCAATCGCCAAGTTCGCGGCTTCTGGAAAGAAAGTCCGCAAGAAGGATCTCGGAATGATGGCCATGAGCTACGGCTACGTCTATGTTGCGCAGATTGCGATGGGCGCATCTCCGGCTCAGTACTTCAACGCCATCAAGGAAGCCGAGGCTTACGACGGTCCGTCACTTCTCATCGCCTACGCGCCATGTATCAACCACGGTCTCAAAGCCGGCATGGGTCTCAGCCAGAAGGAGGAGAAGCTCGCGGTAGAGTGCGGTTACTGGCACCTCTACAGGTACAACCCTGAGCTTGAGGGCACGGACAAGAATCCGTTCACGCTCGATTCCAAGGAGCCGGACTGGAGCAAGTTCCAGGACTTCCTCAAGGGCGAGGTGAGGTTCGCTTCTCTTTACAAGATGTATCCGGACCATGCTGCCGAGCTGCTTGAGAAGACCGAGGAGTTCGCGAAGATACGTTACGAGAACTACAAGAAATTAGCCGGCAAATAATGGACGGGACGCGCAAAGAAGCGGATTGCTTCGTTGCATGTGAATTTCAAATCCTCACAACCACAAGGTTGCTCCGGTGTTGAAATCCCCAGTGCGCCTTGCACTCCATCTTCTTATCGCGTCCCGCCTCTCAGCTTACTACTAAAAAACTCCGCTTGGATGATGTCCGAGCGGAGTTTTTTATTGTTGTAATGTGAAAAGTAAACTATTTCTCAGGAACAAGTCCGGAGGCGAGTGTCGCGACATCCACAAATTTCCCGAGTGTCACTTTCGCTGCGGAAGCGCTCTTGAACGTGTAAGTAAACTGCCCGTCCTCCTCATCGGTAACCGTGAGAGTGATGGAATCCGCCGTAAGTTCGCTGTAGTGAACGGTTTCGGTATCTTCCTTAACCGCGCCGGCGTTATCTTCATCAATCGTCTTGACCGTCACGGCAAAGTCACCGCTTGTCGCGTCGGCCGGAGTAACGGTCCAGGTAAATGAAGTGCCGACCAAATCGTTGTCGTCAAGGCCTGCCACAAACTGCTTCAAGGCAGGAAGAACCTTCTGGATCGTTGCGAGAGCCTCGGCAGGAAGCTGTGAGCCATACTGGTTTAGCATAGCCTCGACAGCCGCTGAAAGCAGATTGAGCTTGGTCTTTTCCACAATCACGCCGGCCTGACCGTTGCCTCCTTCTGAAAGACAGAAGGCTGCCTTGAATGTGAGAGTGTTAAGCTGTGAGGCAATCTGCTGCTGCGCGTCCGCAGGGAGATTCTTCAGGATGTCGTTAAATTCGTCCCCGATTACCTGAGACGCAGGAATCTGCTCAGTCACCCAGGTGTTCAGATAGTTTGTGCTTGCTTCAGGCTCGTTGTTGTCCTTCTCGCATGATGATGCGAACACCACTGCGAGTGCCATCATCGAAATTGTAAGAAACTTTTTCATAACTATAATTTTTTTGTGTTTGTAATCATTATCAAAAACATAGCGACAAGAGACAAAGGGCATTCCACAGCATGCGTCATCGGACATATTGTCAGACTCAGTTTTTCTCCACATTTATACAATTTGTCGTTTTTCAATCCATAGCAATAATATTTTGCTTAATTCCAAACAGATTCTAACTTTGCATAGTTTTATACCTATATATATTATATGCGGACACAGAACGAGGATTTCAGGCTACGGGTTTTTCTGACGCTCGCGGAGGAAGGGAGCTTCACGAGAACGGCCGCAGTGCTCGGCATCACGCAGCCGGGAGTCAGCCAGCACATCTCCGAATTAGAGAGAATCTATGACCTCAAACTGTTCAACCGTGAAAGAGGTGCGGTGTCACTGACAAAAGAAGGCAGGGAATTTCGGGAATATGCTCTCAGAATTGAGGGAGCCTACCACGACGCGGCGGCTTTCGCCGAGAACGGGGGCACCGTCGCATCCGAAAGTTCGGAACGTCTTGCAATGGATATGGTGCGTTCCATGCTTCCGGTGTTGCGAAAAATGAATCCAGGGTTTGCCGAAGACATCGAAAGGATAGTCATATCGTACACGACGAAATAGAGAAACAATTATTTTCGTTATATTTGTAGGTCTTGGCACGGATTTTCCATTGTCAACGACGCAATATGTTCTGACAAATATTGATTTTAACATAAAGTTTATGAAACGTTTCTTACTTAGCGTCGCGGCTTTTTTCGCTGCGGCGACAGCATTTGCGCAGGGGCTTCAGCAGCTGCCGAACGATCCTGCGGTGCGCGTGGGCAAGCTCGACAACGGGATGACCTACTACATCAGGCACAACGACAAGCCGGCACAGAGGGCCGAGTTCTATCTCGCCACAAACGTCGGTGCCATTCAGGAGACCCCTGATCAGGACGGTCTCGCGCACTTCCTTGAGCACATGTGCTTCAACGGCACGAAGAATTTCCCGGACAAGACCCTGCTGGAATATCTCCAGAGCATAGGCGCGTCATTCGGAGGCAACATCAATGCCGCGACAGGAGTCGAGGAGACCACCTACATGCTGAATAACATCCCTGTAACCCGAGAGGGCATCATCGACACCTGCCTTCTCGTGATGCACGACTACTCGCACTTCGTGACCTGCGACCCTGTAGAGATTGACAAGGAGAGGGGCGTCATCATTGAGGAAAGGCGTGCCCGCAGAAACGCCTCATGGAGACTCCACGAGCAGTCGCTCCCCTACTACTACGGCGACAGCAAATACGCTGGCTGCACCCTCATCGGAAGTCAGGAGAATCTCGAAAATTTCAAGCCGGAGAGCCTTACCAACTTCTACCACACTTGGTATCGTCCAGATCTTCAGGCACTCATAGTGGTGGGAGACATTGACGTCGACTCAATCGAGGCTAAAATAAAGTCCATATTCGCCGACATTCCCGCAGCGGTTGACCCGAAGCCGAAGGATGTCATAAAGATTCCGGGAAATGCCGAGCCGATGATTGCAGTGCTCACAGACCCCGAGTGCAGCGGAAGTTCCATCGAAATTCTGTGGAAGAGCGATGCCGTGCCGGAAGAATACAACTCCACTCTCGAAGGATTTGTGGATGACCTCAGCAAGACCATCGTGTCACTTGTTATGTCGGAACGTTTCAACGACATCACCAGCAAACCGGACTCGCCGTTCCTTGCGGCAGATTTCGGAATCGGCAATCTCTGCGAGACCTGCGAAGTGGCGATGGGAGACGTCACGTTCAAGGACGGACAGTACGTGACCGCATTCCGCGCGTTCCTCACCGAAATAGAGAAAATGAAACGATACGGTTTCACGGCATCCGAGATTCAGAGGGCTAAAGACAACATCCTCTGTTCATACGAGAAGGCAGTAGAAGCTGCGGACACGAGAAAAAATGCGGATTTCGTTCGCCCTCTCATAAACAACTTCTTTGACAATCAGGCATATATGACTCCTGAGACGCGTTTTGAGGTGGCAAAGGCAGTGCTTGCCCAGCTTCCTGCAGAAATGTTCAGCCAGATTGCGTCACAGACAATCACTGATGAAAACGTGGTCATACTTTACAAGGCACCGGCAAAGGAAGGGCTCGTGCAGCCGGAAGCGGCACAGCTCAAGGATATCCTTCTTGAGGTGAGAGCCTCCGAAGTCCAGGCCAACAAGGAGCAGGAAATCGCGACTGAACTTCTGAATGCCGATGCGCTCAAGGGTGCGAAGGTAAAGAAGACCGGCAAGGGAATATACGGCTCTACCGTATGGACCCTGAAAAACGGTGTAAAGGTCATCGTCCTCCCTACAGAATACAAGAAGGATCAGGTGCTGTTCAGCATGTTCAAGAACGGCGGTGAGACCCTTATAAGCGATGCCGACCTCGTTTCATTCGAGGAGAACATCTATGGGCTTTTCCAGCGCAACAGCGGAGTTTCCCATTTCTCTTCTGCAGAACTCGGAAAGATGCTGGCGGGAAAGAACGTGTCTGTGGCTTCGTATATATCCGGAATACGCCACGGTATCACCGGAAGCACAACTCCGAAAGACCTCGAAACGGCGCTTCAGCTTGCCTACCTCACCTACACAGATCCGCGCTTCGACCCGGAGGAGTATGCAGTGGGCATCGAACAGATCAAGGCAGTGCTCCCGAATCTCGAAAATCAGCCGAACTTCAAGCTCCAGAAAGAAATCAGCAAGACTGTCTATGGCGAGGGCAACCCGAGAGTCGTTGAACTAAACGAAGAAACACTTGAAAAGGCAAATCTCCAGACCATTGAGAAGGTATATAGGGAATTGTTCAAGGATGCGGCTGGTCTTACTGTGGCATTTGTCGGCAATGTTGACATCGAGACGCTTAAATCTCTCTGTGAAAAGTACATAGGTTCTATTCCAAAGGGTAAGAAAGCCACCACATGGAAGGAAAATACGCCGGAAATTGTCAAGGGAGAAGTCATCGACCATTTCAATGTCGACATGCAGACTCCTAAGAACACTGTTCTCCAGCTCTACACCGCAGACATTCCTTATTCAGTCAGGACCGCTGTCATGCTCAGTGCCGCGAACTACATCCTTGACATGATTTATGTCGACACACTCCGCGAAGACGAAGGCGGCACATACGGAGCTCAGTCATCAATGAGTCTATCCTCACAGCCGCGTCAGAGAGCCGCCATTCAGGTTGCGTTCGAGACCAACCCGAGCCAGTGCGGGAAACTCATCGCGCTTGCAAAGGAAGGTCTGCACAAGCTGGCCTACGAGGGGCCGACTGAAGAGCAGATGACTCGTACGCTCGAGAATTTCAAGAAGAGCATACCTGAGAAGCGCATCAACAACAGCTACTGGCTCGGCAACCTCCTCACGAACGAATACCTCGGAATCAACTATGACGCCGAATATGAGGCAGCCGTGAACGAGATTTCAGCGGAGGGCATAAAGGAAGTGCTCCAGAAAGTCCTTGAATCCGGTAACTTCATTGAGATCGTGATGTCGCCGAACAAGGCCGCTGAAAGAGAGTGACGGGGCATCACCACCTTTCAACAGCTGATTAAAGCAGTTGAAAAAAAACGAATCCGCTACCTTTTCGGGCAGCGGATTTTTTATTTCAAATAAGGACGGCTCTTCCGTCATGGTCAAGCCCGATTGAGTTCAGCAGGTCGAGCTTCCCGTCATGGATGAG
>DJRM01000037.1:0-1019 GCA_002440085.1 Bacteroidales bacterium UBA6360
CGTTCTCGGCGATGTGCTCGCTGGAGGAACTTTATATGCAGGACTGGGGCGACCGCATCCGCGTCTTCAGCGGCTGCCCTTCATCGTGGGCCGATGTCTCTTTCCGGAATCTGCGCGCACGCGGGGCGTTTCTGATTTCCGCCGTGCGCAAGGGCGGAAACACCGCTTCTGTCAGTGTCCTCAGCGAGAAGGGCGGGACCTGCCGGATTCAGAGCGGAATCCCTGAGATGATGCTCATCGTCACGGGCGAGGACGGGAAGATTCCGCAGTGGAGGGCGCTCGGAGGAGGCGTGGTTGAGATTTACATGAAAAAGGGCGAGACGGTGACGCTGAGCCGGAGGCTGCTCTCCTACGACGTGAACTACGACGAGAGCAAGGTTCCGGAATATGTGCTTCCCGACCCTCTCGTGAGGGGAAACGGCCGCCGCGTGAAGTCGGTGCGGGACTGGGAGCGGAAGAGGCGTCCGGAGATTATGGACGTGCTGCGGCGGGAGATGTACGGATATGAGCCGGAGCGGCCTGCCGGGCTGCATTTCAAGGTTCTGGAAGAGAGCCGTGACGCTTTCGGAGGCAAGGCTACAAGACGTCAGGTCGCGGTCTTTTTCACGGAGGACGAGAGCCGGTTCATGACCCTGCTGATGTATGTTCCTAACGGGGCGGAAGGCCCGGTGCCGGCGTTTATGGGGATGAATTTCAGAGGAAACTATGCCACCACGACGGACCCGGACGTCCTGATGCCGACGGAAGGGCAGATTGCGGACTACGGCGCGTGGTATCAGCCGGTAGGGCGCGGAGACTGGGGGCGGAGATGGCCTTATGAATATGTGCTTTCGAGGGGATATGCCGTCGTGACGACGTTCTGTGGCGACGCCGACCCGGACTGGAACGACGGGTTCCGCAACGGTGTCCACGGACTTATTGATGGAGATAAACCTCGGGAGGCTGACTCCTGGGGCACGATTTCGGCCTGGGCGTGGGGACTGTCCCGGGCGCTTGACTATCTTGAGACCGACTCCTCT
>DJRM01000037.1:1069-5121 GCA_002440085.1 Bacteroidales bacterium UBA6360
CTCGGCAAGACCGCGCTCTGGGCCGGCGCCACCGACCCGCGCTTTGCCCTTGTCATTTCCAACTGCTCCGGCTGCTGCGGTGCGGCTCTCTCCCGCCGGAAGTTCGGCGAGACCCCCTACATCATCAACGACGCCTTTCCGCACTGGTTCTGCGGCAACTTCCGCAAATACAGCAACAACGAGGACGCGCTTCCTTTCGACCAGCATGAGCTCGTGTCGATGATTGCCCCGCGTCCGGTCTATGTCTCCAGCGCCAGCGAGGACAACTGGGCCGACCAGAAGGGCGAGTACCTGAGCCTTGTCGGGGCCGCCCCGGTCTATGCTCTCTATGGCATCGAAGGCTTCACGGACACGGCAAAGCCCGAGGTGGAGAATCCGCGCGTCTGCGGCCGCATGGGCAACCACATGAGACGCGGAGACCACGACATCCTCCTCTACGACTGGACGCAGTTCCTCAATTTCGCGGACAGGTTCATGAAGACAGAAAAATAACATCATCATATTCCATTTATGACAACAATGAGACTTAAGAACATCATCACTTTTGCTGTGGCAGCGTTTCTTGCGGCGACGTCGGTTTTCGCGAAGGACGTGACATACTCTCTGGCATCTCCTGACGGACATATTTCCGCATCTGTCACCGTCGGTGAGGAAATCAGATACACGGTTTCCCGCGACGGACAGGTTCTCATAGCCCCGTCGGCGGTTTCGATGAGCCTTTCCGACGGAATCGTTTTCGGGCGGAACGACAGGGTTCGCAAGGCTGTGAGGACTTCGTTTGACGAGACTTTCCCCGCTGTGGCATATAAGAAGGCGGAGGTGAGGGATAACTACAACCAGATAACTCTGATGTTCAAGGAGTTCGCTCTTGTGTTCCGGGCTTATGACGACGGCGTCGCCTACAGGTTTGAGAGCCGGCTCGGCAAGGGCAGGGAGTATGAGGTGCTTTCCGAACAGGCGGAATTTGACTTCGGACAGGACAGGGACGCGTTTGTCCCTTATGTGATAGGCCTTGGAGGGAAGCAGTTTGACGGACAGTTCTACAACTCGTTCGAGAACACCTACACGGTACAGAAGCTTTCCGGGTGGCGCAGGGACAAGCTCGCGTTTCTTCCGCTCGTTGTGGCAGCGGAGAACGGGGTGAAGGTACTTGTCACGGAGGCTAATCTCACGAACTATCCGGGGATGTATCTTCTTGGAGAAGAGGGGAGCGCGAGACTCAGGGGCGTGTTCGCGCCCTATCCGAAGACTGTCGAGCAGGGCGGCAAGCATCTGCTTCACGGCATTGTGACGGAGCGGGAGGACTTCATCGCGAATGTCTCCGGAGACGAGGTGTTCCCGTGGAGGACGGTTGTTGTCAGCACATCGGACGCGCAGCTCGCGGTGAATGACATGGTGTGGAAGCTTTCCCCGGCTCCTGACGCGGGGACGGAATGGGACTGGGTCAAGCCCGGCAAGGTCGCATGGGACTGGTGGAACAACTGGAATGTCTATGGGGTTGATTTCAAGTCTGGAATCAACGACGAGACCTACAGGTACTACATCGACTTCGCGGCCGCTCACGGCATCGAGTATGTGATTCTCGACCACGGCTGGGCCGTGCGCCTGAAGGCCGACCTTCTTCAGGTCATTCCGGAGATTGATCTTCCCGGTCTTGTCGAGTACGGGAAGGAGCGTGGTGTGGGCATCATTCTATGGGCCGGCTACTGGGCCTTCGACAAGGACATGGAGAATGTGTGCAGGCATTATGCGGAGATGGGCGTGAAGGGCTTCAAGGTCGATTACATCGACCGGGACGACCAGATTGCGGTGGACTTCCACGCGAGGGCGGCGGAGATGGCAGCCCGCTACGGCCTTCTGATTGATTTCCACGGGACCTACAAGCCTGCCGGGCTGAACCGCCGTTGGCCGAATGTGGTGAACTACGAGGGCGTGCACGGACTTGAGCAGATGAAGTGGAGCAGCCCGTCGGTCGATCAGGTCACCTACGATGTGACGGCTCCGTTCATCCGCATGGCGGCGGGACCTATGGACTACACTCAGGGCGCGATGAGGAACGCGACAAAGTCAAACTTCCGTCCTGTCAACGACGAGGCAATGAGCCAGGGCACGCGCTGCCGTCAGCTTGCCGAGTATGTGGTGTTCGACTCCCCGCTCAATATGCTCTGCGACTCCCCGTCAAACTACATGAGGGAGCCTGAATGCACCGGCTTCATAGCCTCTGTCCCGACTGTCTGGGACGAGAGCCTTCCGGTGAACGGGGAAATCGGAAAGTTCATCACCCTTGCCCGCCGCAGCGGCGACACATGGTATGTCGGAGCCCTCACGAACTGGGATGCGCGCGACCTCACGCTCGACCTGAGTTTCCTCGGCGAGGGCGACTGGACTCTCGACATCTTCCGTGACGGCATCAACGCCGACAAGGCGGCACGCGACTATGCGCACATCTCCGCGCCCGTCCCTGCCGACCGCCGCCTCACCGTCCGCCTCGCTCCCGGCGGAGGCTGGGTCGCCAAAGTCACGCGAAACTGACGTGTCCGGTCATTTTGCCGCTTCCAGCAGCCATTTCCATATTGGCATTACGGATAAATAAAATCACTGATTTTTATTTATTGGTGGTAAATAAAAATACGAAATTTTGTTTACTGAGGATAAAAACGATTATAGCCGGTCTATTGTTTTGTGGCGCACAGGTTAAGAAAAATCGAGATTGCGCCAAGGAATAAATTATTTCACGGCGTGCGGCTATGTCAGTAGTTCAGTCCCACGATCCACAGCGGCAGCTTCTTTCCGACCGGATACTCCAGATTGTCCGCGAGGATGTATGAATTCGGAACGTCGGCTATTTGATCAAAAGATTTTTTTTCACCGCCGACTTCAAGGGTGATGTTTCCGTCAATCTTGAAGTCTCCGACAGTTTTTCCATATTCGACAGTGTGGCGGGCACTCAACTGATTCACAACAAAACATTCCCGGGCAGTTCCCGTCTCACATTTTTCCGCTAATGCATACAGCATATTCGGGTTGTGGATGAATATCTTGTCCGGCTTCTGCATCTTTGTAACAGTCTTGTTGTCTGCATATAGCAGGTGTATCAGTTCGGCTCTGTTCATGGAGTCAAGGTAGCTCAGCACAGTGTTCTTGTTTATTTCAAGATACGATGCGAGCTTCGATATGTTTACCTCGTAGGGGATGTTTCCGGCGAGGAACAGAAGCATGGCTTTCAGTTTTCTCGTGTAGGACGGCTCAACCCCGCAGAATTCAGTCATTTCCTGTTCTATTATGAAATTCACCACATTCTCTATTCTGCTGTAATATTCCACCTCGCTCCCGTCATAGAACGGATAATAGCCTGTCCGCAGGTATTCCTCAAACATTTTCTGCGGGCGGCAGACCCTGTTCACCTCATCGCAGATTGCGTCCGCGTTGTTCAGAATGTCGTCCAGACTATATCTCGGAATTATTTTCCCCTTATAGAAATGGAGGTATTCTCTGAATGAGAGCCCTTCCATCGTGTATGAGAGCGCACGCCTCGACAAATCGGCGTCGGCATTGAGAATCTGAATCAGTGATGACCCTGTAAAGGTTATCTTGAGTTCCGGATATAGGTCGTTGATTTCCTTTATCTCCTTGCTCCAATGGGGATATTTATGTACCTCGTCGAGAAACAGATGCCTGCCGCCCATTTGATGGAAACGCTCGGCAAGGTCGAGGAGCGAGTGTGATGAGAAATAGATGCTGTCCATCACGCAGTAGAGAGCTTCTCCGGCATTTGTTCCGTATGTCCTGCGGATATATTGCCGTATCATCGTGGTTTTTCCAACTCCTCGTGACCCTTTGATGGCAACGAGAGGTTTTTCCCAGTTGATGTCATTTATCCGCTCCCTGACAATGTCCATACTGACCTGAGAAATGTACATCCTATGTTTCTTCGCCAATGTCTCCATATCCGATGTGTATTTTATGTAAATATACAAAGCTTAATGCAATAACCAAAATATTTTTGATTTCGGTTACTACATTAAGCGAAAAATGTCCGCTTAATCGTTTAC
>DJRM01000103.1:0-7620 GCA_002440085.1 Bacteroidales bacterium UBA6360
ATCCGTTTTAGCCCGCAAAAATATGAAAAATTGTCCAATATTCAAAAGATAGGAATCATAATTCCGAGAAAAAGACAATTTCACGGGAAAATTCATAACTTTGTACTCCTTTTCACCTGATTTTTATAGACGAGAGTTATGCCGATTCTTCAGAAAATAGTCATCTCAAATTTCCGGAACATTGAGTTTCAGGAACTTGAGTTCTCTCCGAAAATCAACTGCATCTGGGGGAACAACGGCGAGGGGAAGACAAATCTTCTGGACGCGGTGTATTATCTTTCTATGACAAAGAGCGCTCTCGGGCTCAGCGACGGCTTCAACTGCCGCCACGGACAGGACGGATTTTCAATTGCCGGGACCTGCCTGATGCCCTCGGCGCTGAAGAACCGCTTTTCTATCGTTGTCAAAAAGGGGGAGGAGAAGAAGCTCCGCTGTGACGACAAGCCCTACGGACGCATCTCGGAACATATCGGCAAGATTCCGACGGTCATCATATCCCCGTCCGACATATCCCTCGTCAGCGATTCGGGGGAGGAGAGGCGGCGCTTCATGAACGCGGTGATTTCACAGATAGACCGGGAGTATCTCTCTGCCCTTCAGCAATATAACCGTCTCCTCGCGCAGAGGAACAGGATGCTCAAGGACGGGGTTTCCGACGCGACCCTGCTGGAAATCATGGACATGAAGATGTCCTCGCATGCGGATTTCATCCACAGGAAGAGGGCGGAGCTGTGCGGGCCGCTTACGGAGGCCGTGAACGAGTACTACCGGAGGCTGAGCGGGGGAGGCGAGTCCGTTTCGATACGCTATCGTTCGGACATCGACAAGGCTCCGCTGGAACAGCTGCTGAAGGAGTCACTGGAGAGGGACAGGATTATGAAATATACGACCGTAGGCGTCCAGAGGGACGACTTTATCTTCGAGATGGACGGCTATCCGATTCGCCGCTGCGGCTCGCAGGGACAGCAGAAGTCGTTTCTCCTGGCGCTGAAGCTCGCTCAGTTCGACCTCATGCGCAAGGCTTTCGGATTCGCTCCGATTCTGCTTCTGGACGATGTGTTCGACAAGCTGGACATGAACCGGACGAGGAACCTGCTTGAGATGGTTTCCAGCGAGGATTTCGGACAGATTTTCATAACGGACAGCAACAAGGTGCGGCTCGCCTCGCTGGTCGATGGGCTGTCGGACGACCGGGCCTTTTTCGAGACTGTCGGGGGTGTGTTCACACGGACGGAGTGATGGCGGCGGACTCCGGGATTTGAGGGTATGGTTCCGGGAATGATTGTTATGGTGGATTGAATAAATGGGATTATGGCAGGGAAAGCATATTCGGATGAGTTCACGAAGGAGATGATTCGTCGTCGCGAGGCCACGGAGGGCGACCCGCTGCGCCGTCGCGAGGCCGTGAGTCTCGGGTCGATGCTGAGGCTTTATCTCCGGGACTCGGGACTGATGCCGGGCTGGAACTGTAACCGTGTCTATATGGCATGGAACAGTGTGTCGGGCGTTTCCGCCTACACTCTCAGCACGAATTTCGTGAAGGGCGTCCTCTACTGCGGGCTGTCGTCGTCCATGGTGCGCAACCAGCTCTATTTTCAGAAGGACATCCTGCTGGCGGAACTGAACCGCGCCCTGCGTGCCGACACGATGTTCTTCGGACTTCCGGCGGACGGCTCCGACCCGGTGAAGGCGCTTGTGCTGAAATAGAAGTTTTCCCGGTTTGCGGAGATTATGAACTCAAGTTTCGCAAGTGCGAAACACCGCTTTTGAGCCCTTGTGGCGAGGGTAAGTCCTCTCCCCGAGGGAGAGGATTTAGGAGAGGGGTAACGTAGACAGGAAAAAGTGCGTGGGACTTGAGAGTTTGATTAATGAGATAAGTTTAATATTCGCAATGAGTTAGAATACTTGCGAAACTTGAGTTATGAATGTATACGGGGATGATGAATATATGAAATGCGTGAGGGATAAAGTTATATGAAGATAGTTGCTGACAGGAATATACCGTTTCTGGAGGGCGTGTTCGAGCCCTACTGCGAGGTCTCATACGTCGAGGGCAAGGAAATCGCACGTGAGGACCTCGTCGATGCCGACGCCATAATAATAAGGACAAGGACGCGCTGCGACGCCTCTCTTCTCGACGGGACGAGGGTGAAGATGATAGCGACGGCGACGATAGGCACGGATCACATTGACTTCGACTATTGCAACTCTCACGGAATCGAGGTTCACAACGCCCAGGGCTGCAATGCCGGCGGGGTTGCCCAGTATGTGTTCTCTGCTCTTTACGGAGTGGCGGCACGCAAGGCCATCACGCTGAAAGACGCGACCTTTGGCATCATAGGAGTGGGGCATGTCGGCTCTCTCGTGGAGTCGATGGCCCGTAAACTCGGGTTCAATGTCCTTCTCTGCGACCCTCCTCGGGCAAAGGCAGAAGGTCCGGATGGCTTCTGCGATCTTGACACGCTTCTTGCCAATTCCCAGATTGTCACAATGCACACACCTCTTGATGACACGACGAAGTTCATGGCCGATGAAAAATTTTTCGCGAAGATGCGCCCCGGAGCATTCTTCATCAACGCTTCCCGAGGCGAGGTCGTGGATGAGCACGCGCTCAAGGAATACATCCCGAAGCTAGGTGCCGTAATCATAGACACGTGGAACCACGAACCCGACGTCGATGAGGAACTGATTGACATGGTGGACATCGCGACTCCGCACATCGCCGGCTATTCCTATCAGGGCAAGCAGAACGGCACCGCGATGGCCGTCCGCGCCGTGGCGCGTCATTTCGGCATAGTTCAGCTCTACAATTTCTATCCGCGTTCCGACCACCAGGAGGAGCAGCCGCTGAAGCTCAATGTCGACGGGATGAGTCAGGGCGAAATCGCCGCCACCTTCCAGTATAACTATCCGATTTTCACCGACGACTTCATGTTCCGCCTCCATCCGGATTCATTCGAAAAACTTCGTTCAGAATATAAGTACCGCCGCGAGTTCTATGTCTAGGAACAGCTTGCTTCCCCGCCGAATGTGAAATTTAAGAAGGCTCCTTAGTTTTTCCATAGTTGCTGCATGAACATTATGCTGTACTTCTCCCAGTTGCGCCAGTTGTGGCCGCCTCCGGACATGTAATATTCGTGCGGGTAGCCATGGGTCTTGAGATAGAAGTTGAACTGCTCCGTTGAGGCGAAGAAGATGTCCCATTTCCCGGCCATTATGGAATAGAGTTTCGGAGGAACGGCGAACTGAACCGCCAGTCTTTTCTTGAGGTCGCGGTAAAATCCGGAGTGCTCCCCGTAGTGGAAGACCGGCTTGATCATCGGAGAGAAAAGCCCAATGTAGTCGAACAGATCCGGATTGAGGGCTGTGATGAATATGGTCTGGAGCGCCCCCACAGACAGGCCGGCTATTGCGCGTCCGCTTTTTTCTGGAATTGTACGGTACAGACTGTCAACGGTTTCCATTACGTCTGTCACGAAATATGTTTCCACCGCACCGTTAACTTCGAGGACAGATTCCACGAGAGGCTTTTGCCTCGCCATCGCATAGTCGGAGTCGTTGTCATACTCATTGCAGTTCGGCATCACGACAATCATCGGCTTTGACTTGCCTTCGCTGACAAGCATGTCGACATTTTGCATTATATTTCCTTTCTCAATCCACGCCGCCTCGGTTCCCCTTGCTCCATGAAGCAGGTATAACACGGGATAGCATGATTCTGTATCATAGTAATTTTCAGGAAGATATACGAACATCCTCCGCTCGCTGAGCCCAGACTGCGAACTCTTGCATAAGACTGTCTCTAACGTACCTTTCCCGACATATTCCGTCTTCACCGGCGCATACTCCGTCCGGACATGCCTTGTTGCGGAACATGATGAAAAAATTGTAGCCAACACGGCGGCGCATAATATTTCCGATAATTTTCTTCCCATTCAAAACTGATATATTTTTTCTATAAAATGTTTGTGAGAATTCGTCGCTCCCTTGCAACTCGGTGCAAATCAGTTGAATAATTGCACCATTGTCATTCTGGATTGGAATAGAAACAAAAAATCGCCCGAAAATGCGTCGTTCACCCTTAGGTGAGCGGGCTATATCCGCTCGGTGAAGAGCAGCAGTTTTTTGCCGGGCTTGTCGGCGTGGAGGGCGAAGGTGTGGTAGCAATCTGATGACTTGCAGCCGAGACGTCTGCGGAGTTCTTCGCTGGTCATGCGGACATTGCGGGCGGTCACTTCCGCCTCGGGATGACTTCTGCCGAAGTCTTTGAGCGCCTTGGCGGACATCTCGCGGACATCGAGGATGCGGAACAGTTTGCCGGAATCTTTCAGACTATGGTATCCACTGAAATGTTCCCCGTCCGTCGCCGAAGATATTTTTGTCAGAGAGGAGTTTCCCGTCGCTGAGGATGTTCCCGTTGCCGAAAATGCGGCCGTCGCCGGGTCAGGTGTATTCTCACTTAATATATATGTATTCTCACTTAATATATAGTAGTGCGTGTCACGCCCGAGTACGGGTGCGCAAAGCCGTCTTCCTATGAGGCGGAAACATCCGGCTTTCATCAGGGCTTTTCCCGGCTCGAACAATAGCGCCCCGGGGACTATTTCCTCGGATTCGGCAAGCCGCAGTCCCGTGCCGTCGTTTTCCTCGTCGCGGCGGAACTCGAACACGGGAGACTCATTCTCTTTGTCTCCGCCTTCCCTCGTGTTGAGGTTATATACTTTTATCAGACAGTCCTCCAACTTTTCCTCATCCCGCCGCATCAGAACAAGCAGCTCCTTGCATTCTCCTCCGGCCTCGATGACCTGCAGCTCGCGGCACTCGTCCCCAAGTCTTTCGAGGACCATGCTGATGTCGGCCATTGGGGAGAGCTTCATGGCGAGAACCGGGGCGATGTCCAGCAGTATGTTCTTGATTTTCAGAATATCCGGCGAGCAGTCCTCCAAAAGGAACACTTTTCTTCCGCATCCGTCCCGCCGCGCCGGGTCGAGATAAATCACGTCCGGGCGAAATGCATCCAGCCTTTCCCGAAGGCCTCCGTCGAAATCGCATACCCCTTCATCTGACTTGTCGCACTCAGTCATGCTGTTCCTCTTTGGGCAGTCATTGTCGGCATCCTTCGCATCAGAGCCTCCCTCGTCGTCCGCACCGAGCGTCCGTGGACTTACCTCTGCGCAGCAGACCTCAATGTTCCCGGCGCCGAGCACCCTGAAATTGTGCTCCGCCGCCTCCGCAAGCACCGGCAGCATATCGTTGTAGAGCACCGCCTCCGCCACTTTCGAGAACTCAAGGCAATCCACGCCGAGCCCTCCGGTGAGGTCGGCGATGCGCCACCGGCATTCTTCTGCTCCCGCGTTTTGCCCGGCATTGCCTCCGTCAGCACTTACCGATACACCACCATGAAGGATTTCAGAAGCATCCGCGCAGTCCTTGCTGTTTCCCTTCAGGAACTCCCTGATTGTCCGTGCCTTGTGCCGTGCCGCCGCTTCTCCGCTGCACTGCTCCGCAGACAATGTCCTCGGAAGCACCAGCCCCTCGGCAGTGGCCCAGACAGGCGCCTTACCGGCCAGTTTCCGCCTGCTCACAAGCGTGCTCACAGCCGCCAAGACATCAATCCACGGCCACTTTTCCCGCTGCAGCGCCAGCCTGTCCGGGTCGTCCCCGTAATGCTCTGCGATAAACTCCGCAAGCGAATCCATATTTTGGGGACAATTCTTTTTTCGATTCATATCCATGCGACAAAATTACTATAAAATCCCTTTTGGTTGAACGATATTTATTGTATTTTTGCGCAGCCGATTATGAACCTTGGCGGGATGCGGCGTTCGGGTCGGTCATGGGATGAAATATGTGTAATTTTCTAAAATATTGAGACTTATGGACTACATGGAAAATGCGAAATCCTGGATTCTCGGGGATTATGACGATGCAACGAAAGAGGCTGTGCATCAGCTGATTGATTCCGGCGATAAGGCTGCCCTTGAGGATGCTTTCTACAGGAAGCTGGAGTTCGGCACGGGCGGACTTCGCGGAAAGATGGGCGTGGGAACCAACAGGATGAACAAATATACGGTCGGGATGGCAACCCAGGGACTTGCGAACTACATTCTCAAGAACGTCCCGGGCGAGAGCCACTCGGTCTGCATCTCCTTCGACAGCAGGAACAACAGCGCCGAGTTCGCCAGAATTACGGCTCATGTGCTTGCGAACAACGGAATCGATGTCTGGCTCTACGACCGTCTGCGTCCGATTCCGCTCCTGAGCTTTGCCGTGAGGGAGAAAAAGGCGACTGCCGGCGTGATGATTACCGCCTCCCACAACCCGAAGGAATATAACGGCTACAAGGTGTTCTGGAGCGACGGGGCGCAGATTATCTCGCCTGTCGATAAGGACATCGTCGCAGAAGTGAACAAGATTACCGATCCTTCCATGGTGAAGTTTGAACCGGGCGACAAATGCGCAGAGATTACTCTCATGGGCGACGAGATGGACAGGGCATATATGGATGCCGTGACGACTCTCATGCTTTCGCCGGAGTCCGTCGCGCGTCATTCCGACATGAAGATTGTCTATACTCCGCTTCACGGCTCGGGCGTGCGCATCGTCCCGGCGCTTCTTGACCGCGTTGGCTTCAAGAACGTCTATCATGTTCCCGAGCAGGACATCAGCGACGGGAATTTCCCGACTGTCCAGTCCCCGAATCCGGAGAACGGCGAGGCGCTCACAATGGCCATTGCCGTGGCCGACAGTGAGAACGCCGACCTCGTGCTCGCGACTGACCCTGACGCCGACCGCGTTGGAATCGCAGTGCGTGACGACAAGGGCAGGATGGTGCTGCTCAACGGCAACCAGACCGGCTCCATCCTCACGTATTACATTCTTCGCCGCCGTTCCGAGCTCGGGACGCTCCACAAGGGGTGCTACTGCGTTAAGACGATTGTAACGACTGAACTTATCCGTGCAATCTGCGAAAAGTTCAGAGTGAAGATATATAATGTCCTCACCGGCTTCAAGTACATCGCCGACGTTGTCCGCCGGAACGAGGGCAAGGGCGAGTTTGTCTGCGGAGGAGAGGAAAGCTACGGATTCAACGTCGGGGAGTTCGTCCGCGACAAGGACGCTCCGATTTCATGCGCCATGGTCGCCGAGTGCGCGGCATGGGCTGCGGATCAGGGCAAGACCCTCTATGAGCTTCTTCAGGACATCTACAGGGAGTTCGGCTACTACCGCGAGGCCCTTGTCTCCCTCGTGCGTGAGGGCAAGGCAGGTGCGGAGGAAATCGCCTCCATCATGGTGGAGATGAGGAACAACCCGCCGAAGTCGCTTGCCGGCTCGCCTGTGGTGAAGGTCATCGACTATCTCAAGCCTGAGCAGACGGGGCTGCCTTCGTCCAACGTTCTTCAGTTCTATTCCGCCGAGGGTGATGTCGTTTCCGTGCGTCCGTCCGGAACCGAGCCGAAAATCAAGTTCTATTTCGGGGCGCACGGCGACAATGCCGATGCGAAGATTGTGCAGCTGAAGGAACAATTCAACTTGTAGCGGGGCGCATAAAAGGCGGCCTGCTGCGTTTGACGTCTTGATGAAATCCTCACAACCACCAGGTTGCTGCGGTATTCATCC
>DJRM01000103.1:7668-9440 GCA_002440085.1 Bacteroidales bacterium UBA6360
TGCATCCCATCCTTTTATGCATACCCTCTCCTTCAATTATTTGGAAAAGTTTTTGGGGAAGGGACGATTGAAGACAAGTAATAGAATAGTATGCGGAAGATATTGTGGCTCCACGGTTTCGGCGGGTCGGCAAAGTCCGGCATCGTCAACTTCCTGAGGAAATACTATCCCCAGTTCGACTGGGTGGCTCCTGAGCTGAACCATCATCCGGGAGAATCCATAGCGAAGATAAACGGGCTGCTGGGCGGCGGTGATGTCGCCGCCGTCCTCGGCACGTCGCTCGGTGGCTTCTATGCTATCTGCTGTGATTTCCGAGGACCCGAACTTGTCATAAACCCGGCGGTGAACCCGTACGAGACAATTCAGAAGCACCTTGGCAAAAATAAGTGGTTCGGTCCCCGTTCGGACGGCGTGACGGAATTTACCGTGACTGAGGACGACGTGAAGGAGTTCCTTGACTGGCCTCTTCCCGTGGGCAATGACGAGTGCGTCACTCCGACCGGTGAGGAGGCCTTTCCGGGGATGCTCCCCGACAGGATTCTCTGCCACTACACCGAGCACGACCCGCTTCTGGGCGAGGAAATCAAGGCTGACTACGAACGCCTGTTCCCCAGCCGCGAGATGATGACCCATCACGTCCTTCCGGGTCACGTTGTCACCGAAAGCTACATAGTCCGCGTTCTTCCCAAGTTCATCTGGAATGTCTGAACTTTCGTTCTCGAAAAGGTCCCCCAACTTGGGGACAATTATAATTATTTGAAAATGACTTATCTATCACTTCCGGACACCAACGGTGCTGACCGACGTCTGGTGTTCTACCTCTCGATGGAGGAATATGCCGCGGAGCATCTTGACGAACTCATCGGCATTCGACGTGGAACATCGGAAAACAGTTCCACGGACGGAGAAAAGGGCGCGTGGAACAATGACGGGGCGTTCTTCATCTGGCAGGTGGAGCCCACTGTAATCTTTGGGCGCAATCAGGACATGAACGCCGAGGTAAATGTCCCTTATTGCAGGGAACACGGCATCGCGATGTACCGTCGCAAGAGCGGAGGCGGATGCGTCTTTGCTGACAAGGGAAATATAATGATTTCATACATAAGGCATTGTACTGACGTCGCGGAACTTTTCGCCGAGTATCTCGAAAAACTCGCCGGCTTCCTGAGCAGCATCGGCATAAATGCGGAAGTCTCCGGACGCAACGACGTGCTTGTCGATGGGAAGAAGGTCTCCGGCAATGCATTCTCGCTCAAGCCCAACGGCGTAGGCATAGTCCACGGCACCTTTCTCTACAATCTCGACTTTGCCACGATGTCGTCGGCCATAACTCCCTCCCGCGCCAAGCTTGAAAGCAAGGGAGTCCATTCTGTGGAGCAGAGGGTTTTGAACCTGAAATCCGTCCTGGATGAAAAAAATATAGGCCTTCAGGCATTGAAATCGGCAATTATTTCATATTTTTGTACGGATGAACAGGAACTGACGGCGGCGCAGGTCGGAGAAATTTCGGAAATCGAAAAAGGATACCTTGAACCGTCGTTCATAAACGGTCATGTCGGGACTTCGGATGACCGGCTTTAGTGCCGCGCCCGCCCTCTGTGGTTTCGTTTGTCGGTACCGTAAAATCTGTGCCGGGCGTATTTGCCGGGCAGGAACAGAAATGAATTTGTAATGGAAAATACAGCATCTGAAAAGAAAACCTGTCTCTATGACAGTCATGTCGCGCTCGGTGCGCAGATGAGTCCGTTCGGCGGATTCATAATGCCGATTCA
>DJRM01000095.1:0-566 GCA_002440085.1 Bacteroidales bacterium UBA6360
GGAGAGGCTCGTTCATCCACGCTTCACAGGCCTTGCGGCCAGAGAAGCGCGGCTCGCCACTCCCTATGGGCAGGACAGGCACGGACTCCATTACGCTTACGCTCCATTGCGTCCGCACCAGACCTGCCGGGAAAGAGGTAAGGCTTCGCCTTGATTTCTTTGACGCCCGCTTCATCCTCTCCGGAAGTGTCGTCCACTCCGTTCCCGACACATCCTCCGAGGGCGAGCGGATACGCGAGACTGTGACAGACGGCGTTCCGCTACTCTGCACACCGTCTCTCCCAGACTCGCAGAGCGGAATCGCTACGTTGTCACTCCGCTCTCTGTTGTGCCGGGCCTATACGCTCCAGGGGCTTCAGTTCCTACGTTGCGGCTGCGGGATTTCCGCGGAGTCTGCCGAGCCAATACTGTCTCGTCAGCCTGAACCGCTCCAATCCTCCGACTCCACTCCGTCACTCAAGCCCCTTCCGCCGGCCCGGCTCACACGTCCGAAGTGTGTTGCCGTTCCACCCTGATTCAACCTTCCGTACCAGAGCCGGAAAGGCCGTCATCTCTCGCCTCAATCG
>DJRM01000095.1:614-3067 GCA_002440085.1 Bacteroidales bacterium UBA6360
TCGGCTTGCCTGCTCACTCTCCGGAAGACAGAAAGAACGATGCTTCCGCATCGCCCTTTCCGACTTCCTACGAGTCGAGCGGTAGAGGTGCACACGCTCCAAGGTCAGTGCATAATGGAGCCACATCATACGCCTGAACAATATCTATTCTATAAATATATATCCGAAGTAAAACTTTATATGAACGCCATATAGTCCAATATACAACTTGATTATATGCAGAACTTTCTGTAAATTTATCATAGGTTCATTAGTGTTCGCAATCGAGGTTTCGACTTAGGATTTCGCTACTGACAAACCATATTGTTCCCCTTATGAATCCCTTATGTGGTAAAGACTTGTAATCATCAAACACCCTATTATGCCAAAATACATTCCCAATATCCAATTTTCAGACTGCTGGTCATCCGTGGGCAACGTCACATTTTATCATCGAAACGGCATCTGCTACTTCCGCAGCAAGCCATACTCTCAATTCTCTGGAACTCCAGACCAATTGATACAGGCGGACCTTCATAAACGAGCGATAAATGCTTGGCAGAGCCTTGAACATACAGAACAGCTAAAGTGGAGAAAACTGGCCGATGGGGTTGCCTCTCATAAACCGCCATTCGGCCATAAGAACAGCATAAGCGGATATAATCTATTCGTTTCAGCCTACCACGGATTCGCACAACTCGGCAATGAGCATTGCCCTACCCCGCAAGCGTTCGAGCCATTCCCGATTTTCAGTATGGACTATTTAGGCGGATTGAAAAACCAACATGGGATACTGGTACTATGTTACCGCCTGACCCTTTGCGGGACATCGGCACCGGAGAGATATAGGATGCTCGCTAAAATTCAAATTGGAGAACCAGGAATAGGAAGAAATCCCGGCAAAATGCGGAATTGTCTTTCGAATTCAATACCTTCAGCCGCCACAAGCGAGGTAATATTTGAAGTACCCGATAACAAGCCCAATGTTCATACAAAGCAGCTTCACATCAAATACCTTCTATTGGATACTATCACAGGATACCGCTCACAATATCATTCATTGTCTTCATTATTTATATAAAGCAATACATAAGATTATAATATTTAACATATTAAATTGCAATTACTAATATATTTTTGTATATTTGTAATCGGAATCGCAAGGCTGCTTGACTAAATCAGACACAATGATAGTCAGGCCATCCATAGCGTTCAGCGATTTCTCGGGCTCCGCAAAGGGAGTCACTGCCCGGAGTATGAAGGGCAGGACGATTCTTTCTTCGAAATCACAGCACAGCAGCATAACGACTCCGGCGCAGGCCGTGAGCCGCAACACCCTGTCCAGGATCTCCCGGNNATATCTGTTCCAATGGTTTATATTATGTCTATCTTGGCTTCGGTTTTAAGGAGATAAGATAATGAAAGTTCTTCCGTCAATAGCGTTCAACGAGTTCAAGGGTTCTGCAGGGGATGTGACCGCGAGGGTATCGAAAGGCCGTCAGGTTCTTTCGTCACGCTGTCAGCATTCTCACGTCAAGACGGAATCACAGGCAGTAAGCAGAAACAGACTTACATCCATATCGAGGTCGTTCCGCAAGTTGAGCGACGGCCAGATGAAGGAATGGGCGGTTCTCGCCGAGAGGATGAAAGGCATCTCGACGTTCGGCAAGGCGGCTGAGCTGACGGCGCACAATGCGTTCGTGCGCATCAATACCAATAGGGCACTTGCCGGGATGACAATGCTGGAGTCCGCTCCGGTCTATACATCGGATGTCCCTGAGGTGGACTACGATGATTTCTGGGTTATGCCCGACAGGATCATATTCGTTGGGCTGAACCAGCCGTCGGAGCATCACAGGCTCGTGGTGAAGATGTCGCAGACTACAAGCACGGGAGTTTCTTCCGGCTGGAACAATATCGTCATCATAACTCCTGCCTTCTCTCCCGACTGGGGCGACGCAGACATCACGGAAGCATACATTGACAGGATAGGATTCGCTCCGGTTACAGGGCAGAAGTATTTCCTGTCGTTCTGGTGGATGGACACGGAGACGGGGTTCACGGGCGAGTCGATGGCGGTCTCAACGATTTGTGGCGAACTGTCGAACGTGAACAAGGAACTATACAAGGTGCGTCCCAGGATGAACTTCTCGGATGCGGTTTCGGATGCGAACTCTCCGTTCAAGGATATGAGGCTGGAGCTTTCCGGGAGCCCAGTCTTGGTGACGGCTTCTGGAGAATATGGATTTCTCGGCAACGGGTCGTATATGTACATTGACTTCAATGATGAGGATTTCCCTCGCAATGAGGTGGACTGCTTCCTTATGGGGAGAGGTCTCGGCAAATGCAAATATGAGATTGCGTGCATCGAGCATTCAGTCAAGCCGCTTGTCGGCAGGGACGGATACGGGAGGCGCATCGCCATATCGAGGAGGGGCGGTCAGTATCTGATGGAGTTCGAGGTGTTCGGGACG
>DJRM01000088.1:0-215 GCA_002440085.1 Bacteroidales bacterium UBA6360
GGACGGATTCCACCTCATCGAGGTTCTTGAGAAGAAGGGCGACCAGTTCAACGCGAGGCACATCCTCCTGAAGCCGGAATACACCATTGAAGATCGGGAAAAGGCGTTCAAGACCCTTGACAGTCTCCGGACGGAGATTAACGAAGGAAAGATAAGCTTCGACATGGCAGCCCGCTTCTGGTCCCAGGACGCCGCGACCAGGACTAACGGAGGCC
>DJRM01000088.1:245-14012 GCA_002440085.1 Bacteroidales bacterium UBA6360
GCTCATCCTATTTCGAGAAGGATCAGCTCAAGCCTGCGGACTACAATGCCATAAGCGGCCTTTCGGAGGGAGAAATCTCCGAACCGGTCGAGTCGCTTGACAACGAGGGACGAAGCGGGCAGCTCGTCTATAAGATAATCAGGGTCGATACGATAATCCCGTCCCATCCGGCGTCCTTCAGCGAGGACTACAGCCTGATGCTCGGGGCGGCAAGGAACAAGCTCTCGATGGAGGCGATAGAGAAATTCCTCAACGAGAAGATTTCCACGACCTACATAACCATAGACCCGATTTTTGCCGACTGCGAATTCGAGCATGCAGGGCTTTCGGAGAAAATAAGGAAGGACTGAACATCGTCCGGTGAAACCTGACCTGTAAGAGAATGTCTCCATTGAAAAATATATTCGGAAATATGTCATCCTTAGGGCGTGTCCTGCGAATTGCCGTCGCCCTGGTCTGGCTTTTTCCCCATCATGCCGCGGCTCAGTCGCAGGAGGACAGCGACAGCCTCGTGGTGCTCATCAGTTCCAAGTCGGCGCAGGTCGTCGATGTTGAGGGAAGCGCCTACAGAAAGGTCATAGGCCCGGCTCGCTTCTTCCATAACAACACCTATCTTCTCTGCGACACGGCTTTCTGGAGCGTGGACGGCAAATATCTCGATGCAATAGGCAACGTGCAGATTCTTCAGGAGGAGACAGTCCTTACCGGAGACAAGCTCACATATCTCATCGACGACAACCTCGCGCAGTTCCGCGGCTCTCTCGTGCAGCTCACGGACAAGGACAACAATACATTGAGAACCAGGAATCTGGACTATAACACCAAGGACAGCGTGGCACTTTTCCGTGACGGAGGGGCGATGCGAGACAAGGACGGGCAGATTATAGAGAGCATCGACGGAAGTTATGACTCGAAGGCGAAGCTCTTCACATTCCGTGGTGATGTCAACATGTTTTCGGACACCGTTTTCGTGAAGACGAACGAGCTCGACTACCGTTCCGAGACCTCCTTCGCGACGTTTGGGCGCGGCACGGACATGTGGAACAAGGAAAACATGCTTTCGGCCGATGCCGGATGGTACGACAGGGCAAGGGAGATATTCCTCTTCAACCGTAATGTGCACCTTATGTCCGAAAATGAGGAGGCCTGGTGCGATTCGGTCTATTACTACAGGGCGCTGAACGACGTGACGATGCTCGGAAATGTGCAGATTATCGATACGACGAGGAACATCTCTGCCGTAGCCGGTCGTGCGGAATACAGGGACAGCCTTGCGCGGATAAGCATGCGGCGGAATCCGGCCATCATCGCGAAGACAACTGACGACCGGGGGCAGGACGACACTGTCTATGTTGCGGCTGACTTCATTGACTATTACACTCTTATGAAGTTCCAGGTGGACTCGGCATCACTCGCGCAGTCCGCCGAGCGTATAAAGAACCTTGAGGTTGACGCCGTGGGGACTTTCCGGAAGAAGGCGGCCGAGGAAGCGGCAAAGGCGGCGGAGCAGGCCGCGATGGAGAATGACGCCAACTATGCGGCGAAGAAGGCGGCGGAGGAGATAAGGGCAAAGCGGGCGGCCGGAAAAACGGATGTTCCGGCAGGAGCACAGGACGGCAAAGAGGACATTGGGAAGCCTGCGGAAACGACCGGCGGAAAGGCTCCGGTCACGGCAAAAGGGGAGGGGCTTGGGATGAAGTCAGACACGACGGACATGCTTTCTTTTAGGGGACACGTGCTTGACAGTCTGAACCTTCAGGCAGTTGACAGCCTTGCTATGTCTGGCGGTGCTCTTTCCGCTGTCGGGGATAGCCTTTCGATAGAAAGCGTTTATAGACAGAGTGTTCATGATTCGCTCGCCGTGGCGGACTCTGTGTCTGCCTTTGATTCGGTCGCGGCGGACTCCCTTTCAGTTGTTGACTCCTTGGCGGTCTCCGACACGCTTGCCTCCGGGGCGGACAGCACTTTGGCAGTGCCGCTCGACTCGACGAAAATAGGGTTCATGACAGCCCTCAGGAACGTCCGTCTTTTCCGCAAAGACGCTCAGATTGTCTGCGACTCGCTTCTCTACAGTGACCTTGACTCCCTGGCGCGTCTCTATGTCGAGCCTATAGTCTGGCAGGAAACCGTTCGGCAGTACGCTGCGGACAGCATCTATGTGGTCGTTCGCAATGGTGCAATGGACAGGGCGAGCCTCATGTCCGACGCGTTCATAACAATTGAGGAAGACACGACTCACTACGACCAGATAAAGTCCGCAGAGATGATGGCATTCTTCGAGAACGGAGGCGGGCTTCGCCGTTTTGATGCTCTCGGAGGTGCTCAGGCGCTCTTCTTCATCAAGGAAAACGACGCTCTCGCCACGGTGAACAAGACCGATTCTAAAATGCTCTCTGCCTCATTCTCCGACGGAAGCATCCAGCGCATCTACTACTATGAGACGGCCAAGAGCGACGCCTACCCGATTGTTCAGATGAAGGAGGAGGAACGCATGCTCAAGGGCTTTAACTGGCAGCCAGACCGCCGTCCTGCCGACCGCCATGCCGTCACCGACGCCGAATACCGTTCCCCCGAACGAACCTCCTATCTCGCGCATCCACGTGCGCAGTTCCGTGAGACAGAGCGATATTTCCCGGGCTATATGAAGGGCATCTACGCGGAGATAGCCGTACGTGACTCCCTCCAGAAAGTCCGTGCCGCAGAGGATGCCCTGCGCCGCGAACGGCTTGAGAAAGAAAAGGCTCTTGCCGACTCCCTCTCGCTGAGGGACAGTCTGATGACTCGTGACAGCCTTCTTGCCGGGCGGGACTCGCTCTCCTTAAGTGACAGTCTCGCGGCTCTTAAAGACTCCTCTGCATTGTCTGGCAGACCGGGAGTTTCCGGTGCCGCCTTGCGTGATTCTCTCGGCACCGCCGCCGCTGATTCCCTCGCCACCAGTGACAGTCTCGCTGTCGAAAGGGCTGCACTTGATTCCCTTGCCACTGCAGATCCGAAGGCTTACAAAGCCGCACTGAAAAAGGCAGAGAAGGAAGCTCGTCGAAAGGCTCGCGCAGAAGCCAAGGCGCGCAAAGATGCCGAGCGTGAGGCCAAGTGGCAGGAAAAGGAGCGGATAAGGAAAGAAAAGCGGGAGGCCAAGGAGCGCAGGAAGTTGGAGAAGCTCCGTGCTAAGAAGCGCAGGGCTCTTGCCTCCGAAATCGAGGAAGCCCGGCGTGAGGCCGAAATCTTCGATGTATACCGCAGAAAGTACGAGAAGCAGAAAGAGCAGAAAGAGAGTGGCACCCTTTTGGAAGGTTTCTAAATTCCGGGTGTTTTCTTCTCTGGTGCCCGCTCAAATAATTCCGTAAGGAAAATCCCCAGGTGAGCGCCAAGGCTCACTGAACGCGGCGGCGGGAGGTCACCCGACCTCCCGCCGCCTGCTTATATACAGAACACCGCGTAAAGCGGCACGGACTTAATCCCGTTCTCAAACCCGAAATTCTTTTTCGAGATTCTGAGGGCATATTCCGATTTGTACCTTTCCGCAAAGATCCCGAGGCTCTTGGACCTGTTTCTCTTACCTTTCTTGACCTCAACTGGCACAACCTTACCGTTGAGCTGCAGGACAAAATCAACCTCTGCCTTGCCGTCGCTTTGCCAATAGTTCACGGAATGTCCGCCTGCGACAAGTGCTTGGGCAACAAAGTTTTCCGTCATAGCTCCCAAGTATGTGTTGTCTTCCTCGACCGGCGAGAGAATCGTTTGCAGCGGGATGCCGGAAGCCATCGTAAGCAGTCCGATGTCTGCCATGTACAGTTTGAAATCGGCCAAATCTATGTATGCCTTTATAGGTATAAATCCATGCTCAAGCCGTCTGCATTTGATTACTATGCCGGCGAATTCGAGCCATTCGATTGCTTCCCCGAAAATCGTCGCTGTTCCGCCCCTCTGCACGACCTTGTATTGGAATTTAGTGTTTTCTTTGGCGAGCTGTATGGGGATGGAATTGTAGCAGGCCCTTATTTTTACACTTGTCGGATTGTCGGCGTATTTTGCCATGTCCGCGACATATTGGTTCCGGATGCTGTTCTGTATTTGCTGAACTTGGATGAAGCTTCCGGTTCTGACAAACTCCGCGACGGCTGCAGGCATCCCGCCGACGATAAAATAGTCCCGGTAGGAATCTAATGCCATGCCGTGCCAGACTTCCTGCATTTTTTCGTCAGCTTTGAAGTGGCTCCGGATTTCCGACGCGAGGCTTTCCTTTCCTGTTGCCCAGAGAAACTCTTCAAAATCCAGCGGATATAGCCTCAATTCTTCCACCTTGCCGACCGGGAATGGGCATCTATTGCGGTTTATGGCCACCCCAAGAAGCGAGCCGGCCGCCACCACATGGAACTGCGGAGCCTGTTCGCAGAAATATTTCAGTGACATCAGCGCCCGCTCGCAGGCCTGTATCTCGTCAAAGAAAATCAGTGTCTTTCCTGCGATGATTCTTACATTCTTGAGAGCTTCGATGAATTGTATAATTTTATCGGGGGTAATCTCGGACTCCAACAGTCTGGACAGCGCGGTCTCCGTCTCCATGTTCAGATAGACAGTGGTCTCAAACTGTTCTTTCCCGAATTCCTGAATGATGTATGTCTTGCCTACCTGCCGGGCTCCATCCACGATGAGCGGCATTCTTCCGGTCTTGTCTTTCCATTCCGACAACCGTTCGCTGATTTTCCTTCTCATGGCAAATTTTTTTTGCAAATTTATCAAAATGTTCGGAAAAATCATGCTTTCTCTGATTTTTCCGAACGTTTTGATGATATGGTGATGATTGTCTTTTCCAAGGTTTCATATAGTGACGCCGTGCTCAAATACCACATTTTTGCATTCTCGTCGAGGACGGAAACGTACAGATCTGACGCCTGATTAAAAAATCTGTCTCTTTGATTAAATTTATCAAATATAGGTATGTTTTTAAAAAATATTAATTATATTTGCGACATTATTAAATCAATTAAATATAATAATATGGTTATATTGATAATGAAGAAATTCTATCTCTTTTTTAATGTGTTGATACTGACGATGTTGTGTTCGTGTTCTAAAAATGACGACTACGCCGGTCTTACTCTTATACCTCCGGGAACAGTTACGAATAAGGTTGATCTTGATGTTCGTGCCGGAATCGTAAACAAGAATGAGTCTCCTGATACCTATACTATATATTTGTATCTCGGGCCTATTGAGAATGGCGTGCTTCTTCTTGAGGAGTCCGTGACTCTGAAGCCCGGGGAGAGTCATCAGTCAGGATGTTCTGTGGAAACTGCCGGAATGAAAGGAAAGAATTGCATTTCGCTGAAGGTAATGGCGGCCGGCGGTGAAGTGTATGAATTGACGCGCGATTTTGAGGTCGTGGAGTCAGACATACGTTCGACTCGTCTGATTGACGGTGCATGGGCTGGCATTTATCACTGGAGCGAACAGGAGGGCAAGCATTGGAATGAGGATATAAAGTCTCTTACTGACGGGCAGTGGCGCGAGATGGTGCGTTCGATGCATAAGATTGGAATGGATGTCATTGTCATTCAGGAAGTATTCAGAAATAATGACTACGTCGGTCAGCATTCCACCACCGTTGAGAACTATAAGGGACGTGCGTTCTATCCGTCTGCACTGTATCCTGGGCGGATGCACATCACTGTGGAAGACCCTCTTGAAGCTATACTTTCGGAGGCTGATGTTCTTGGAATGCAGGTTATGATGGGAGTCGGGATGTTCGCCTGGTTCGATTTCACTGCGGAATCGCTCAAGTGGCATAAGAATGTTGCAGCTGAACTTTGGGAGCGTTATGGTCATCATGATTCATTCTATGGCTTTTATGTTTCTGAAGAGTGTGCCGGGAATCTGTATAATTCGGAGCAGACGTCGAAAATGAAAAGCATTCGTAAAAAAGAAATTGCTGACTTTTTCCGTGAATTCAAGAAATTTACACAAAAGTTGGCTCCTGACAAGCCTGTCATGCTGGCAACTAACAGTATGGGTGTCTCGGACGGCGCAGACGCCTATCCGGCTCTGCTGGAAAACCTTGACATACTCTGTCCTTTCGGTTTCGCGAGAATGCCGGAAGGAGATCTTACCGGCAAGGAAGCTGCCGAACTTCTGCAGAGTTTCTGTGATGCGGCTGGCTCTCATCTGTGGTTCGATCTTGAGGCCTTTCTTTTCAATCCCGACATGTCTCTCTATCCTCGTCCGATAGATGAGATTATTCATGACCTTAACCTTTTGGACAATTTTGAGAAGGTGCTCTGTTATCAGTTTCCGGGCGTATTCAGTGATCCATTATGGGATTTTCGCGTCGGGGAAGAGCGCACGGTACGTCTTTTTCAGGACTATGAGGATTACGCTTCGGATGTGAAGTCTAACAGAAATTAATAACCAAACATATCTGAATAATGAAAACATCAATTCATGTGCTAATGATGCTGGCATGCGTTTCTATGCTGGTTCAATCATGCGGAAAGGACGGCTTCGGTGCCAATCCATACGACCCGGAAACGCCAACGACTGTTTCTGAATGGCCGAAGGTTCTGTCATTCAGGCCGGAGAAAGGACAAGCCGGAGATGAAATAACAATAAAAGGTACTAATTTCAACACGGCAACTCGGGTAACTTTTGGTGGCATGGATGCAGAGTCATTCAAAATAGTGGACTCGGAGACAATAACAGCTGTCCTCGGCGCTTTCGGAAAAACCGGTGCCGTATCTGTTACAAACCACAAAGGTGAGCGTTCGCTTTCGGGCTTTACCTACATTTGGCCGGCAGAGCCTACCGAGAATCCCAATCTGGCTATAGGGGCAAAGGCAACTGCCTCAGTGCCTTTCTCTGGCTTCTTTGCTGAGAATGTGAATGACGGCAATGAAAAGTCGTATTGGGTGGCATCCGACAACGAGCCTTCTTCTGACCGTTGGGTGATGATTGAACTTGAAAAACTTTCGGAAATCAACATGGTCGTGACGAAATGGGATCCTAATGCTGCGGCGACAGACTACAAGCTTGAAGTTTCGGAGGATGGAACGGCCTTTACCATCATAGCGGAAGAGACCGGCTGGCTCTCGAACGGAACCGACAACGGCGTGAAGAAGATAAAGTTCGCCCCGGTCAATGCGAAATTCGTGCGTTTGTCTGCGCTCTATAATAGTGTGACGCCATATAATATGACGTTGGGTGAATTTGAGATTTATAATGCTCCTGATGCTGTCAATGTCGCTCTTCAGAAAACGGCGGATGCCGACTGTGAGGCTAATCCTGATTCAAAATTCCATCTTGTTGACGGAAAACTTGCAAACATGTGGCAGTGCGACAAGACCCACGAGACTCATTGGGCTACGATTGATTTCGGAGAGGCAACGGAAATAAATAATATAGTGATTTCCATGGATGGCGGGGCATACGCAAAGGATATGAAAATAACCGTCTCTGAAGGCGGTGAATCATTTGAAGAGGTTTACAATGTGACCGACTGGTCATCTGTGCCTGAGCCGAGGGAGCCGGGAGAAACCGTGTGGACCAAGGTTGTTATGAACATAACATTCCCAGAGCGTGATGTGCGTTTCATTAGGCTTGATTTCGGGAACGCCAGCGGCCCGTGGGGAATCGGAATTTATGAAGTGGAGGCATATAGGCAATGGTAGTGTTTATGAAATTGTATTATAGGGTAATGCAGGTGGCGGTCGCACTCGGCCTTATTGTTTCAGTGTCCTGCTCATGTGACTCGTCTTCGAACACGTTGCCTCCTCCTTCGCGAGGAGACAGCGGAAGTGTTGAGTCGGATATGTCAGTGTTGTATGATTATGTACGTTCGTACCAGACGGCATATATCCGCTCACTTCAGCTTCCTTCAGGCGCAATAAAGGATAATGAGGCAGAAAACAGCAAGATAACTCCATATTTTGCCCATTTCGCGGCTTTGGCATTGCTGACCGAGCCTACGGAACAAAATCTTGAGGTCGTGAAAAAATATATGTCATGGTATTTCGGCAAACTCAACGGAACTTCGACGCAATATAACTCGAATGAAATTGCCGGCTCTGTATATGACTATGTGGCTCCTGATGAGACTACAAAGGGTACATACGATTCAGTGGATTCCTATGCCGCGACGTTTCTTGAACTCGCCTTGCGGTTTTCTGACACTTCGGACGGATGCCGGAACTGGCTTGTCGGTCACAAGGATGAACTCAGTCTGGTTGCGGCAGCTATGATAAAGACGATTGATTGTCAGGAGAATACCTTGCCTGGAGAGAATGTTAATGATTTTCTGAGCATCGCGCACTATGGCTATGCTGTCAAGTATCTGATGGACAATAGCGAGGTGAATATGGGACTGCGTGCGGCTATTGGCCTGAAAAAGGCAGGACTCATAGAGACGCCTTCAAATCTGGATGCCCTGCTTTCTGGAAACACTGCGGGAATCATCGGCCTTTATAATGAATCCAATGCTAATTATGATTACGCCAAGGCGAACCCATCTACATGGAGCAAGTTTTATCCCGATGCGACGGCTCAACTTTATCCATGTCTCTTTGGCGCTGTTCCGGCCGATGACCCAAGGTCAAAGTCGGTCTATGAAAAATTCAACTCGGTTTTCCCTGATTGGCCTGCCGGCAAGGCTTATTCTGGTTATCCGTGGACTATGGTGGCGTATGCTGCTGCCGCGATGGGGGATGCGAAAAATGTCAATGCCTACATAACCCACATCTACGGACTAAATGTGAAAGGGGAGCAGAAAGAACTCTGGTATGATGCGGAGGCCGGGGCACTGCTTCTCGCGATAGAAATGATAAGAAATAAATGACACTAAATTAATAAGAAAATGAAAAGACAGATAACTGGAAAATTGTGGTTCTTGGCTGCGCTTTTCTCGATGTTCATTCCTTTTGTCCATGCCGGAGCGCAAAGTGACGGCCGTATAAGCGGAAAGGTTGTCGACGAAAGCGGGGAACCATTGGCTGGGGCGGTCGTGACACTTAATGGTGACGTGTCCTCCGCTGTTGGAACTGATTTGGACGGAACGTTCAGCATCGTGGCTTCGGCTGGGAGGAATGTGCTCGCGGTCAGTATGATTGGCTTTGAGACAACTTCTGTGAACGCTAAACCGGGGCAGTATGTTGAAATCGTTGCCCACGAAAGTGCATACGAACTTGAAGGTGTGGTGTTTACGGGATATGGCGCAATTGCTAAGAAGGATATGACAGGTGCGGTCGGAGTGATAGGTGGCAAGGAACTTAAGGCTATGCCGGTGACGAGCGTCAATAATGTCCTTCAAGGAAAGGTTCCGGGTCTTACAATTACCTCCACCAGCGGAACTCCGGGAGCTGGCAGCGTTGCGAGAATAAGGGGAATCGGTTCCATTACGGGAAGCACCACGCCTCTTTATATCGTGGACGGCCTGCCTCAAGATGGGATAGACTATCTCAATCCTAATGATATTGAGTCTGTGGCGGTTCACAAGGACGCTTCTGTGGCAGCCATCTACGGCTCTCGTGGGGCAAATGGAATCATTGTGGTCACGACTAAAAACGGAAAATATTCGGAACGAATGCAGGTCTGCTATGACGGCTATGCCGCATGGCAGAATCCGTGGAGGCGTCCTCACATGCTTAATGCGGAGCAATACATTCAGTACAAGAACCTTGCGGCGGATAATGCCGGTCAGGCTCGAATACCGGCGTTTGCAACTAAGGAGAACATTGATGCCGTTCTTGATTTCGTCCGGAAGAACACAGGCGAGGACGGAACCGACTGGTGGAAAGAAATCATGAACCGCAATGCTTTTATGCAGAACCATAACGTAAGTCTCGGCGGCGGTTCCAAGAATGTCGGCATTATGTCAAGTCTTGCCTACACCGGGCAGGATGGTATTGTGAAAGGCACTAATTATCAGCGTATCTCGTGGAGGAATAACTTTAATGCCAAGATTTCCAAGTACATATCCATTACCGGGAACTTCAGCCTTATCAATGAAAAAAGACATCTTGTTGATGAGAACAATCCATATACAGGAACTATTTTTACAGCCATGGGCGCGGATCCGATAACTCCTGTTTTCCGAAACAATCTTGTCGATGTGCCGGCACTCCTCTCGCAGATTAATGACGGTTATGAAGCGGACAATCTCTACTCGCAGTATTCCGGAATACTTTTCTCAAATAAGCGAAACCCTGTCGCGCAAATCCAGAGGATGCGTCAGAGTGTCTATGATTACCTCTACATCATGGGCGGTGCGGATTTGGAGATTAAGTTCTGTGATGTCCTGAAGTTCGATTCGAGATTCAGCATGAATCTTTCGAGGAGTTCGGTTGACGGATTTCAGCCTAAATACAGACTCAATGCCAGCGATTATTCAAACGAAAGCACTGTCATCGCCAACAATTCGCGTTCCGGCTATTATGTTTGGGAACAATTGCTCACATACGACCAAAACATAGGTAAATTCAGATGGGGTGCCATGCTCGGAACGTCGGCCGAACTTACCAATGGCTCATTTGTGGATGCCTCGATAGAGGGACTGCCTAATAATGACTCTGATATGGCGGTCATCGCTGCAGGGACGAAGAACGCGAAGGTGGGTGGCTATCCGTATTCCAGTTCGCTTCTTTCATTCTTTGGCAGAATGAATTTTGACTATGATGGCAGGTATCTTGTTTCCGCAAATCTTCGTTATGACGGTTCGTCAAAGTTTGCAAAGGGACACAAGTGGGGAGTGTTTCCTTCCGTTTCGGCCGCATGGCGCTTTTCGGGAGAAAAATTCATGAAACAGGCGGAAAGGTGGCTTTCGGATGGAAAAATCCGTGTCAGCTATGGGCATATCGGTAATCAGAATATCGGCGGCGGTGCCTATATGTCAACATGGGGAAGCACAATTTACGACCGATATAATTTCGGAAGTCCGTCCATGGCCGTGATTGGTGCCGGCGTGACATCGGTCGGAAACTCTGAGCTTATGTGGGAAACCTCACGGCAGTTTGATATTGGCCTTGACTTGAGCTTCTTCAATGGCAGCCTCGATTTCGTCGCGGACTACTTTGCCAAAAACATTGACAACATGCTCATGCAGGAACCGCAACCTACGACTCTTGGCCTGATATCGTATCCGTATGCAAATGTCGGATCCATGAGGAATGAAGGATGGGAGTTCGGCCTCAATTGGCGCAAAGGTTTCGGCGACTGGTTTTTCACTGCGTCCGCCAACATCTCTGCCTACAGAAATAAAGTCACATCTCTCGGCAACGGTGATGCCATATATGGATATGCATATGATAAGAATGTAGTGACAAAAACTGAGGTTGGCAAGCCGGTGGGCTATTTCTACGGATATGTTACGAACGGGATATTCCAGAATGCCGAGCAGGTCGAAGGCAGTCCTCAGCGTGAGACGGCAGTGCCGGGAGACATCCGCTACAAGGATCTGAACAATGACGATGTCATTGACGACAAAGACAGGACTATGATCGGAAGCCCGTGGCCTGATTTTGTCTACGGCATAACGCTTGGCGCCGCATGGAAGGGGTTCGATTTCAACTTGTTCATTCAGGGCTCACAGGGTAACGATGTGATGAACATGACTTTGATTGACTTTGAGTCCGGTACCGGTTATATGAATGCCAGGGCTGATTTCTTGTCAAGGGCTTGGAACGGTGAAGGATCGACTGATCGGTATCATAGGATTTCTGCACTTCAGGGTGACAATCTTCTTGTCTCTGACTATTATCTTGAAGACGGTTCATACGCGAGGATAAAGAATGTGCAGCTCGGATATGATTTCTGTAATCGTGTGATCGGGCAAAACCGCATAATAAGTCAGTGCCGGCTCTATGTCAGTGCTCAGAACCTGTTCACGTTTACAAGATATTCAGGTCTTGATCCTGAGATTGGCTCGTCAAACGCGACGGTAAATGGAATAGACTGTGGCTTTTATCCGCAGGCGCGTGTCTGGACTGTCGGCTTAAATCTTAAATTCTGATGAATGTTATGAAAAGAACAAATCTAATATTTGCATTACTCTCTGTCATCGCTATGGTGTCATGTTCGGATTTCCTCACTCGCAATCCGAAAGGAAATATGGATGAAGATCGCTTTTTCAACACCCAGGATGCCGGGTTCAAGTCTCTGATAAAATGTTATCAGATGCTTAATGACTTCTATCGTTTTGAGCGCCCTCGCATGGATCTCTATAACATCTCCACGGATGATTCCGAGAAAGGTGGCTCCGATGCGGGTGATGGAAAGGCCGCGGCCGAACTCTCTTTTGGCAAACCGCTCGCTTCAAACGAAGATCTGAATAATCTTTGGGAAGGGATGTATATGGGCATAGCCCGATGCAATACCCTGATTGAAAAGGTTCCGGTGGCGGATATGATTGATGCCAATGGATATCCTCTGACGGCGGAGGTGAAGGCGAGATATGTTGCTGAGGCGAGATTCCTGAGGGCTTTCTATCACTTTGAGCTATGCAAGATTTTCGGCGGCGTTCCGATAGCAACAAGAACTCTGACTGTCGCTGACGGCAAGAGTTTGACGCGGGCCACGGAGGCCGAGACGGCTTCTTTCATAATGGCTGAACTGAAGGCGATTGCTGATGAGCCGGCACTGCCGTCAAAGCTGACGCTTCCTGCCGCAGAATTGGGGCGCGTCACAAGAGAGGCCGTGTGGGCGATGCAGGCTCGTGTGTATATGTATTTCGCAAAAGATGACGAGGCTTTTTGTGCGGATGGGCGGGATGCTGCCAAAAGGGTTGTTGATTCAGGCAATTTCGAGCTTGAACCAGATTTCCAGAACCTTTATAGGGAGAATGGCTATTTGTCAAGAGAATCTATCTTTGTGAATATCAGGGGAGATATTCCTGCCGAATACATCTATGGCTCATTCCTTCCTTGCTATGCGAGCCCGAGGTCTTCCGGCGCTTATGGTTTCGATCAGCCGACGCAGAGTCTTGTGGATGAATTTGAGGACGGGGATCCGAGGCTACTGTATACCATAGTGGAACCGGGAGACAAGTTTCCGACAGCTTCCGGCACAGAGACGCTTAATTTCTCCACATATCCGAATACAGGGTATCATAGCCGTAAGGTTTTCCTGATTGAGAGCCGTCGTGGACCAGGGTGGGGTGACGACGCCTGGTCTTTCCATCACATCCGTTATGCTGACGTACTTCTTCTCTATGCCGAGGCTCTTATTCGGACTGGCGGAGACCGGACGATTGCAGTGAAGTGCATAAATGATGTGAGAACTCGTGCGAACAATTCCAGAAATGGTGACGCTGATGCGGTCTCTCGTATCCGTAAGATTTCAGGCAAGGCTCTTGTTGCTGTCAAGGAATCGGATGATCTTCTTGCTGCGGTGAAGCATGAGCGACGAGTGGAACTGGCAATGGAATACAACCGGCTCTATGACTTGAAGCGCTGGAATTGCTATGTCGAGACGATGAATGAGTTCGCTGCCAAACCTTATTCAAATGGGCGCGGAGCCGCATTCCGTAAAGGCATAAATGAAGTGTTCCCGATTCCGCAGCGTGAGATAGACCGCACCGGAGGGTCCATAAGGCAGAATCCCGGATATAATTAACGGATTTATGGCTGCGCTGTAAGGGGAAACTTGTCGTGTTTTCTTTTACAAATTCATCAAAATGTTCGGAAAAATCATGTTTCATCTGATTTTTCCGAACATTTCTTTACACAGGCCCAGCAATCTGCTTCGCGAAAGCATGGCACCGATTGGGCTTGCTGCTCTCGAAAAAGT
>DJRM01000146.1 GCA_002440085.1 Bacteroidales bacterium UBA6360
AACTAAATTGCGGAAGAACCACGAATTTCGGGTTTTTGGCAACCACGTCCCTGTCGAAGCGCTCAAGCATCTGAGCCGTCACCTGCCCGCTCACACCGGCACAGACGATGTCGTCGTCCACAAAGAAATCAGGACGCTTAGTGTGCCATTGCCAGGTTATCGAATCCCCCACCATTATGCTTTTCGGACCGTTGTGGGAGCCAAAGGAAGAGAATATAAGCCCTGTCGCCACAAGTGCCGTGCCCCAAAGCACTGCTTTAAGTAAATTGTTCTTCATTATATTATGTCATTATTTAGAGTTCGTTCCTCAACAGGTCATCCGGAATTTACACTCGGAGGCACACAAAGATACGGATAATTTGAATTATCCCTCCATAAGTGTTAACTTTGCGGGAACGACACTTGAGATTCATGACAGAATACCTGGACAAGAATGACGCCCTCTCCGAAGAGGACAGGGCGAAGCTGCGGAAGGTGAGGCACATCGCCTTCGACATGGACGGGACAATATATATGGGCTCGACGCTCTTTCCCTACACGCTCGACACGCTCAGGCGGCTACAGGAAAGCGGCATCGGCTACTCGTTCCTGACCAACAACCCGACGAAATCGGTCGCGGACTATGTAGACAAACTTGAGGGGATGGGAATCGAGGCGACTGAAGACAATGTCTATACAACCTCTCTTGCCGCAATCGACTATCTGAAGGAACATCTCCCGTCTGCCCGAAAACTGTTTCTTCTCGGGACTCCGAGCATGGTATCGCAGTTTGAGAAGGCCGGTTTCGAGACCTGCGCCGACTCTGCCGATGACCGCCCGGACGCGCTTGTGGTGGCATTTGACCCGACTCTGGAATATTCCCGCCTCTGCCGCGCCGCATGGTGGGCGTCGCAGGGTCTCCCCTACATCGCCACCAACCCGGACCGCGTGTGTCCTACCGACCAGCCGACGGTCCTCGTGGACTGCGGTTCCCTATGCGCCTGCATAGAGCACGCGACCGGCCGCCGACCCGACGTAACCCTCGGCAAGCCTGACCCGAACATGCTCACGGGCATAATGCGGCGCCACGACCTCGCTCCGGACGAAATCGTGATGACCGGCGACAGAATCTACACCGACACCGCCATGGCGCACAACGCCGGAGCCGTCGGAGTCCTCGTTCTCTCCGGCGAGACCACGCTCGAAACCGCCCGCAAGGTCGCAGCCGACGAGACAGCCTGCCTCAGCGCAGCGAAAAGACCCACGACCAAGACTACAGACGGCCGAACACCCGCACCCGAGTTTCATGCCCCCGACTTCGTAGTTCCCGACATCAGCGTCCTCTGCGACCTGCTCGTCGCCAATCGTTTGTAATTATTCGGAGATTATAGCGCCCACTGAAACATATTACTGCCCATTCCTATAAAAATAGCTGCTACGAAGTATAATTTTTAGATAAAAGCCGCTGTTTTATAAACTATTTATTTATCTTTGCGCCCGCAAAAGTGTGGGTGAGGTCGGAGGGACCGGCCAAAAGCCTTCCTTGCATCAACGATTGCGGCAATTAGGCAGCCACATCGTATGTTTAATTAAAATTTCTTTTTATGAGAAATGAGAAGACTCATAGTTTTAATTACTGCCGCTACACTATGTGGGTTGGCTGCCTCCGCTCAAGAGGTTAGCTCCGATTCAGCGAACGGCGTCGAGGTCAGCGCGGTGGCGCGTTTCGATGCGAATCCCTATTTCCCACTTACAAAAGGAGGAGAAACTGATTTCAGTTTCGGAAACACTTCTGTCTATACGTTCATAGACGGAACATTCGGTCGCGGGTGGTCCTATTCCATTTCAAACCACTGGATGGGCGTTGACTGGTACAAGAGCGCACCTGACGACAAGATGACCCCGCTCTACTCGAACACATGGCGCTCCGACTCGACGAACTGGGTCGACTGGGCGACGCTCGGCTACACGCTTGAGACAGAGCGCGCCGGCAGCTGGACGTTCACGCTCGGCAAGGACATGATGGCAATCGGACTCTGCGAGCTTGAGCCTAACGACGTTGATATGCACTTCGACCTCGCGTCGTTCTTCTGGAACGGGGCTCCGATCGAAGTTGAGGACGGGACATGGTTCGGAACCGGGATGCAGGTCTATCAGTGGGGAGGAAGCGTTGACTGGACATCCCCGAGCGAGGAAATCAACCTCAGGCTCCAGATGAGTTCGTCCCCGTATTCCATGAGACCGTACGAAGACTCGAAGATGGCCTTCGGTCTCATGTACTCGCAGGCGAAGGAAATATGGACGGGACGCGCTTCTGTCAATGTCGTCGGTGGTTATGAGGACTGGGACGAGGAGGGCAACCCCTTCGGCACGAGCTGGTGGAGGTTCTACACCATCGGCGAAAGCTTTGAATACGAAGGATTCAGCGGAAACCTCGACGCGATGATGCGCGGCACGACATGGGACAATCCCGCACAGGAAGCCCTCGTCACTGCAAAGCTGCAATACGACTTCGCGGAAAAGGCATCGCTGTTCGTAAAGGGCGGCTGGGAAATGTTCGGAAACTTCCCTGAAGCGGGAATCAAGCCTCTCCACACGGGATTCGGAGGTATCGGAGCCTACTGGTATCCGCTGAAAGGCTCGCAGGCGCTGAGGCTTCACGCAATCGTAGCCGCCAACACGGCCTACAGACAGCTTTCCGCAAATTTCGGAATAACATACAATCTGGCGCTCAGCGACTTCTGGAACAAATAGAAAATGGCAAACGACATCATTATAGACATCGAGCACATCTCGAAATCATTTGACGGTGTGCAGGTTCTCAGGGACATCAACCTCAAAATAAGGAAGGGGGAATTTGTGACGCTCCTCGGACCTTCCGGATGCGGAAAGACGACCATGCTCCGGATGCTCGCAGGGTTCACGCAGCCCGACGAGGGACACATAGTCATGGAGGGGCAGGACATCACGGAGATTCCGCCACACCACCGCCAGCTGAACACCGTGTTCCAGAAATATGCGCTGTTCCCGCATCTGGACGTCTATGACAACATCGCCTTCGGGCTCAAGCTTCAGAAAGTGCCCGCCGACGAGATTGAGAAGAGAGTCCGCAGGGTTCTGAAGATGGTCTCCATGACCGACTATGAGGAGCGCGACGTGGATTCGCTCTCCGGCGGGCAGCAGCAGAGAGTGGCAATCGCAAGGGCAAT
>DJRM01000121.1 GCA_002440085.1 Bacteroidales bacterium UBA6360
GTAAAACTCTGCACCGGCTCGGAGTTACGAAGCATCCTCAGAAGCGGCAACTGCTATGATGTTTCTTCGACAAAGTTGTTCGAGACAATATGGAAACCGATTGCACCGCACATCAAGGGCAGGATTATACATTACTCCCCTATCGACATACTCGCCAACATAAACATTGCCGCGATACGTGACGAATACGGAAGATGCCTGTCCGACACCTACGACATCCGGAACTGCAGCTCAACAGGCTGGCTTGCCGGACGCAATGAACCGGAAACGCCTGCAAAATATGAGCGAATCGAACTTTGGGGAGGCGCGCGCTCCATACCTGAAACCGAGAAGGAGATAAGAGACATCAGCACGATTGCGGAGGGAAACGGAATCGCCGCCACAGCGCACTCCGGAAAGAAGTGCACGGAACGCTCATTCAGGGCAATATCAGGGAATCATGTCTCGATAATACACGTCGCGGCGCACGGATTCTACCGCAGGGCAGCGGAAAAAGCGGAAGATGAGCAAGACAACCCGCTGGACAGATGCGGCATTCTGCTGGAAAAGGAAACATACGAAGCCGGAACGCACGATAACAATGAGGATGACGGCATTCTGCTGGGGTCTGAAATCGCCCGAATGAACCTTGTCGGAACGGACCTTGTCGTTCTTTCCGCCTGCAAAAGCGGACTGGGAGACATCTCGGACGAAGGCATAATCGGCCTTCAGCGGGCGTTCCGCATGGCCGGAGCAAAAACAGTCGTCGCGGCTCTCGGCAATGTCCCGGACAAGGCCACCCGCATCTTCATGACCGAGTTCTATCGCAGCCTCTTCACCGGCAAGACCAAGCGCCAAGCCTTCAACGACGCCGTCTCATTCATGAAATCCAGTCCCGACTGCTCCGCCCCAAAATACTGGGCTCAGTTTGTGATGATTGATTGACTTCGCCACAAACAAGTGCCGGCGATTGACCCTTTCCTTTTGAAAAGGAAAGAAAATGCGGAAAGTTTCCTTTTGAAAAGGAAAGAATGAGGATTTATTTATCAGAGGCGTCGGGGATAAAATTGTAGTCTACATATCCTTCAGCGACAGCCCCCTGTATTCAAGGGAATATCCGTCGAAGCGGCCGGTAGCCCGCAGAAACGCGGCTGCCTTTTCCTCAAGGCGGCTTCTGCTGAAATTCGCGGCATTCCGCTTGACCTCGAAGAATGTGGCCTTTCTGTCGAACTCATTTTCTGCGATAATGTCAATCTCGTTTTCGCCTTTCCTGTCCCACCAGCCTCCGAGGCGCGTATAACTGTGCGTGTCAATCAGGACTCGCCGGAAATAGCGTTCCAGCATCAGACCGCTGAATGTCTCATAATCCCTGCCGATTATTCCTCTTACACTGTCATAGTTCTCAATCTCAAGCATATAGCTGTACTTGTAGATGAATCTGAACCAGAACATGAAGAAATTGTCGTCAATGGCATATCTGACATTCTTTGTCGAACTGCGCTCAAACAGAGGCTGTTTTTTTGTAATGATCTCATAATCATTTTCCAGTTTTGTCATGTAACCTCCGATTTCCTTGCCGACGGCGATCTCAATCTCGGCTCGTGATGTCTTTCCCCGCGCGATTGCGGACAAGATGGAGAAATAGACCCCATAGTCCTTCCCGAATTCCTCAATCAATACCGCCTTGCCCTCTCCGATGAAAACGGAATCAGCCCGCACGATGTGGTTAATTATTTTTGTCTTTGTCGTGGCTCCGGAATCAACGAGCAGCTGGACATACTTCGCAACACCTCCGGTAAATGAAAACAAGGCCAGAAGGTCATCTGCCTTATAATCAGGATTATATTCAGACAGGATTTCCTTCAGAACCTCAGGGCCGAACGGACGCACTGTCATAAGTCGTGTCTGGCGGTTATAGAGAGGTTCTTTCTTGTCCTTGAATATCTTGGCCATCATCGAAAATATGGAACCGCATACGACAAGATTGATGTGTGCCCGAGTGTGATATATATCCCAAATCTTCTGCATTTCGCTGTATATGGATTTGTTTATGCGGAAAAAATCCTGAAACTCGTCGATGAACAGGGTGACGGGACGCTCGACGGACAGTTTCATGAGATATTCGAATATATCAGAAAACCGCGTCACCTTCCCCAGCGCAGGCACGCCCAATTTTCTCTCGATTTCAGAGAGATAGTCATCGCACAATTCGCTTTCAGCCTTCCGCGTGACGAAAAAATACAATATAGGCTCATCTTCGTAAGCCCTCCAGACCAAAGATGTCTTCCCGATGCGACGACGTCCCGTCACAACGGTAAACTGCGCGACCGTGTGCGACAACTCGCGAATTTCGCGCAGCGTCGCGAGTTCTTCTTTTCTGTCAAAAAATCTCATGATGCAAACCGTATTTGCCAAGTTGCGAAACGCCCATTTCCGAAACAGCTGTTTCGCAACTGCAAATATAGATATATTTCAATGAATTACAAATGCCTCTGACGAATACTTAAAAAGGTTCCTCGTGGAAAGGATGAGGCATCGGGGATTATTCACCCGACTTTTGTGGTTCTTCCGCAATTTAGT
>DJRM01000015.1 GCA_002440085.1 Bacteroidales bacterium UBA6360
CGACCGACCTCGCGAAGAAGCCCGTAAAGTTCTGACAAAATCAAGGCGGACATTTGACATTCGGACATTTGACATTCAGAAGACATGAGCATATTTGACGACGAACTACAAGAGGAATTCCTCGACGACACGGAGAGCACCTCGGACATCGACGGTTCAGAAGAGTCCGAAGGCTCGGAGGAAATGTTCGAGCACTACCGCTTCGATGTCGACAAGGGGCAGACTCCCCTGCGCGTCGATAAGTACCTCGCCTCGCACATGGAATACACCTCCCGGCACCGCATTCAGCTGGCGATAAAGTCGGAATATATCAGGGTGAACGGCAAGGTGGCGAAGGCCAACTGTATAGTGAAGCCGGGCGATGTGATTCAGTTCGTGATGCCCTACCAGAGACGCGGCCTGGAGATTCTCCCTGAGGACATACCGCTCGACATCGTGTATGAGGACGACGACGTGCTGGTGATTAACAAGCCGGCCGGCATGGTCGTGCATCCGGGTCACGGGCATTTCAGCGGAACGCTCGTCAATGCCCTCGCCTGGCATCTGGGCATATCGCAGGGACCCGACGCGCAGGACGAGCGCATGGGCGTTCTGGTGCACCGCATCGACAAGGACACGTCCGGACTGCTCGTCGTGGCGAAAAACGACGAGGCGCAGCTGAACCTCGCCAAGCAGTTCTTCGTGCATTCAATTGAAAGAAAGTATGTTGCGATTGTCTGGGGCAACATCCGCGAGGACGAGGGAACCATTGTCGGCAACATCGGCCGCGACCCTTCCGACCGAATGAAGTTCAGGGTTTTCCCCGAGGGGAATCACGGCAAGCACGCCGTCACGCACTACCGCGTCATCGAGCGCTTCGGCTTCGTAACCGTCGTGGAGTGCATTCTCGAAACCGGACGTACGCATCAGATTCGCGTCCACATGAACTACATCGGCCACCCGCTCTTCAACGATGAGCGCTACGGCGGCTCCGAAATCCGCAAGGGCACGATTTACGCGAAATACACCCAGTTCATCCGCAACTGCTTCAGGATTCTCCCCCGTCAGGCCCTTCACGCCAAGACCCTCGGATTCGTCCATCCGCGCACTGGGGAGCTTGTGCGCTTCGACTCCCCTATCCCCGGGGATATGGCGGAGCTCATCGAGAAATGGAGGAAGTATTCACAGAATATGCCGCTGGAGGAGGAAGAATAAACTCAGATATGGCCGCTTCGTCGAGGGTGAGGCGGTCGTATTCCTTTATGAGGCGGCCGTCGTCGAAAAGACAGACGAGAGGCATGGAACCGTTGGTGAGGGGAATGAACTGGAGGGGATATATCCAGTGGAAAGGAAGATGAAGTCCCTCTCCGTATTTGTCGAAAAAGAGAGAAACAGGCTCGGACATATCGACATACTCCTGCATGAAGAAGCAGAAAACGGAATCCTCGGGGATATTGTTGCGACGGATGATGCCTGCCATTTTCGCGGCGCAGTGGCGGCAGTGCTCGCAGTTGATGGAATAGAAACAGACGGCCTTGCGTCCGGAACTTACTCCCGTGCTGTCGGCATATGGACGGAACTCGTTTACGTTCAATTCATTGGATTCGCCGCGAGTCCAGCGGAACCAGCAGTCCGGCGGATTTATTATCAGGATTGTCAGCGCCGCGACGAGTGAAATGACTCCGGCAACTGTTCCCTTGTGACGGTACAGCCATTTGTCAAATCGTTTCGCCCCTGTTCTTGAAGACTCACCTGCTTCGGGCACTCTGTCATCTGAGGCATCATCATGCCGTGCCGCGAACAGTTCGGTCGGGCGGCCCCACGCAAAGGCAAGCACGGCCAAAGCCACGACATTCTTCACGAGAGACTGCTCGGGGTTCATCTCCACAAGGTTTCCGAAACAGTGGCAGGAGCCCTCGTCGCCGACGGCCATGCGCCAAATCAGGAATCCCGAAAAGCCGACAAGAAGCGCCGCCGTCACGGAGTTCACAAAGTTGTGCCACCAGCCGCTGATGAGCCCCAGTCCGAGAATCAGTTCCCCGATAATTACTGCCCGTGCCGCAAGCGAGCAAAGGTCGAACGTCGCGAAGCCGAAAGAGAAGATATAAAGTTCAAAGTCATCGACGGAAACAAGCTTCAGAACCGCAGACACACAGAAAAACAGTCCCAAGAGTATTCTCAGGACTGTTGCAATCACTGTATGGAGTTTATTACTCGTGATAATTCTTGCACTTTACATCAACTACGCCGCTGAGGTCAATCTTTACGCCAGCGATGTCAAGGTCACTGCTCTTGAGTTCTGAACATTTCTTGTCATCTGGTCTGGTGAACGGCTCTGTTTCCTGCTCTTTGATGATTTTTGTTTCATAAGTGCAGATACATTTGTCTGACTTGCATGAAGCCACTGAAAGCATTGCAACGAGTGCAAGCGCAGCGAAAAATACCTTCTTCATAATTTACTGAATATTAAATTGTTAATGTATTAAATTATCACAATCATCCTCGCACCCGAAAGCGCGACCATAATAAGATGCAAATTTAGCCAATATGTGACAACAAAAGAAAAGCCTCCGTGCAAAATTACTTACACAAAGGCCTTTTCAACTTACATTTTAACCTTTCATAAATCTGACAAGTCTCACAGGAACCGCACCGGAGGCGCGAAATACCCCCCCAACAGGGGGCGCAGCCGATAGCCTGACTGAGGTCTCATCACGGGCTTACCTGCCCGGAGGCGGGCCCATAGGACCGCCCGGTCCGCGACGACGTCCCTTGTTTGCATTGTCAAAATTGCCGAAACGGTAGGTGAGCGAAAGGATGACGTAGCGTCCGAGAGTGTTGTTGCGCACCTCCTGATGGTAGTTGGACTCGTCCGTCACAGAAAGGTTCTTCGACTGGTTCAGGATGTCATAGGCCTTGAGTGCGATGGTAAACTTCTTCTTGTAGAACAGCTGGGTAATCTCGGCGTTCCAGATGAATTCGTCGGACTGCGGGGTCGTGTAGCCGTTGTACCAGTTGTAGTCCAGCTGCGAGATGAGGTTCATCCCCCAAGGCAGAGTCCAGTTCACGGAGCCGTTGACCTTGTTGTTGAACGTCGCTTTGGTCGCAGCCGAGGCTATCGTGTACCAGGACTTTGAAATCCTCGTCCTGCCTCCGAGAGTAAGTTCCACGAAATCGTCCCTGTAGGTAAAGCGCAGACGCTCAGTGAAATTCATGCTCTGCGTCCTGTTAGTGGTGAAGTCATCGGCGAACGCTGAAAGGTCCGTGCCGTAGTCGCTGTGGAACTTGTCATAGTCAAACTCGGCCGTCTCGCTGTTGTTGTTGTAGTACTCACTGGCCTTTTTCGAGAATGCCAAAGTTCCGATATATGAGGTCGTCTGCGAATACTTCGCATAGGTCATCGAAAACATCGAGAAGTTCGACTTTCCGAAAGGAATGTTCGTCATCACCCTCGCATCGAAGTTGCCCGTCCCCCTGGTGTTCACCGGAATATTGTACTTGACGCTGTTGTCGTCATACCACGTCGCGCTCGTAATCGCGTCCTGCACATAGTTCCCGCCGAAAAATCCGTTCACCGAGATGAAGTTCTTCTTGTTCGAGTAGCGGAACATCCCCCTGAGCCTGTGGCTGAAATACGGGTTCAGATAGGGGTTACCGAGCGAGATGTTCACTGGGTCGGTGTTGTCCGGCACAGGCATGAGCTGAGAAGTCGAAGGCTGCGAGGAACTTCCGAAATAGAAGAAGCGCACGTTCGCGTTCTCTGACATATCGTAGCTGAACGATGCCTGCGGAGACCATTTCACGACATTGCTCTCGAACTTCTCCCCGTTAGTGACATTCTTCGTAAGCGTCGGATTCGCCGATACTCCGAGCTGCGCACGAATCTTGTCCTTCTGCCACATGAGGTTGGCCCCGGCGGTGTGATTCTGCCCGACGTTGGTAATGTCATTGGAATATATTTCGTTAAACTTCTCTCCTTCAGAAATATACACAACATCTTCAAATTTCGACGGAGCAGTGATACTTCCGCTGTCATATGTATTCTTCACCGAAGTGTTCTTGTTCCATCCGTAGGAATAGTTCGCTTCAAGATAGAAGTTCTTTCCGAGAGGTTCGGTATATACAAGCCTTGAGTTTACGGAATACGAGTTTGAGTTCCTGTCGATCCGCTGGTTGACGGTCACGGGAGACTCGCCGAAAGTCTGAGTGAGAGACTGGTTGAAACCGTCGAGCTCGTTTCCGCTGAAGCTGTAGCGGGTGTGCAGGGAAATGGTCCTGCCCGGCTTGCCGAGCTTCTGACGGAAGAGCAGGAAGCCCTCGGTCGTCCAGTTCGTGTTGTCTCCTGTATTAAGAGTCGTACCATTGTTGGTCGGAGTGAATTCGCTGCCGTCTCCCGCGTCTTTGCTTATGTTATAATCCGAGTATTCATCATAGTGCCCCTTTCCGAAGTTGACCCGAGGCTCGAAGAGAATTGAAGTGTTCTCCGAAAACTTATGCTCAAGGCGAACTCCGAAACGGTGCCCATCAGTCTTCGTTGTGCTGTAGCCGTTGTTGTCCGTGACGATGCTGCTGCCGTCATCTAGATAGTTCGTCAGCTTGCTGTCCTCGGTGACGTACTTGTTGCTGCCGTTGTAGAGGTAGTTCCCGGCAAGGTCCATGTTCCCGTCAAGAAGGGTGAACGCTCCGTTCAGACCGCCCATCCACGAGGTCGTGATGCCGTTCCCACGTCCCCAGCCGCCCTGACCGCGGCCCATTCCACCGCCGCCTCCGCGCATATTGCCCATCATCGAGCCTGCAAGGTCGTTGAACCCACGGTTGTTGGTGTTATTCCCGTTGAGGATGAGGCTGATCTGGCTCTTGTCGGTGAAACGCCCGACCATGGCAGCGCCCTGATAGCGCCAGTCGTTCATGTCATTGTTGGCGCTCGGCACGTCATGTCCGCCGCCGGCCATTATGTTGCCGAACCAGCCCTGCATCATACCAGGCTGTATGGAAAGGTCGATGACCGTCTCCTCATTGCCGTCGTCAATGCCCGTGAACATGGCCTGGTCGGATTTCTTCTCGACGACCTTCACTTTCTGGATTATCTTCGCGGGAATGTTCTTAGACGCGAGCGACGGGTCGTCGAGGAAGAACGTCTTGCCGTCGATGGTTATCTTCGAGATTGTCTGCCCGTTGGCGGTTATCGAACCGTCCTCCGAAACCTCGACACCGGGAAGCTTCTTGAGAAGTTCCTCAAGCATGTCGTTGTCCGAGGTCTTGAACGAAGAGGCGTTGTACTCGATGGTGTCCTTCTTCACGACAATCGGGTTCCCCACAGCCGTAACTTTCGCCGCATCAAGCACCTCTATATCTTCAGACATCTTCACGTCACCCAAATCGACGCTCTTCTCCACGACCATGTCCTTCTCGAAGCTCTTGTAGCCCATAATCTCCGCTCTGAGGTGATACTCCCCCTTCGCGACCTTGGCGATGGAAGCCGCGCCCTGCGCATCCGTAAGGACATAATACTTGGCCTCCTTGGCCCCCTTGACCGTCAATGATACCGTCGCGAACGGCACCGGTTCCCCGCTCTTCTCATCCACAAGCTTCAGCTTCACCGTGACTCCCGACTGAGCCGCCGCCGGCAAAGCGGCGAAAATGACAGCCACGGTCAGCCCGACTACACATAATAACCTTTTAACCAAATTCATAATCAATTCTCTTTCAGAAGATAAATATATATTTCTACAAAAACCGAGTATTTAGACAAGCCGGAACCACCAAAGATTAACAGCCATATCCACCATTTAGAAACATGAAAAAAATAAACTGCTTCAGATTTGTCTTTTATTTTCGAGGACAGGTTTCTTTTGGAAGAGGGAGTGTACTGGAGGTACATGACCGATGAGAAAAGAAAGATAGACCGAAAAGAACGAAAAAGATGATGCAGGTTATTTTTTGAAGGTTTCTTAATCCCACCTGTCCAGAAAACTCAGGTAAACAGCCTGTAGGCTTCAGGAAGCCGGAGACGGGAAACCAGACGCAATTTTTTCATGAGCGGAGGATTCCCGCCTCCGGCGTGAAGCCGTAAATTTTGAATAAATCCACGAAATCCAGCGTGAAGCCGTAAGATCTGAAACAACCCCTCCAAAGTAAAATCTGAATAAACTCACTTGACCCGCTCCGGATGAGCCGCGATAAACTTCTTCCAGTCACCTCCGCCGGAAACCTTCCCGAGAGGGCTTAGGGACTCGTGATAGTGGCACAGCGCGATTGCAAGGGCATCCGTAGCATCCAGATGCTTCGGCAATTCAGCCAGTCCCAACTGCCTCTGAATCATCAGCGCCACCTGCTCTTTAGAGGCCGCGCCGTTCCCCGTCACCGCAATCTTTGCCTTCCTCGGCGCATACTCATGCACCGGAATGAACCTCTTTATGGCCTCAGCAATCACAATCCCCTGCGCACGCCCCAGTTTCTGAATCACCTGCGCGTCCTTGGCATAGAACGCCGACTCTATCGCCAGTTCATTCGGAGCATAGCGGTCCATCAAGACCGAAATCTCCGACGCAATCACCGCCAGCTTCCTGAAATGATCCGTCTCCTTCCGCAGATCCACGATTCCCATATCCACGAACTCCGGACGGCGTCCCCCCACAGAAATGACCCCGAAGCCAAGAATATTGGTTCCGGGGTCAATTCCCATTATTATCTTATCTGATTCTTGCATACAAACTTATGTATATGCAATCAATATGCCTTACACATTTTTTCAGAAAAATTTTTAAAATTTTTCAACAATACAAAACACCGAGGCAAAAGGGGATGAAGAAAAAGATGAGATGCAAGGCGCACAAAGCCCTCGGAACCGGAGCAACCTTGACGGTTGTGAGGATTTCGAGGGCTTTTGCAACGAAGCAGATCGCTTTTTATTCGCCCCGTTTTAGTCGATTACATCGAAGCCAGTATATGGCCTGAGAGCCTCAGGGATGATAATCTTCCCATCCTTCTGGTTGTTCTCAAGCAGCGCCGCAACCACGCGCGGAAGAGCGAGCGAAGAGCCGTTCAGAGTGTGCGCGAGCTCGGTCTTGCCGTCCTCGGTCCTGTAGCGGAGTTTCAGGCGGTTTGCCTGATAGGACTCGAAATTGGAAACTGAAGAAATCTCAAGCCAGCGTCCCTGGGCGGCTGAATAGACCTCGAAGTCGTAGGTGATTGCGGACGTGAAGCTCATGTCCCCGCCGCACAGACGAAGAATCCTGTACGGAAGGCCGAGGCTGTTCACGATGCCCTCCACATGGGCTATCATGTCATCAAGAGCCGCGTATGAGTTCTCCGGCTTCTCGATGCGCACAATCTCAACCTTGTCGAACTGATGAAGCCTGTTGAGTCCGCGCACATCCTTTCCGTATGAACCAGCCTCACGACGGAAGCAAGGGGTGTATGCCGTCATCTTCACAGGGAAATCGTTGTTTCCGAGAATCACGTCGCGGTAGATGTTCGTGACAGGCACCTCGGCGGTAGGGACGAGATAGAAGTTGTCAACCGTGGCATGGTACATCTGCCCCTCCTTGTCAGGAAGCTGGCCAGTGCCGAATCCGGATGCCTCGTTCACCATCACAGGAGGCTCAACCTCAAGATAGCCGGCCTTGGTATTGATGTCGAGGAAATAGTTGATGAGCGCCCTCTGGAGGCGTGCGCCCTTGCCCTTATAGACAGGGAATCCGGCTCCGGTAAGCTTCACTCCGAGGTCGAAGTCAATGATGTCCAGCTTCTTCGCAAGCTCCCAGTGAGGAAGCGCGTCCGGTCCGAGATCCGGAATCTCGTTGCCCATCTTCACGATGACATTGTCCGCAGCGGTCTTGCCCTCTGGCACGGCGTCGCACGGTATGTTCGGAAGAAGAACCATCAAAGACATAAGCTCTTCCTGAGTCTTCTGCGCCTTCGCGTCAATCTCGCCGGAACGGGTCTTGAGGGCGGCAACCTCGGACTTCACGCCCTCAGCCTCCTCCTTCTTTCCCTCCTTCATGAGAGAGCCGATCATTGCGGCCATCTTCTTCTGCTCGGCAAGGCAGCTGTCAAGTTCAGTCTGCAATGCGCGTCTGTCAGCGTCAAGAGCATTGATTTTCTCCACGATTTCCTTCGCATCGAAATTCTTCACAGCCAGTTTCTTAATCACATACTCCGGCTGTTCAC
>DJRM01000093.1:0-12668 GCA_002440085.1 Bacteroidales bacterium UBA6360
ACTGAACAAAAAATTCAAACATCTTCTAAGTCAAATTTTTCTATTTTCAATCTCTTCTCACCTGATTGATGAAATGTCAAACAACGATTCCGCAAATTCCTTTCTGTCAAACAGCTTGAGGTCATCCACGCCCTCGCCTATGCCGATGTATTTGAGCGGAACCTTAAGCTGATCCACTATGCCGACGACAACGCCGCCCTTCGCCGAGCCGTCCAGCTTGGTCAGCGCCAGAGAAGTGACCTTTGTGGCACGTGAGAACTCCTTGGCCTGCTGGAAGGCATTCTGCCCCGTCGAAGCATCAAGCACAAGAAGCACCTCATGCGGCGCGTCCGGAACGACCTTGGCAATCACGTTGCGGATCTTTGTCAGTTCATTCATCAGGTCAATCCTGTTGTGGAGACGTCCCGCGGTGTCGATTATAACCGCGTCAGCCCCCTTCGCGACCGCAGACTTCACCGAATCATACGCGACGGAAGCCGGATCGGAGCCCATCTCCTGACGGACTATGTCCACTCCGGCTCTCTGCGACCATATCGTAAGCTGATCCACAGCAGCCGCCCTGAAGGTGTCCGCCGCCCCGAGCACGACCTTTTTCCCGGATGCCGCGAGCTTCGCCGCAATCTTTCCGATGGTGGTGGTCTTGCCCACGCCGTTCACGCCGACAACGAGAATCACATAAGGCTTCTTTGTCGTGTCTATCATCCTCTCGACATCCGACCGCCCGTCCGAAACCGGAGCGCCGTCAACATCGAGAAGAGAGGAAATCTCGTCCCTGAGCATCTGAGTCAGTTCCTCAAGGGAGACATACTTGTCACGGCTGACGCGTTCCTCAAGACTGTCAATAATCTTCAGAGTAGTGTCCACGCCCATGTCGGTCTCCACCAAAGCCTCTTCCATAGCGTCAAGTATGCCGTCATCGACACGCGACTTGCCCACTATCGCCCGCGAAAGCTTATCGAAGAAACTTCTGTTTGTGTTCTTCACCCCCTTGTCAAAAATTCCCATAATCAGGATGATTCGTTTTCAAATCTGCAAATATAATGAATTTACGGCACTCCGTCAAATGTCCGTCAGACAGCCAAGGCACCGTGAACAGGGATTCCTACTCATCAAATTCGAGCGCGTCCCACAGGGAGTCCATCTGACGGCGGTCTTTCTTTGTAGGGCGGCCGGCTCCACGGTCACGCTTGAGAAAGAAAGTCTCGACCGGAGCGTGGAGCTTGTCAAGTTCCGACTGGGGGGTGAGGTTGTCAACGAACTGGGGGACTGTCTTCGCCCCCTGACGTTTGTCGACGAGTTCGACGACACGATATGTATATGTCACCGGTCCCTTGCGCACCACTATGGTGTCGCCGCAATGCACGGCCTTGGAAGGCTTGATGTCGGCGCCGTTCAGACGGATCTTGCCGCCGTTGCACGCGTCAGTGGCCTCGCTGCGCGTCTTGTATGCGCGTATCGCCCACAAAAACTTGTCGATTCTGACTTCTTCCATACAGATTTTATGCTTCAGAGACTGCCTGGCTACTCCTCCGGGAGTTCGGCCGGTGCATCGGGATTGATGTACTCGTCAATTTCCTCGCGAAGTCCGTCAGTAGCTTCGAGAAGAACGGTGTCCGGAGATGTCGGAACGAGATAGAAATCAGGCATATCCGCAGGGACGAGGATTGTCTCGCCCTTACGGAAGGCATAGATGTCCATCGCGTCTGTTCCGAGCGCCGCCACAACCTTGCTGTCGTCAGTTACGGGAACCTTAGGGACATTGATAGCCGCCGAGCCGTTTACACAGACATAGACGATGTAACTTCCGAACTGTTCCGGACTTATGCGCAGGGCAGCCCTGAGATTGAGTTTATTTACCGTGAACTGCGGGCACTGCACGAGCAGATTGTTCACCGCAGACTCGTCCATCGAGGATGCCGGACGGTAGAGCGAAGGATCATACTTTCCAAAGTTGATTAGGTCTATGGCCTCTTCGAGGTGCATCTTACGGGCCGTTGCCGGATTGTTCTCGCGTCCCCAGTCATAGAGACGGAAAGTCATGTCCGACGATTCCTGAATCTCGGCAACGAGTATCCCGCCTTCTGCTGCATGAACCGTCCCCGGAGTGATGAAAATCGCGTCACCCTTCTTCGGATGAATCACATTCAGCAGTTCGTGCGCGGTGCCGGCCTTGCATGCGTCGTAGAACTCCTGTGCGGAAGTCTCCCGCTTGAAGCCCATGTAGACCTTCGCGTCCGGCTTCGCATCAAGGATGTACCAGATTTCAGCCTTGCCGAGCGAGTCGTACCGCTGTTCGGCGACCTTGTCATCCGGATGAACCTGGACGGAAAGCTTCTGATGGATGTCGAGGAACTTTATCAGCAGTGGGAACTGCCGGCCGAACCAAGCGTAGGCGGCATCTCCGGTAATCCTGTCGAGATAGGTCTCCATAATGTCCCCTATCGAGTTACCGGCAAGCCATCCGTTGCTCACGAGGGAGTCCTGCTCCCCCATGTCGGCAAGCTCCCAACTCTCCCCTATCAGGTCGTTCTCCGTCAGATGAACCTCGTTGCCCTCCTCATCGGCCTCAACAAAGTCCTTCTCAAGAACCTTAATCAGCGAGTTCCCTCCCCAAACGCGCCTCGACGCGATGGGGATGAACTTCAACGGATATAGTTGTTTTTTTGTCATAATTATAACAAATGTCTTAGTCAAAGGATTTCAATAAAAGGATGGAGTGCAAGGCACTCGGTGAAGCTTTTCGTTAAGCCATCTGTGCAGTCCAAGTTCACTTGAGACTGCCGTGGCGAGAAAAGGTCGCGTTAGCGAACATAAAACCGCAGCAACCTAATGGTTGTGAGGATTTTATCAAGACGAGTAACGCCGCAATCCGCCTTTTATTAAATCCGCTTTCTCAGTTCTTCGCCCTGTGATTCATATCCCGGCTTGTTCAGGAGCGCGAACATATTCTTCTTGTATGCCTCGACACCCGGCTGGTTGAACGGATTCACGCCGAGAATGTAGGCGGAGATTCCGCAGGCCTTCTCGAAGAAGTAGAACAGCTCACCGAGATTGTACTCGTCAATCTTCTCGATGCTTACGCCTAGCTGAGGCACTCCGCCGTCGATGTGCGCGAGCTTCGTTCCGAGTTCAGCCATGGCGTTGCATTCCTCAACATGCTTGCCGGCGAGGAAGTTCAGCCCGTCAAGGTTCTGCGCGTCGCTCTCGATGACGACGCTGCGCTGAGCCTTCTCCACGGTGATGACCGTCTCCATGAGCATGCGCACACCGTCCTGGATGTACTGACCCATTGAGTGAAGGTCGGTCGTGAAGCTTACTGATGCAGGGAATATGCCCTTGCCGTCCTTGCCCTCAGACTCGCCGTAGAGCTGCTTCCACCATTCTCCGAGGTACTGGAGCTTGGGATTGTAGGAGACGAGAATCTCGACTGCCTTGCCGTGCTTTGCGTGAAGGAGGTTCCTCATTGCGGCATACTGAAGCGCAGGGTTCTCCTCTGAAGACACCGCGCAGGCCTTTTCCATGGCAGCGGCTCCTTCAAGCATCTTGCGGACATCGAATCCGGCGAGAACAATAGGAAGAAGACCGACCGGAGTGAGAACGGAGAAGCGTCCTCCGACATTGTCCTCGATGACGAATGTCCTGTAGCCCTCTTGGGTAGAAAGCGATTTGAGGGCTCCTCTGTGAGCGTCGGTTACGGCGACTATGCGCTGTGCTGCCTCAGTCGTGCCATATTTGCCCTCGATGTATTGTTTGATGATGCGGAATGCCACCGCAGGCTCCGTGGTTGTGCCGGACTTTGATATCACCACCGTAGCGACATTGCGCTCGGCAACGAGATCCATCAGCTCGGCGATGTATTCCTCAGAAAGGTTGTTTCCGGCAAAGACTATTTCAGGAGCGCCGCCCTTGTCCGCGAGCTGTTTTGCAAAAGAGTGTGAAAGAGCCTCAAGAGCGCATTTTGCTCCGAGATATGAACCGCCGATGCCGATTACGACCACCAGGTCAACTCCCTTACCCTTCCAGTCGTCACGGATTGCCTCGCACTCGGCGATGAGCACCTCCGGAGTCTGAGTCGGCAGGTGCTTCCATCCGAGGAAATCATTTCCCGCTCCTGTCTCATCTTCAAGAACCTTGAGAGCCTCGACAGCCTTCTGTGTGTACTCCTTCACTTCCGCGGCGTTTACAAAGGAGCCGCAACCTCCCATATTAACCTTTAACATAATGATATGTAATTAATTATTTATATTTTTCTGTCATCCGTCGAACCCACATCAACGGAAAATGCGTGGTCTTGACCTGCCGGAACAAAACCGTATGGCCAAAACCACGCAAATTTAGCAAAAATTTCTATTTGTAGTTTTCCGGAATCTTGGAGAACACGGCATGAATGCGCTCCATGTCGAATTTCTCGCTGCGGTCATAGTAGTAGAGACCGTTCTGCTCCTGCTCCACGTCGGTAAGCTGGGTGTAGCAGTAGCCGCAGATGTAGTCCGAAAGGGAGAGAAGCACGTCCGTAAGAGCCTCAAGACGGGTGTAGAATTCTTCAAGGGAGCGCGGAGAATTGCCGTATCCCCATGAAACGCCCTGATTGTTTGCGGCAGCCTTCATGTCCTCCTCGTTCGTCCACTTGATTCCGCCGTACTCATCGAAGACGTATGGCATCTCGCCGTCGTACTCGGGAAAATCGTATGTTCCGGCGATTGCCTCGTGGGTAAAACCATAATTCTTGGAATAAAGGCCTCCTGTTTTCTGGTGATTGCGGCTCTTGTACGTGAAGAGCTTGCCGTCGTTCCAGACATCCTTGCGGAACTTTTCCGGTTCCTGGGCATAGCCGTGGCCAGTCCAGATGTCGGTTTTAATGATGACGCCGCCGCTTGCTCCATTGACAGGACGGGTAGGGTCAAGCTGCTTGGTGAGCGCGTAGACATCCTCCATGAAACGCGGGAACTGGATATTGTCCGGTGCCCATTCCTCGTTGGTAGGAGTCCAGACTATGATTGAAGGGTGGTTGCGGTCACGCACTATGATTTCGCCCCACTCGGTGATGAAGTTTCTTGCGGTCTCTGGCAGGTTGGAGTCCATGCCCCAGTTTGAGCTCTCGCCCCAGGTGAGGTATCCCAATTTGTCGGCCCAGTAGTGGAAACGCTCCTCGAAGACCTTCTGATGGAGGCGAGCTCCGTTGAAACCGGCCTTCATCGAGAGTTCGATGTCGTGTCTGAGCGCCTCGTCAGAAGGTGCCGTCCACTGGCTGTCCGGGTAGTACCCCTGGTCGAGGACAAGCCTCTGGTAGCGGGGGCTGTTATTGAGATAAATCTTGTTTCCCTCGACATGAACCTTGCGCATTCCAATGTAGGAGCTTACTTCGTCGATGACCTTTCCCTCGGTGTCAATCACCTGATACTTCACGTCATAGAGGAACGGATCCTCCGGACTCCAGGTTCTGAACTTCTTCATCGGGAGCACGACCACGGAGTTGTTAGTCGCAACGACTGTCTTCTGCGCGACCGGTTTCTTCGGAGCTGCAGGGTCGGTGACAGTGACCTTTAGCGTAGACTTACCTTCATGGAAGAAGAGCGGCTTCACGACAATCTGTCCCTGATCGATGTCGGTGTCCACCTGCACCTGCTTCAGGCCTCCGTCGCTGACAGGCTCCATCCACACGGTCTGCCAGATTCCAGTGGTACGGGTGTAGTTGCATGTCATTGACTTGAGCTTGAGAGACTGCTTTCCGGCAGGCTGCTTTCCGCTGCGGAGGTCGCTGGTTGCGTAAACGACGAGAGAGTGCGTCTGTCCTGCCTTCACGAACGGCGTGATGTCGAACGAGAATGAGCTTGTGCCGCCGAAATGACGTCCGACGAGTTTTCCGTCGATATAAATCTCTGACTTATAATATACGGCGCCAAAGTTAAGACGCACGTTTCTCCCGTCCCATTCAGCGGGCACGGTTATGTTCCTGTGATACCATACGCCTTCGATGAAATCGGTGTGGCCGACTCCCGAAAGCTTGCTCTCCGGAGAGAACGGCACGAGAATCTTTCCGTCAAATCCGGTCGATTTTGAGAATCCCTTCTCATAGCCTGAGGCCACATTGTCAATCGAGAAAGTCCATTCACCGTTGAGGTTGACCCAGTCGGCACGTTCAAACTGAGGACGCGGGTATTCCGGTCTCGGAATCGAAGAATCCGCATTCGCGGCTGTCGGCAGCGCAATCGACGCAGTCAGCGCGAGCGCAGAGAAGAATGTCTTTAATTTCATTCCTTTTGATAAAATTAGTGTTAATTGAATACCTGTGTGTCAGCACAACGGCCCATTCGGCCGCAACAGGGGACAAAGATACGAAATTCCTCGCATCTTTACATTATTTTTCAACTCCTGCGACAAAGTCGACGGCCTTGCGGACGGAGCCGTGTTCGAGGAGGAGGTCGCGGGCGCGGTCATAGTCCTTCTGGCCGGTTTCCGCCATTATCATACGGGTGCCGCGGTCGATGAGCTTGGCGTTGGTGAGCTGCATGTCAACCATGCGGTTGCCGCGCACGTGTCCGAGGCGTATCATCGTGGCGGTAGAAATCATGTTGAGAATCAGCTTGGTGGCGGTGCCGGCCTTCATGCGGGTGCTTCCTGTGACAAATTCAGGTCCAACGACAGCGACTATGGGAATTTCAGAGGCAGCAGCAAGAGGAGTGTCGGGATTGCAGGTGATGCAGGCGGTGAGGAGTCCCCTCTCGCGGGCTGCCTTCACCGCACCGATGACGTATGGGGTCGTTCCGGAGGCGGCAATGCCGACGACCGTGTCATGGCATGTCGGGGAGAAGGCCTCGATGTCCTTCCATCCCTGCCCAGAGTCGTCCTCGGCACCCTCAACGGCCTTTCTGATTGCCCCGTCACCGCCGGCTATCAGGCCGACTACAAGGTCGAACGGAGCACCGAAGGTCGGCGGGATTTCAGAAGCGTCCACGACTCCGAGCCGGCCGCTTGTGCCTGCGCCTATGTAAAATAGCCTGCCGCCATGCTTCATGCGCTCCACAATGCCGTCCACGAGCATCCCTATCTCGGGAATAGCGGCGCCGACGGCTTCCGGAACACGGCAGTCCTCGTTGTTGATGCCCTCAAGAATCTCTTCTGTGGACATCGTGTCCAAACTGCTGTAATTTGATGGCTGTTCAGTTATTCTCATGTTTCATAAATAATCATCGACTTTGACAAAGGAAGTTCAGAGAGCGGCTGAACCGGCATTTCCAGCCATGGACAAATGATAGGCGACAAGCCCGTCAATCGGGGATTTCACGACATTTCCGAGAGCCATCCCGCGCACGGCGGCGCATTCGGCAATCACGTCACGGCAGAGCCACGCCACAGAACCACAGAGGTTCAGAGAACTGGCGTGCCAGTCGTAGCGCCCCGCTATGCACCTGTCAAGGAATGCCCCGAAGCCCGCCCGGAGAAGAGACTCGGCATATTCCCGCCCACTCGGTTTCTTTTGAGTTGTATCCCCGCCATGTGAAACTGAGACATCATCGGGTCCCGCACTGCCGGAATGCACTTCTGAAGTCCCTCCTGGCTTCGCCCATTTAAGGATGAACGGGAAAAAGGAAGCCAAGTAGCGACTCGGAGCCTCGGAGCGATAGACATTATCCACGATGGTCTGATAGTCAAGCGAGTATTCCCCGCGCAACGCCTCTGCCATTTCCTCCGGAAGCAAGTCTCGTATAAAATCTGACAGCAGCCGCTTTCCGAACCATGCCCCGGAGCCCTCGTCTCCAAGGACATAGCCACCTCCAAATCCCTGTCTTGCAATGTTCTTCCCGTCATAAAGACAGCTGTTCGACCCTGTTCCCAATATCCCCACAATTCCAGCCTCAGAACCGCACACGGCCCGTGACGCCCCGAGCATGTCGGAGAGCACATTCACTACAGCCTTCGGGAACATCACCCCAAAAGCATATTTCACTATAGCGGCAGTCTCATCGGATGTCGCGCCTGCGGAATAAATCCAGATTTCAGAGACACATTCTATTACAAATCCAAGACTGCCTTTTTCGCCCTTTCCCAATGACACGAGGTGCCGCTCCGGCGGATACTGCAACGGGAACTGCACAAAAACGGAATGCACCGCAAGGGAGATGGCTTCCGGAGAATTTACGGCCAAGTTTACACCGGGAGTGTCAAACAATTTGACCTCACCGTCAGGCCCGATTGCAGCCCAGCTGCACTTCGTCGCCCCGCTGTCAGCTATAAGTATATATTTCCCCGATTCTGTATTCTCGCCCCACGTTTCAACGCTTTCTTCCGTTGTTTCAGCCGCCTTGTTTTCCGTATCAGCCTCAGCTACAGGCTTTCTTCGCCAGAACTTTCTCATTTCACAGCACCTCACGGATTCTGTCCGCGGCCGCCGCACCGAGCCGCGACTTCACGTCGATGTGCTCACGGATTGACCTTACGAACGAATTTGACTCGAAACTTGAACCGCGAACCTGCTCGAAGTCCTGAAGGCGGCGTTCCTCGCCTCCGTCAGCGCCGAAACTCGTCATGGCAGAGAGCCCGAATTCCTTGCGCGCGTCCTCATAGACCATGTTGTCAAGAGTCACCACGGAGGTCTTCCAACGTTCGACGAGACCAAGCATTTCCTCAGAAGAAGCCTTCGAAAGGTCGATTCCGTAATATTCCCGAATAATCCTGTAGGCCCAGGTCCACTCGTAGTCGTAGTATTTCCCGTGAATCTCGGAAAATCTGGCCGTTATGTCGTCCACCGTCTCCATTTCACCGTTCTGAATCCTGTCCATAAGCTTCTCGACGGCGGAACGCGGGGCAATCAGACCCGACAGGTCCACCCAATGCACAAGCCCCGTGGAAGACTCCGGCTCCAAAGCCTTGTGGAGTTCGTCAATATTTCCGAACGATGAATTCATCAATCTGGTTATGAACGAGTTGCCGAGGAATTTGTCAATGGCGAGACCATAGTATTCCAGGCCTTTCTGCAACGAACTGCGCTTGATTACTCCGCTCTGATAGGAGTAGACGGATGAATTTTCTCCGGCCGTGCGCTGAAGTTCCTGCAAGACGTGAATCGCGTTGAGCATCTTGTTCACGGTGTACGGGCTCAGGAGATTGTAGTTTATCATGTCGAGTTTATCCGGATCCCGGCGCCCGTCCCTCTGTGGCCATTTCTTCGCGTCACGGATGGTGCCGACGGACTTGAGGTTTGCGCCCGGCATTATATAGGAAGTTCCTTGGTTCTCAATAAGATAGGAGAACGGAAGGTTTGATGTGTCCTGATGGCTGACGTGCCGCCCCATCACGAGAGAGAATGCGCCCACCTTCGCCGGCCAGAGGATGTAGGAATCCGAGGTCGTCTTCGCACCGCGCTCCATGATTCCCTGGTGGATAGGCCCGAGTTTGTACATGTGATTGCTCTGGTTCGACCCGGAGCCGGCATTCATGAACGAGAACATACCGGCAATCAGCAGCGTGGACTTGTGGTGGGTGACGGTGTAGGGACCGGCAAAAATTGCGCAGGCCTCGCCGTTCTCACCCTGGCAGTTGCTGAAGAAGAGCGAATCGGAAGCGGAATAGTTGTGCCCGAGGTGGCAGGCCTGCCCGATGAAACAGCGGGAGAATGTCACTCCGTCCTCGACGGACGAGCCGCTGCACACGATGAAATCGTCGCCTATCACGCCCACCCCGATGTGTATCGGAGCCACCTCATTGGAATTAAGGCTTCCATTCTTCAGCCTGGCCGCGCCCTCAATCTTGCAGAAGTCCCCGACCTTCACGTTCTTGAGGTAGCCGGCATCCACGATCGTGACGTTTGCCCCGATGCGTCCGACAGACGACGATACGCCTTCGACATATTTTCCGATGAGTTTCTTCAGTTCCTCGATGAGTTCCGGACGATGGCGATAGAGCGCCATGATGTAGGCTGTCTGCGCTGTAAGACGGTCAAATATAACGACTTCCCGTCCTCCGGTTTCGTTGAGAACCGACGCCTCCACTCCGTTTCCGAACGACGACACTCCGTCAGTCAGGATTATGTCGACGTTCTCTATGAACGTGTCGTGCCCGATTTCGTAGTTCGCGATATAGTTCTTGACGTTCTCTATACAGCAGTCGTCACCTATCGTGACATTATGAAGCGTGGCGTGGTAGAGGCCCGAATGCTTCTTCATTCCGCCGGGAAGCGTGAATTCCTTTCTGAAAGAACCGAGTCGTATAGCGCCGGAAAAGCGTACCGACTTCACGAACTCAGTCGAGAAGTCTTCCGAAACGTCAATCTTCGACCAGTCAACAGCCGAGCAAGACTGTGCTTCCAACGCCGCCACTTCATTTTTCGTGAGTTTTCTGTAATTCATAAGTCCATTGGTTGTTAAACATCATATTTCTCCATCGTCACCGCCCTTCCCGATATGGTTCAGGACGGCCGTCACTTCGTCATACTGATAGCCGCGTCCGAGGGCAAAACGGAGAAGCTTCAGCTTCCGCTGCGGATCATCCTTCAGTGTCCTGCCTTTTGCCGCCAACAGTTTCTCAAGCCTTGCGAACGCCCCGTTTTCGTCAATCTCGGCAATTCCGGCATCAATATCCGCACGAGACAAACCCTTGTGGGACAGCACATACCGTATCTTCACGGCACCCCATCCGGAAATGGAGGCCTTCTCACGGGCGTATGCGGCACAATAGCGACGGTCATCAACGTACTTGTCACTTTTCAGCGACTCCACGACAGTTTCGACCGCGCTTTCATCCCCACCAAGAGCCTTCAGCGCCTTTTCTCGGACATCGGAAACGCAATACTCCCTTCTGGAGCACTGGTTACGCAGGCGCGAAAGTATTTTCTGAACCGCAGCAGTCTCAGCCATAGTACGTCAGAAATTATAGCCGAAGCTCAGGTAGAGACCGACACTGTGGATGATGTCCGACCAGTTCACGTTCGCCGTAATCGGGCCGAAAATAGTGTTATAGGAGTACTCTATAGCAAATCCGTATATTCCTCTTCCGGCCTTGAGGTCGCGGAACGAGTCAAAGGCATAGAGGTAGTTTGCGGTTCCGGTCAAGTAATGATTCTTCGCGACATTAAAACGCAGATCAGCCCTCGCGAGTCCGAGATTGCGGTCGAGCGCCATCAGCCTCGGAATTCCGGCAAATGGTATCTGTTGCTCAAAATAACGCCCGGCAACCTGACCGCCAACAGCATTTGCATATACGACCGGCGATTTGGAACCGAACTGGCAGCGCGCGTTTATTGAAGGGACAAACGCGAACACCTTTCCCGCAGGAATCACCGCCTTGAAATCGAGGTTCACCGTATGGAGATTGTTGTCCTTGAATGAGTGCACATAGTCGGTAAAGAGCCAACTGTATGAAAGCCCGACCTTAACGCCCTTCGTCGGGAAATATCCACGGTCAAAATTGTCCACCGTACCGTCTATGAAAACGGACGAGAAATTCGTCAGCGGCTCCATTGCTCTGTATTCTGTCCCGAACAGACTGTTAAGGTAAGGATTCGCGGTGTTGTCATAGAACAGGTCATTTCGGAGTCCGAGCTTCACATCGAAATAGGACCATTTCAATCCGGAAACAAAGACCTCCTGCCGCGACGAAAGAAAGTCGAACATCGCCCAATCATTGCGGTCGGCAAAGATTCTCGCCGTAGTCCATCTCACTGACGCAGAAGCGTTTATTGTCGGGATTCGCGGAGCATCATACGAATATCTTATCTTAAACTCGGGATTCATGCTGAGCTTTGTGTCAAAGTTTACAGTCGAGCCCTGGATTCGGTTGGCAAACAGCCCTACATTAAACACGGCGGTCACAAACTCCTCCGTATCGGCACGCATTCCGATGCCGAGCTGGTGCACCGGCCCTTTCTTGCAGGTGATTTCCAGGTCAAACGGCTCTTTTCGCCCATGCAGCTCGTATGAGACATAATCGTATGCCCCTGTGGCATATATCTGTGCGATAGCATGGGATATGCGCTCGTACGAGACGGTATCGCCCGGATGGATGCCGATTTTTTTCTTCAGAATCTTCGCCGCAGTGTCATCCACGCCAAGGAGCTCCACATTGCCGACCGGGACAGGACGGTTGCGGAGGTTTATGGCGTGCGGCCCTGCAAACCTCAAAGAGTCCTCACCGACCCGCCGCTTTATCGCGACGAGAACAGAGTCATTCTTACGGGCCGCCTCATATCCGTTGCGTATCAGTTTATCAATATTCTCCTTTGAGAAACTGAGCATGTTAAGTCCCATAAGGTCAGGACGTATGGAAACATCCGGAATGTAGACGTTTCTTTCGTAGACTTCCCGCTCAAGCATGTCCATGCTGCTTGAAATCACATCCCCGAGATTTCGGATTTTCGCGTCCGGTTTCGGCGGAGTCGTCACGTCCACACCTATTATTATGTCCGCACCGAGCTGCCTGGCTATATCTGTAGGATAATTGTCCCTCATCCCGCCGTCGACAAGGACATAATTCTTGTATTTGACCGGCGTGAACACACCAGGAATCGACATAGTGGAGCGCAGAGCGGTATTGAGAGGCCCGTCATACCAGACTTTTGTCTTCCCTGAACTCAAATCAGTAGAGACGCAGGCATAAGGAATCGGAAGATCCATGAAATCCATCGGATCCTGATAGCCGACAGTCAGCGAGCTGAAAAGGTTTGAAATGTTCTG
>DJRM01000093.1:12715-59401 GCA_002440085.1 Bacteroidales bacterium UBA6360
GTTGCGTCCGTGATCATCATCCACGTCAAAATGTATGTCCGCGTTATGTCTCTTGGCCGGTTCCACGTCGGCAGTCCCGTTGGTGTAGTAGAAAGGCATTGACACAAGGTACTTTTCCTTGTATTTCATCTGGTTGTAGGAAATGTACTCCCTCGGCAGCTTGTCCCGCATGAGGGCATTCCAGTCAAGACTGCGGATGAGAGTGTCTATCTCACGGTAGTCGTAGCCCATCGAGGTCAGACCTCCCATAAGGCCTCCGATGCTGGTTCCGATCACGACGTCTACAGGAATCTTCAGAGAATCGAGATAATGCAGCACGCCTATGTGGGCAGCGCCCTTCGCCCCGCCTCCGCTCATCACGAGCGCAACGGTAGGCCGGTGCTGTCTGATGGAATCGAGACGGATCTTCATTCTTTCCATGACAATGGAATCCTCAACAGGAGAGACACTGCGTCCGAAATACATCTTCCGATGATCCGGATGTTGAGCCGACAGTTCATTAAACGTGGCGGAGGCCGCAATGACAACCGCGAGCGCAAAGAAAAAAGACGCAAAACGTTTCATATCCCTATCTTTTACATTTTGTCAGTTCTGTTCCGCAGCAGGCCGCCAGGTTTCCGCTTCATCGGCCTCCCGCGCACGTGATGCATGTTCTCCGGCGAGAAGCCCGCAGGCCGCAAGTATGTCCTCTCCACGCGATGCCCTGATGGTCGCCACTATCCCGGCATCGTTCAGGCGCTTGCGGAAAGCTTCCATCACTGCCGGCGACGATGTGTGATACGGAAAATCCGGTATCTGATGGAAGCGGATCAGGTTCACGCGGCACTCAAGACGCTTCAACAGTCTTATCAGCGCATCGGCATGGCGCGGAGTGTCGTTGAATCCGGCGAACATGGTGTACTCGAAACTTACACGTCTCTGTCCGCTGAAGTCGTATTTTCCGAGCAAGCGCACCACCTCCGTGATTGACCATACCTTCTGGACCGGCATCATGGTCAGCCGTTCCTCCGGGAAAGGGTCATGCAGGCTGACCGCGACGTGACAGCGACAGTCGTCAAGAAACCGCTTCAGTTTTGGCAAAACGCCTATCGTCGAGACCGTTATGCGCTTGGGACTCCACGCGAAGCCCCATTCAGCAGTCAGAATCTCTATAGCCCTCATCACGTTGTCGTAATTGTCAAGAGGCTCGCCCATCCCCATAAAAACGGTGTTGGTCAGAGCGTCACTCTCGTCGACCGAAAGAAATTGGGAGATGATTTCCCCGGCCGTGAGGTTGCCGTGAAATCCCTGCCGTCCGGTCATGCAGAACTTGCAGCCCATCCGGCAGCCTGACTGGGAGGAGACGCAGAGCGTCGCCCTGTCGCCGTCCGGAATCATCACGGCCTCAACGGCCGAAGCCTCGCCCTTTTCAAACACAGGAAACAGGTACTTCTTTGTCCCGTCGGCTGAAGAAAGCACGTTCACCGGTTCCACGAGCCCAAGTTCATAGTTTTCGGAAAGCTTCGCGCGGGCGTCCTTCGAAAGATTGGTCATCTCGTCAATCGACCGAACCCTTTTTCGATACATCCACTGCGCAATCTGCCCGGCAGTGAACTTCGGCAGTCCAAGCGACAGCACAAGTTCCTGCAGTTCAGCAAGATTCTTCCCGAGAAGTGTCTCTTTCATCGTGACGATTCTTTTACCCGCACAAGTCCGAGCTTCTTCATAAGCGCCTCCGGCTGCGGGTCATGTCCACGGAAGTTCCGGTAGAGTACGGCCGCATCCTCGGAATCTCCCTTAGAGAGAATGTTGTCACGGAAACTGTGGCTGACCTCTGTGTTGAAAATTCCCTTCTCCTCAAACAGAGAGAAGGCGTCCGCCTCAAGGACCTCAGCCCACTTGTAGGAGTAGTAGCCCGCAGAGTAACCCCCCGCGAAGATATGAGAGAACGAGGTCGAGATGCAGGTTTCAGGTACAGTCACGCTCACGGCATACGGTGCGAGAGCATTCTTCTCGAAACTCAGGACATCCAAATCCTCCGGAAGCTTTGCAAGCGAATGCCAGGCCATGTCGAGCAGGCCGAACTGGAGCTGCCGGACCTGTGAGTAGCCCGCGAGATAGTTCTTTGCCGCAACAATCTTATCTATAAGTTCGGACGGTATGTTCTCGCCTGTCTGATAATGCTTTGCGAATGTGTTGAGATATTCCGGCTCAAATCCCCAGTTTTCCATAATCTGCGAAGGGAGTTCAACGAAATCACGCGCCACCGAAGTTCCGGTGATTGAAGGGTAGCGTCCCTCGGCAAGAATGCCGTGGAGGGCGTGCCCGAACTCGTGGAGGAAAGTCGTGAACTCGTCATGCGTAAGAAGCGAAGGAGAAGCCGACGTCGGCTTGCTGAAGTTGGTCACGATGCTTATGAAAGGCCTCTTTTCGACGCCGTTCTGTATGCTCTGTCCACGGAACTCGGTCATCCACGCGCCGCCTCTCTTGCTTGCGCGCGGGAAGAAGTCGGCATAGAACAAAGCCTTATGCACTCCGTTTTCGTCAGTGACATCATAGACCTTAACATCCTTGTGATAGCCGGGGATATCCTTGCGGAGCGTGAAGTTAAGGCCATAGAGCCTGTGCGCGAGGTCGAAGACGGCATCAATGCAGTTCTCAAGCCGAAAATAAGGCTTGAGAAGTTCCTCATTCAGGGAATATTTAGCCTCCTGGTAGCGTTCGGACCAATACGAAAAGTCCCACGGCATGAGTTCATTGTCCTCAAAGCCATTTTCCTTCGCATAGGCAAGTATCTCTGAGACCTCAGCCTTCGCGAAAGGAAGGGAAGGAATCACGAGCTGAGCGAGGAAGTCGTTGACAGTCTGAGGGTTCTTTGCCATTCTCTCCTCAAGAGCATAGTCAGCGTATGTCCTGTAGCCGAGGATGTTTGATGTCTTTATGCGCAAGTCAACTATCTTCTTCACGTTCTCAATGTTGCTGAACTCGCCTGAAATTGCCCGCGTGTTATAGGCCATGTACATCTGCCTGCGGAGTTCACGCACCTTGCTGAACTTCATGAAAGGCCCATAGCTCGGATAGTCGAGCGTGAATACCCAGCCTTCGAGCCCCTTTTCCCTTGCCGTCTCGACGGCAGCCTCAACCACGTATGCAGGAAGACCGTCAAGCTGCGTGGAGTCGGTCACATTCAACGTATAGGCATTTGTCGCGGCAAGCACGTTCTTGCTGAAGGAAAGAGTCGCAAGCGAAAGCTCCTCTGAAAGACGGCTGTACTCGGCCTTGTCCTCTCCGTTCAGATTGGCGCCGTTGCGCACGAATGAGCGGTAGGAGTTTTCGAGTATGCGCATCTGGTCCTGCTCCAGGCCGAGAGTCGCCCTCTTTTCATAGACAGCCTTGACTCTATGGAAGAGTTTCTCGTTCAAGGACACGTACATGGAATACTCGGTCAGTTTCGGAGAGACCTCCTCGGCAATCTTCTGCATTTCGTCATTAGTGTCGGCCTCTAAAAGGTTGAAGAATATCCCGGACACTCTGTCAAGCGTCTGTCCGGCATACTCCATAGCCTCCACAGTATTCTCGAACGAAGGTTCCTCCGGATTGTCCGTGATTGCGTCAATCTCGGCCTTGGCTTCGGCAATTCCCTGCTCAAAGGCCGGCATATAGTGCTCGTTACGGATCCTGTCGAACTGCGGAGCACCGTAAGGCAGCTTCGACTCCGTCAAAAGCGGATTTTCCATATTGCAAGAAGTTACAAACGCGAGCAACACGCCCGCAGCAAACGCAAATTTTCTCATAAAAGGCACCTTTATATTTATAGCAACCTGCAAAGTTACTCAATTTTTCCCAACACGCGAATCCTTGATATTGAGAAAATTCTGCTGACAGTCAGATTGTAGCGAATGTCAAAGCAGCAGCACTCACTATACCTCGGACGGCGCTGGCAAAACGTCATGAACTCCGGGCTGAATCCTCGGCACAGAAGTTCCGCGACTCCAATGCTCTCCACGCTTCCCCGCAGCAGGTCCGAAAGAATCCTGTAGTTCTCAGCCAAAATGTCAAGCACCCTGACATGATTCTGCCGGCTCGTCTGCCGGGTCTCGTAGTTGTGTCGGTTCTTGCAGGAGTCACAGCAGTAAAGCCTGTCAGCCCTGCTGTCCGGAACAGGGGCTCCGCATTCTATGCACTGTCTCTTTTTCTTTGGTCTTCCCATAATCCTGATAATCCGGTTCGTTCCATCGCGGAGTTTCCGCGCATGCAAAATTGGAGACACCGGACGAAAATAGCAAGTGCCCAAGGCAGAATTACTCCTTTATGACAAAAGTTTTTCTCTTTTTTGAGATCTCGATTATTTTTTTGATGATAAAAAAACATCACGGCGAATTTCTTTTTTATACGCGACGTCAAAAAAAATTTATATGCGGCATAAAGAAAAATAAAAAACATATAAAAACAGAAATTAATCGACACGAACCGAAGGAAAATCATTGCCTGACATGATTTTTTTGCTGTACTTTGCCCTGCCCGGATGGAACGGACGTCAAGTTCAACGGGCGTCAGGACTGCGGTGTTCCGGAAACCGCACACAACAAATCGTTTAATTATAAATCGGAATTATGGAAACAATCAACAGGGTTGAGCTGCAGGGAACTGTGGGCAACGTAAGGATGCAGGAAGCCGGAGAAAGAAAAGTGCTTCATTTCTCGCTCGTGACCAACAGGGTCGGCCGCAACAAGGACGGGGAAAACATCGTCGAGGCATGCTGGCACAATGTGGAAGCGTGGGAGGGAAAGAATATCGCGGATCTCACGAAAATTGACAAGGGAAGCAGTGTCCATCTGTTCGGACGCATCAGATACACAAAATATGTCGGGACAGACAAGATTGAAAGGGTCGGTACGGACATCATTGCCACCCGGCTGGAAATGGTCGATGACGACGTTGCATAAACATTTCTGCCGGAAGCCGCGAAAATCGGGAATTGACGGCGGCTTCCGGCAATATTCCGAAAACATGTAAATCCAACAGGAAAAAACAGTGAAACAGGAATTGAATGAAACGACTTTTTTAATATTTTTGCAGTGTTTTTGGGACATGTCCGGCTGACGGAACGTCCATAGATGCTAACGATTATATCAAACGGAAATGCTGCGAAAAGTCAGAATTGTCCTCGCGACGATTTTCTTCATCGATGTCACTCTCCTTTTTCTCGACTTCACGGGAGTGCTGCACCTCTACCTCGGATGGATGGCAAAGATTCAGTTCATCCCGGCCGTGCTTGCGCTGAACTTCGGCATCGTGGCGGGACTGCTGCTGCTCACGCTGCTGTTCGGCAGAGTCTACTGCTCGGTGATATGCCCGCTCGGAGTGATGCAGGACATCATCTCCTGGATTCACGGGAAGGCAAAGAAAAAGAATCTCTATCGCTTCAAGTACCGCCGTCCGCTGACCGCGCTGAGGTACACGGTGCTGGTCGCGTTCATTGCGGCAATGGCACTTGGAGTCACGTCAATTGCTGCACTGATAGCGCCTTACAGCGCATACGGCAGGATCGCGACGGAGTTGTTCGCACCTGTCTACAGAGGTTGCAACAACCTTCTCTCGATGATTGCGGAACATTTTGACAGCTATGCGTTCTACTCCACCGACGTGTGGATCAAGAGCGTGCCGACATTCATTGTGGCTGTCATGACATTCGCGCTGCTGGCAATCCTCTCGTGGAAATGGGGCAGGATATGGTGCAACAGCGTCTGCCCTGTCGGCTCGCTGCTCGGACTCGTGTCCAGCTTCAGCCTGTTCGCGCCGATCATTGACAAGGGCAAATGCCGGAACTGCGGACTGTGCGGAAGACGCTGCAAGTCTTCCTGCATCGACACGTCGAACCATAGAATTGACTATAGCCGCTGTGTGGCGTGCATGGACTGTATATCCACCTGCCGCGACGGAGCGATAAAGTACAGATTTAGGTACGGAAAGAAGCCAGTTCCGGCAGAAGCGGACGGGAACGGAGTCGGAAGCGAGGCCGCGAACACGACGGGAACACGCGTCACAGCCGGTTCTCCGGCAAACGGGACAAGGCGTGAGTTCATAAAGGCCACAGCAGTGGCAGTCGGGGCTGCGGTCACGACAGAAGCCCTGCGCCCTGTCGAAGCCGCGGCGCAGCAGATGAAAGTCGACGGCGGACTAATCACCCTTCCTCAGAAGAAGGTGCCCCACAGGGAAACGCCGCTCAAGCCTGCCGGTTCTGGCAGTCTGAAGCAGTTCACTGACCACTGCATCGCATGTCAGCTATGCGTTTCCGCATGCCCGAACAGGGTTTTGAGGCCGTCGACCGCATTGGAGACTCTGATGCAACCGGAGATGTCCTACGAAAAGGGCTACTGCCGGCCGGAATGCACGAGGTGCTCGCAGGTGTGCCCGGCCGGAGCGATAGCGGGTGTCACACGCGAGGAGAAGGCCTCGATTCAAATTGGGCACGCGGTCGTTGACTATGGCAGCTGCATCGCGAATGTCGAAGACAAGAAGTGCGGAAACTGCGCAAGGCACTGTCCTGTCGGAGCCATCCGCCTCGTGAAGAAGAATCCGGACGATCCCGACTCCATGCGCATACCTTCGGTGAACGAGGAACGCTGCATCGGATGCGGAGCCTGCGAATACAACTGTCCGGTCAGTCCGACAAGCGCGATCCACGTTGAGGGGCATGAGGTCCACAAGGAACTTTAGAAGTGGTTTCATCAGAATCTGATTCAGAAGAATATGAAGAGAAGAGAGTTCATAAGGACGGCCGGAATGGCCGCGACTGCTGCGGCTACGGCAGGCATGACGTCCGGGATTGTGACCGGATGCGACGGAAACGGGGCGCAGTCAGGCAAGACATCTGATGACGGGAACAGAGAAGAGAACGGGGAGATGACCTACAGAACCGACCCGGAGTCAGGAGACAGGGTCAGCGTATTAGGCTACGGGTGCATGCGCTGGCAGATGAAGAAGGACGAGAACGGGAAGGACGTAATTGATCAGGACTCGGTGAACGAACTGGTTGACTATGCCCTCGCGCATGGGGTGAACTACTTCGACTCGTCACCGGTATATCTTCAGGGGCAGAGCGAGGCTGCTTCGGGACTGGCACTGAGCCGGCATCCGAGGGAGTCGCACTACATTGCCACCAAGCTGTCAAACTTCAGCGACTGGAGCCGGGAAAACTCGATGCTGATGTACCGGAAATCATTCGAGAATTTCCGCACGGACTATCTCGACTACTATCTCCTGCACAGCATCGGACGCAGCATAGAGGACTTCGAGAACAGGTACGTAAGGAACGGGATGCTGGACTTTCTTCTCAAGGAGCGCGAGGCCGGGCGCATAAGGCATCTCGGGTATTCCTTCCACGGTAGCAGGCAGATGTTCGACGAGTTGCTGAAGACCCACGAAAAGTACAGTTGGGACTTCATCCAGATTCAGATGAACTACCGGGACTGGTCACATGCTGACGGAAGGAACTGCAACGCCGACTACATGTATGCTGAACTTGAGAAGCGCAGAATTCCGGTCATAATCATGGAACCGCTGCGCGGAGGTTCGCTTGCAAAGCTTCCGAACCGCATTGTTGATGAACTCAAGGAAAGAATGCCCTCGGAAAGCGTCGCGTCATGGGCGTTCCGTTTTGCCGGCACCCCGGAGAACGTGCTGACGGTATTGAGCGGAATGACCTATATGGAGCACCTCAAGGACAACCTCAGGACCTACTCTCCGCTTGTTCCGCTCACTGCGGACGACGTGGACTTTCTTGAGAAAGCCGCGGAAAGCCTGAGCAGGTATCCGCTCGTTCCATGCACCGGCTGCCAATACTGCATGCCTTGCCCTTACGGCATCGACATCCCGGGAAACTTCAGCCACTACAACAAATGCGTGAACGAGGGGTACACCGTCTCTGAACCGAACGGCGACAGCAGCAACTACACGGAAGAAATGAAAGCCTACCGAAGGGCCAGACGCGCATATCTTGTCAGCTACGAACGCAGCGTCGAAAAGATACGTCAGGCAAACCGCTGCATCGGATGCGGCCAGTGCATGAGCCACTGTCCGCAGGACATAAGGATTCCGAGTGAACTGCGACGTATTGACCTGCTTGTCGAGAGCCTTCGCAGGACTTCCGACATATTGTAAACGATTAGCGACAAGCCCGTTCAAGGCTCCGCCGCCAATCATTTAGCCTATCTGCCAACAGCAGTCCTGCTCCTTACTCTACAGCCAAGGAGCAGTCTCTCCCACGCCGGAAGACCTGACCTTGCCGAAGTCTGAAGCGTCCTTTCTGACACTCGCCGGGATTGATGTCCGGGCATACACGCAGGCATATTCCTCATCGTTGACATATTGCGACATCCTCATCCTGCCGTCATCCGAAAACGACACGAGGTAGCCGCTCATCCAGTTCTGCCCGTCGGAATAGGTTCCGGTGACGGTCTCCCCGTCGTAGGAATATGTCCCGAAGTAGCGCTCGAAATGCCCGCCAAGTTTCTGAAAAAGTTCAAACCGCCCTCCACTGAAACTGATGTAAACCTCAGCCGGTACGGCCGAACTGCCGGCATCCGCTCCATAATAGCTTTCCAGTTTCCACTCTCCGTCAATTCCGGATTTGGAGGTGGTGGTCGTCGTGTGACCCTTCTCGCAGGCAACGAGCCCGAGAAGAAGCATCACAAAAATCGAATATATCCGTATCTTTCTCATACTCACTCTATTTTAAAGACTACAACCAACCTCCGTTAACGGGAATGTCCGGCCGCACGATCACAGAAACTGTCCTCGTGATTTCCATTCCGCCCATCTGACTTCCGCTCGCCACGTTCGAACCTCCGGCGATTGCCTTTATCCGGAATCTCGCGCAACCGCACTTCGTCGGATGAATCAGAAGCTTTCCATATCTCATAGACGGCGCCGACTCAAGCCCGAGAGCCTCCACCCCATCATCAAGGGTCTCGACAGACGTGTAGGTCAGATTCCCGGAATTGCTTCCGAAATATCCAGACACATCCACACGCTGTTCTTCTCCCATCACAGCCATGACAGACGGCACGCCGTCCATCGCCATGAACAGCCGCCATGCATCTACGGCGCCGGTGCCCATTGCATGCCGATAGTCAGACAATGACAATGTCCCGACGTAATCGCGGTACCCGTCTGTTTTCAAGATTTTCTTGCTTCCGACGCGACTGATTCTGTCGTCAAGTCCGTTGACAGACGTCAGCAGGAGCGACTTGAACTCGTCATTGCTGTAATGATAGCCGTTTTTCAGCGCATACGACAGTCCGAGAGCCGCGACTCCGCTCACATGCGGGCAGGCCATTGACGTGCCCTGCATCCAACCGTAGTCAGTCGGGAGATAACCATACGTCTTCCCCGTTTTTGAATCATAATCCAGCAATTTGTCCGTAGGGAGCGTAGACAGCACCTCGCAGCACTCGCGTTCCTTGCCGCCGGTGTAAAGTTCTCCTCCCGGAGCCGCGATGTTGCACCCCGGGCCATAGTTCGTGTAGTAGGTCGGAAGTCCGTCGAGTCCAAATGCAGTCACACTGATACATTCTTTCAATGCGCCCGGATAGGAAGACATGCCGCCACCGTCATTGCCTGCCGCCACGATGACGAGCCCGCCGTCAAGTGCCCGGCGACAGTTGGATGTCCGGATGAAATAGCGGATGGCAGCGACCTCCGCCCTGCTCGCGGAATAGTACTGATTGTCACTCTTGTAGTCGCCGGACTCCACTCCGAAAGAGCACTGTGCGATGCAGGCTCCGTTGTCGGCCGCATATTTGAAGGCATTGGCAATCATGGAAGTCTCCCCTCCTCCGGTTCCGTCGAAAATCTGGCAGGACATAATCTTAACGCCGTCCCCGTTTCCGGAACCGCCGGCCACGCCGCACACGCCGACACCGTTGTTGTTCACCGCAGCCACTGTCCCGGCGACATGCGTTCCATGCCCCACATTCCCGAGCCGAGTCCAGTTCAAGGTGGCCGTATTCTTCACGAAGTTCCATCCGTGCAGGTCATTGACATACGTTGTTCCGTCAGCCCCCTTCCGAACCTCAGACGCGCGAGGATTGTTCCACATATTGGCCGCGAGATCAGGATGGTTGTACTGAACGGCCTCGTCAATCACGGCGACAATCACTTCCGAATTTCCCGCACAAAGGCTCCAGGCCTGACTCACGTTCACGTCCGCCCCAGCGTATGCCTCTGTCACAGACGACTTCCCGTCACTGACATTCCCGTCATTGGCATAATGCCACTGCTGCGAAAGCGACGGATCATTGAACTTCGCCGCAGAAATGCTCTTAGTCGAAATTCCTCCGTTCCCGTCGGGAACAAACTGACGAGGCTTCCCTTCATAGCATTTCTTAACCCGCACATTGTACTCCACAGTACGTACACGTCCTTCAGAGGCAAGCGCCGAAGCCTTTCCGCGAATGTCAGTTCCCTCCTCAAAGTTCAGTTTGTACCAGTTTGGAAGCCCGCAGCTCCTTTCCAATTCTTCCTTACCCGGCGTGCTCGGGAACACATTCGTCACGGAAACCGCCCCACACGCATCACGCAGGGTCTCAAGTTCCTCACCGGAAGCATCCTCGACATAGATCAGAAGCGAGGAGACATCAGAAACCCCCTCCAACGGTTCATTTACAATCTTTTCAGCAGCCTCCCGACCTCCATCCGTCGCATCCGTCCCCGAGAAATCCTCACGGGCACACGCAACGAAAGCCAGCAGCACCGCCGCCAGGCTGACAAACTCTTTTTTCATTTTGTATGATTCAAAATTAGCGGGTGCACCGCTGCATATATTGTGCCGATGCCACAGTCTGAACAAAACACAACGAGACCATAAGAGCGGCGGACTATCTGAAACGGTCCGCTGCCCTTATGGCAGATGTGAGAGATTGTCAGAGAACAGAAACTGTCTCGGTTGTCATTGCAGTCGACTTCACGGTGCCGAAATCCTCGGCATCCTTGCGCACGGCATCCGGAATTGAGGTCTTTGTGTAGGCATACTCCCCTGGTGCAATGACATCACGATCCGTCATGACCATACTGTCATCGCTGATTATGACATCGTATGTTCCTCCCCATGGTGAACCGTTGCTGTAGCTTCCTGAGAGGATTCCTCCGTCAAAAGAAAACGTTCCGGTGAGGGAGGAGTAGTGCCCTCCTCCAATCTTCTGGAAGAGTTCAAAGCTGCCGTCATCCCTGAAGTTCAGATAAACGTCAATCTTGGCAGCCCCGTCACTGTCGCTGCCGGGATAGCTCACCAGCATCCACTCTCCGAAGACGCCGCTGCCGGGATTCTTGTCCTTTTTGCAGGCGACAGCACCGAGCAGCAAGAGCAGAAGAGCCGCGATTATGCCTGTCTTTTTCATTGATTGAACCATTTTAACCACTCGTTTTGTTGTTTCTGTTTCAGAGCCATCCGCCACCGGAAGATACGGCCGGACGGGCGATGACTGAGACTGTTTTTGACACTTCCGTGCCTCCGGGGGCATCTGATGAGGGAAGGCTGGAGCCTCCCGCTATTGCCTTGATGCGTATGCGGGCACATCCGTTCTTTGTCGGATAAATCCTGAGTTTTCCGTATTTTATCTGCGGCTTCTCAGCGAGTCCGAGAACCTCTGTCCCGTTGTCGAGAACTTCCACGGCAGTATATGTGAGGTCGCCTGAATTTCCTCCGAAATATCCGGAGATGTCGACTCTCGTCGCTTTTCCCGTTTCGGCCATGACAGACGGAGTCCCGTCCATCTGCATATACATTTTCCAGACGTCGCATACTCCGCTTCCCATATTTCCTTTGAACGGAGACAGTGACATGGCTCCTATCCCGTTTTCGACGAGGGTCTGTTTCGTGCCTCCACCGAGCAGGGCATCTATTCCGGAAACGGAAGTGAGAAATATGGACTTGAACTCTTCGTTAGTGTAGGTGTAGCCGTTTTGAAGGGCATACGAGAGCCCGAGCGCAGCCACGCCGCTTGCATGAGGGCAGGCCATAGAGGTGCCCTGCATATATCCGTAATTTACAGGCGTGTACTCGTCTGACAGATTCCCGTTTTCGTCGTATTGACGGATTCTGACGGTCGGCATCGTCGAGAGGATTGCAGCTTTGTCGGAATTGACCACCCCACCGGTGTAATATTCCCCGCCCGGTGCGCTTATGTTGCATCCGGGGCCATAGTTGGTGTAGTATGCCGGGAGCCCATCCACAGCGACCGAGCATACGCTTATGCACTCCGGGAGAGCTGCCGGGTAGGCCGACATGGCGGCGCCTTCATTGCCGGAGGCGAAAATAACAAGTCCTCCCTCTACGGCCGGGCAGTTCGATTTCTGTATGAAGTAGCGTATCGCGTCGACTTCCGCTTTCGTGTTCCTGTAAAACTCGCTGTCATTAGTAAATACTCCTGACTTGTAACCGAAAGAACATTGGGCGATGCTTGCACCGTTGTCGGCGGCGTATTCGAACGCCTTCGCCACATTGCTGACGGACGCGCTTTTAGAACCGTTGTAGATTTGGCATGACATTATTTTCACCCCGTCGTTCCTTCCGCTTCCTCCGGCCACCCCGCACACTCCTTCACCGTTGTTATTTACGGCCGCCACAGTTCCCGCCACATGGGTTCCGTGACCGGAATTTCCGTCGCTGCTCCAGTCAAGGGCCGCCGTGTTGTTGACAAAATTCCAGCCGTGCAGATCGTTCTGATAGTTTCCGCGCCGCTCTCCGGCGAGGGGATTTGTCCACATGTTGCCCGCAAGGTCCGGATGATCATACTGAACGGCCTCGTCGATGACTGCAACGATGACATTCGGATTGCCGGAGCAGAGGCTCCATGCCTGCTTGATGTCAATGTCGGCTCCGGCCTTGGCCGCCGGCGACCAGCCGGCGTCTCCAGTGTTGTCAAACGCCCACTGATCCTTCAGGTACGGATCTCCGAACGATGCCGGGGCGATACTTTTGCTTTGAGGGGCAGGAATGTACGGCCTGGCACTTCCGGCGTTGGCTTTTCTGAATGCCTCGGCATTATACTGAACCCGGCTGATGTTCTCTATGCCTGCGAGCAGAGCCGCCTTGCTGTCAATCTGTGTCCCGTCGGCGAAATCTGCCTCGTACCAGTTCAGCAGGCCGCAGCTGCGCTTGAGCTCGATGTCTCCTTCCGTGACGTTGAACAGGTGCGCTATGGAAACGGCCCCTACACCGGAGGCCAGTTCTTCAAGCATATCGTCTTCGAGACCTTCAGCATAGAAAAGCAACGAGTTCGGCGTCCTGTCCGACGGCGCATCGTTGACAATCATGCAGGCGCCATTGTCTGCTCCGCCAACGCTTTCCCCGGCCGGAACGGGCTCTCGCGTGCAGGACATGGCGACGCCGAAGATGAGGAGTAAAAGAAAAAGTACGCTGTGTTTCATTAGAATAGAGTTTATTTCTGTATGTACGTGTCTGTGCCAAAACGCAATTATGGCAGGCGCACCCATACGCCTGCCATAACCTTAAATGTACGACAGCATTACATCTTCACCATGAATGCTTCTCCTTTATCCTTGCGCAGGGCGTCGGATAATGAAACCGGACATTCTGTCTGCCTCGTGACACCGGGTGTAACTTCCGACGTGAATGAAACCGGATTCGAAACAGGCTTGCAGATGACCTCTGACGATGGTGTGGCAAAGTTGTGACTGCGTGCGGAAATTGCCGCGTCAATCATGGACTTGATCTGACCTTCACGAGTCTCGACGAAATTTGTTCTGAACGTTCTCTTTGACGCGCTTCGGAAAGCTGCGACAGCAGCCTTCCCTGCTTCAGGGGCAATTCCGTTCTTGTCCTTGGTCTCATCGACGAGAAGTATGTCCGCAAAGAAATCGGAATATACATCACCGACGAATTCTTCGCATTCTTCATCTCTGAAGTATCCGAGGTAATACCCGTCAAATGCATACTGCGCCTCGTATTTTGGATGACAGCAGAACGCTATGTAACCGTCATCAACCACAGCACCGACAAGCAGCCCAGTGCCGGTGAAACAGTCCACTTCGGCATTGGAGACCATCGGCAACAGATAATACTCCGCGTTCTTTGCCTTGCCGAAATCAGTGACTATGTTGTAGATGTAGCCTCTGTAATACTGCCATATCATCGTGTCGTCGAATCCGAGTTTTGCCGCAGTGTTCGCGAACATTCCCTTCGTTTCGAAGTACTCGACGAGATTACCCTCCTCATCCTTGGTGTCAGGTTCGTCGCTGTCCCCGATTGTAACTTTTGAGAAATACTCTCTCATCCCGAGGGTCTTGAGGTAGTTCACCGCATACATGTTGTATGTTCCGAACAGTCCTTCCGATTTTTCAGGAGTGAACTCCTCGCTCGCATCTTCCAACGTGTATTCGTCGTAGATTGGGAGCGGGTCTCCGGTTGTCTTTTCTATGGTCTCCGGAACAAAGACTTTTGTCTCATAGCCGTTTGACGCGACAATTACGAGCCTGTATGCCGTGCCGGGAAGGAGCTTTGTCACCGGTGACGAGAATCCTCCGTCGTTGATTTCCGCGAGAATCTCATCGTCTGCAGGTTCTGAAGCGGCAACAGCCTTTACTGTCCCTTCCGGATCGGACATATAGTCGACATGCTTTACAACGGCTATGTGAGCCTCGGTTATGTCGGTTCCATAGCACCAGACTTCGAGCGTGTTATCAGTGCTGTAGCCCTGACCGACGTATCTTTCGGCAGAATTGATTCCGCACGAGAACACGACAGGCTGCTTGTCGCCGGCAGCTACATAAGAAATCTGCACGACGTCATAGTTGACGAGTTCGTTCTTGGCGTCAAGCGCCGCGACAACGACCGTGTAGATTCCGGTCTCTTCGCATGTAATCTTGACTTCAGACGACTCGGTGACATAAGCCGCGTTCTCATCTCGGCTCACCTCAAGTGCCTTGAATGACTTGTCGGCATCGGAGATGGTTCCGGAATAGACCGCGTATTTTGCCTTGGCGACATCCGCGCCGATGACTATCGAAACCGGAAGCTTGCCCTCCGCATCGGATTGCCCGGCTCCAAGTTCGAGCTTGTAGTCATTGTCCTTGCATCCCGGGAACACGACGCGCAGCATTCCCTTCGAGTTTCCGTAATACCATCCCTTTGCTCCATTGTGATACAGAACGGCATCTTTAGGGAACTTTATGACTCCGTTCTCAAGAGTTCCGTAGACATCGGTCATCCCGTCGAAGTATGTGCTGAGGGCGGAAAGAAACCGTATGTTGGCATCTGCTCCGATGTTGACGCCGGTGTCCTGAACCCCGTCGAAGAATACCTTTGCAGGATCAGTCGCGTCTATGTAGAATGTCTGGCTGCTGAATTTGAGCTTTTCGACAATTCCGGACACGAACCATTTTGTGCAGAAATCTTTGTTGTATACGTCGCTTATTCTGTAATATCCCGGAATGTCATCCCTTTCATAAATTTCCACCGGACTTTCAAGGGTCGGGTCAGCGAATATGGAAGAGTTGAGCGCATCCGTGATGACACCGTCACGCCATAGACCCGTTGTCTCAAGCCCGTCCGCGCTCTTCACGAGATTCCATTTGACTCTTGTAACCTCGAACGAGAGTCCTGTCGGCTTGTCGGTGTATATATGCACAAAGCGTTCGTCAACGCACTCGACGGCACATGTGTAGGTGGTTCCGAGTGCGGCGTCCTTGAACCTTATCGTCACGGCAGTCTCCTTCTGGCCGTCCTCGAACTTGATTTCGGTCAGTGAGAAGATGTCTGTAGCGTCGTGCACTCCGTCCTCGGTCTCATAGGAGGCCGTCAGCTTCACCGGCACGACGATGTCGTCATTCTCCTTTTCCCTATATACGCTGAACTTAATCTCGGCAGCATCCGCCGGGTCGAGTTCAATGGATTTCTGTGATGCCGTAAGAGTCTGGAAATAGACTCCATAGCTGTCGTTTTCCGGCACTCCCGGCTCGATTTTCTCATTCACGCATGACGAGAACAACGAAAGTGCGGCAGCCGCAGCGAGAAATATTTTATTTGCAGTTTTCATATTCGTTCATCTTTTATTCCAGCCAAAGTTCTATCTTGTCACTCGGGTCAGGATTGTTCAGTTCTTCAGTAACCCCGCTGTTGCTCTGGTATTCGCCGCGTGTGATGACAAGGTTCCACTGCGGTGAGCGTCCCTTGCAGTTCAGACGATACTGGCTCGCCTGGTTTGTACCTGCGTAACCGCGCTCGATTCCGGCGTCAAGGCGCTTGTAGTCATAGATAAGTATACCTTCGCCCCAGAACTCGATTCTCTTCTGGAAAAGGAGATCGTCCACGAGGAAGTTAGCAAGGTTGTTCGCGCTGCACTTGTATTTCGCATCGCGGTACTGATTTATGAATGCCTCAAGCTCCTGCTTGCCTTTCGCATAGCCCTCAAGCTGCGCGAGGGCCTCTATCTTGATAAAGTAGAGCTCTTCTACGCGCATAAGACAATGATCCGCGCAGTTTCCTACATTGTAGTCGGTCGTGTTGCCCTGAGCCGGACGGAACTTAATGTTCTCGTATGCCTTGGCAGGCGGATTTTCAGATGTTCCGTAAATGAAGTCCTTTCTTCCCGCAGCCCCATTGGAGAACTGGTAAGTATCCGCAAATTCAGCGGATTCCGGATCCTCGATGAATTTAGGGTCAAGCCAGCTGGCCTTCCTGAAATCGCTGTCGGAGATTTTCTCATAGAACTTTCTGTCCGCACCGATCTGTGAGAGAGGTGCATAGCCCCAGCTTCCCTCAGATGATATGTGGGCGGTGTAGGTTATGATGTTTCCCTGATTCTCGGAAGAAAGCGTCTGTCCCCAAATCCAGGACTTGTTCGCGGCTCCGTTGTTGAATCCGTTTGTAGGATCCTGCCATTGAGCCTTGGTGAGCGGTGTCCTGTCCGAAGCTATGACCTTGTCTGCATATTCGGCGGCCTTCTGGAAGGCGGTCTTGGAGTCCTCTGCCCAATACCCCATTTCAAGATAGGCTCTTGCCTCAAGCCCATAGACAAGAAGCAGCGACGGGGCGGTGTAGGAGAATGTCGTATTCTGGAGACATTCCTCTGCCTTCGCGAGATCGGAAAGTATGAAGTCGTACATCTCCTTTCTCGTCGCGCGCGGGTTGTTTCGCGCGTCTTTTTCCGTGGACGATTCCGTGATGATCGGGACGGTGAGGTCCGCTATCACCTCCGGAACCGCATATCCCTTGGAAACCGCGTACGGATCGGAAACCGGCTTAGGAGAGTAGAGTCTGGCAAGGTCGAGGTAGAATGCGGCGCGGTAGGCGTATGCCTGTCCGAGGTATTGCTTCTGAACGGTGCCTGCTGTTTCATAGTCAATGACATTTATTACATCGTTCGCAATCTTTATCCACGCATAATACAGATCCCAATAGTAGCTTGTCACGGCATATCTGGCATCCTGCCCGCTGTTCATCGCCGACTGGTAGAACCTGTTGTAAAGAGGTTCGTCACCCATTGTGGCGAGGTCATTGAGCATGAACTCCGTGAGGAGATGAATTGCCGGCATTCCAAAATCTATATGCCAGTCGTATGTCTTGTAATACCCTGACCATCCGGAAGTCATCATGGCTGACGGAAGCCCGCGAAGAATGCCTTCCAATGCGAACGGGGACTCCGAAACCTGACCCTTCACTTGAGTGGCGCCCTCCGGAAATGTCTCCTTGACACAACCGGCGACTACAGAGCAGACTGCAAGGGCACCGAGTGTTTTCAAAAATATATTTTTCATCGTAGATTCTTGATTTGGAGTTAACTAGAAAGTAATGTTTATGCCGCCGGACACTGTCCTTACAGTAGCGTTTGTCGCGTAGTTCGTCGTTCCGTTGAAACTGTATCTCGGATCGAAGCCGTGCCGTGCTGAAACATAGAACAGATTGTCGGCCGATACATAGAGGCGGAGTTTGCTGATCTTGACTTTCTTCATGAGTTTTGCCGGGAATGTGTAGCCAATCTGGGCATTCTGGAAGTTGAGATAGCTGGCATCTGTCAGGAACCTGTCCGAAGTGGCGGTGAAGTTCTTGTCCAGATACTGGAAACGCGGCATGTCGGAATCCTTGTTTTCCGGAGTCCATGCGTTGAGGACATCCTTATGGATGTTGGAACCGAGCTTCGAACCCGGAGCCTCAAGCGACGCTGCATATCCCGAATCGTAGGACTGTCCTCCAATCTGGTAGGTGAACTGTACCGAGAGGTCAACTCCATAGAAAGAGAAGGATGTTCCGAAGCCTCCGTAAAGCTTAGGTGTAGGAGCCGAGCAGAGATAGTCAGTCGCCGTGCTGTAGTCCTTGGTCGTTGTCCTGTCCACAACGTTTCCATCCTTGTCCTTCACGTCTTTGTACCACATCGGTTCTCCGGTCTCATGGTCAATGCCGGCATATTTCGGCATCTTTCTCGTGTAGAGCGGAAGGCCCTCACCATAAAAGTAGGTGCCGGACGCATATCCCTTGTAGCCTTCCATTTCAGTCGTTTTCCTCTCCTCCGGAAGCTTCGTGATCTTGTTGTTGTAGTGTGTCGCGTTGATGTTGGCCGACCATGTGAAGTTCCTTGTGCGGAATATTTCTCCGTCAAGCGAGAACTCTATTCCCTGATTCCTCATGTCTCCGATGTTGGCGTAGTAGCCGTCATAGCCGAGTGATGACGGAACCGTGAAGAAAAAGAGCATGTCGGAGGTCTTTCTGTAAAAATACTCTACCGTACCGGAAAGCCTTCCGTTGAACAGCCCGAAATCAACTCCGGCATTGAAGTTCGTATTTGTCTCCCAAGTGATGTTCTCATTTCCTTTGGTCTTGAATGTGACACCGACCTCATCCTCGGAATTTGTGATCGAATAGGTGTCAACATAGAGGTAATTGCTGATGTTGTCGTTGCCCTGAGATCCGACTGACGCCTTGAGCTTCAGCATGTCGACCCAGGAAGCGTTGAACCATGACTCGTGGTTCATGAGCCAGCCTGCGCCGAGTGACCAGAAGTTTCCCCAGCGATGATCCGGATGGAATCTTGAGGACGCGTCCCTACGATATGACGCACTTGCATAAATCTTGTTTGCATAGTCATACTGCACACGGGCAAAGTATCCTTCGTTGTTGTACCAGTCGTGAGAAGACGCCGAGCTTTTTGCATCCACAACCGCACCGTTAAGCTCAAGGTTGGTCATGGAGAAAAGTTTCGTTTTGGACGCAGAAAGGCTGTAGGCATGCTGCCGGTAGTATTCGTGCCCCACGAGGGCATCAAGCGTGTGGTGTTCCGCGAACGTGTGTTTCCAAGTGAGCAGCTGCTGGAAGTTGAAGTAGAATGTCCTTCCATGAGCGACTGTGATATTTCCGCCGTTGGTTACGAACTGTCCGTAATAAGGATTGGACATGCTCTTTGTCCTAGTCTCGTCAAGCCCGAGACCTCCGTTAACCGTAAACGTAAAATCCTTGAGGAACTTGATTTCGGCATATCCGGTTCCGTTCACTGCGTTGCCTTCAGATATGGCCAAGTCGAGAAGGTTGGTGCAAAGCGCATTGGCATTGGTCGCATTCGGACGCGTAATGCCGGCATTCTGACCGTTTCCGAAATCATATCTCTTGTATCCGTTCGCGTCGTACATGATGTTGCCTTGCCCGTCACGGATGTAGAGCGGATAAATAGGAGCCATGCCGATTGCCATTCCGAACACTGAACCCGTGCTGCCAGAGTCCTCGTCAGGACTTGTGTTTTTCCAGTTAAAACGGGCATAGCTGGCATTTCCGCCGACTTTCAGCCACGGTTTGGCCTGATAGTCCGCACGGAGCTTTGCAGTATATCTCCTCATGCTCTGGTTCTCGACGATACCCTTGTTGTCGAGGAGACCGACAGACGCATAGAATGACGCCCTGTCAGTGCTGCCGGCAACGCTTGCGTTGTATTCCTGGCGAAGTGACGGCCTGTAGACATTGTCAAGCCAGTTGTCGGGAGTGAGGGTGTATTTCTGACCGTTGTATTCAACTACACGTCCCAGCGTCGCGGCCGGATTCAACTTTCCGTTGCTTCCTATGAGAAGCTGGCCTTCCGGAACCGTGTAGACATTATAACCCAGTCCGCCGTTCTTGGAACTGCCGGCAACATTTGTGGCTGCCCGCAGGTGAGCTTCAGCATCCGACAGGCCGTTGCTTCTGTAATAGCTCTTGAGGGCGGCATAGTGGGTTTCGTAATATTGACCCGGATCCGTTATGTAGTCGTAGTTCTTGATTGCCTTGGTGTTGACACCCCACTTGGCGTCAACGCTGACAATGGCCTCGCCTGACTTGGCCTTCTTGGTCGTGATCATGATGACGCCGTTGGCTCCGCGTGCTCCGTAAAGGGCATTTGATGCGGCATCTTTAAGAACGGTCATTGACTCGATGTCTGACGGGTTGATGTTATTGATGTCTCCCGGATATGGTACTCCGTCAACGACATAGAGAGGAGACGAGCCTGCGGATATGGAACTTATACCACGGATTCTGATTGACGGTGAAGAACCGAGCGCCCCGGACGATGTGGTCATCTGCACGCCGGCCACCACTCCCTCAAGGGCACGCGTCGCGTCTGAAGACTGTACCTTTGCGATGTCCGAAGACTTTACGACAGTAGCCGAGCCGGTGAATGCCTCGCGAGTCGTCGTTCCGAAAGCAATTACAACGGTCTCGTCAAGAGCGACATTGTCGACAGGAAGTTCCACGTCGACGATTTTCTTTCCGCCTGCCGGGATTTCGACCTGCGAATATCCCACGGAAACAAATACGAGCACAGCATCGTCTGACTTCACCGTGATGCTGTAATTACCGTCGGCATCGGCCGCGGTTCCAATCATTGTGCCTTTGACCTGAACTGATGCGAAAGGGATGCCTTCGCCTGTGGAGGCGTCGGTGACCTTGCCGGCAATCTCCCTGTTCTGCGCAAGGGCAAGTCCGGCGGACATCATGATGGCCACGAAAAAAAGAAGGACTTTTTTCATAAGCAAAAATTTAATTAAACATATAATACCTTTGATGCGATAATCAACACTACTTCCGCATGCCCCGTCCGCGCACCGCTCCGGATGCCCCGGAAACGCGCACTAAAAAACGGGCGTTTATTTGTGCATGCGAATTGCAAAGTTTGTAAATTAATTTCAGAAATGCAAATCTTTTGGAGCTGTCTTATAGGGGTTTACAAAACATTGTAGATACTTTGGTATATGAAATGGTTTCAATTTATCACAAAACGCCATTGCATTCTTTTGATCTAAAAGCATCTTATGGCAAAAATCACGAAATGAAAATTTTGCAAAAAACATGATTTTTCTGTCAGGAATGCGAGATATTTCCAATAGAACCATTCAAAACCTCTAAAAGAAGCTCATTTATTCCGACTTTATTCCGACATTCTCCAAGTGCGGACTAATCGACCGATTCTATAGGAACGACCATTTTGTCATCGGGCGGAAGGGTGTAGTTCATCTTGCGGAGACGGGTGAGGGTGTTGCGGTGGATCTTGTAACGTTTTGCTACAGAAGCGACTGTAGCTCCGGATGCAAGGAGACGTTCGATGGCAGGGCTCTCATCGCAGACTTTCCTGACCTTGTTGGAGTAGCCCTTGGGGCGACCGAGCTGCATTCCGGATGTCTTTTTGGCGGCGAGGGCCTCACGGGTCCGCTGCGATATGAGATTCCTTTCGATTTCTGCGGCGAGGGCGAACGCGAAGGCGATGATTTTGGAGTTGATGTTGTCTGACAGGTCGAAGTTATCCTTTATAGTGTGTATGCGCAGTTGCCTCTGGGAGCACACGTTGAGGATGGACATGATCATGAGCATGTTCCTGCCGAGGCGTGATATTTCCGAACATACGAGAAGGTCACCGGGTTTCATCTTGCGTATCGTCTTGCCAAGCATCCGCTTCTCCCAGGACGTTGTCCCCGACACGGATTCTGTCACCCAACGGTCTATTGCAAGAGATTTCCCCTCGCACCATTTCCTGATTTCATATTCCTGACTTTCATAGGGCTGAGCCTGCGTGCTGACCCTCACGTATGCATAGGTACACATGATAGATTGAAACTGATTTGATGAAACTTAAGTGAAACTGCTCCGGCAGATGCAATTTTCCGCCCGCGCACAATAAAACGCCCGTTTAAAGATGCCGGATTTCGGGCTGTGCGGAGCGGGGCGCGGACGGGGCATGCGGAAGTAGTGTTGATTATCGCATCAAAGGTATTATAATGTTTAATTAAAAATGGTACAACCTATGGAGAGGATTAAGATCTTTCTTTCAATGTTGTTGGTGGCAGTCGGAGTGGCCGCGAATGCGCAGGGACTCACTGTCACGGGTACGGTCAGAGACTCGGCTACGGACGAGCCTATACCGTTTGCATCTGTTCATGTCAAGGGGACAATGAACGGAACCAGCGCTGACGCTGACGGCAAGTATGCGCTGAAGGCACACTCAGGAGCCGTTCTGGTTTTTTCTTCGGTAGGATATGTGACTGAAGAAGTGGCTGTCGGAGCCGATGCCACACTGAATGTCATTCTGAAGCCGGACTCTCATCTTCTCGACGAGACCATCGTTGTCGCATTCGGGCAGACAACAAAAGAGGCGTTTACCGGCTCTGCATCCGTGCTGAAGTCCGAGGAACTCTCGAAAAGGACAACCACAAACGTGGCGAATGCCCTTGTGGGAAGTGTTCCTGGATTTCAGATGAGAGGCGGTTCTGGTGCCCCGGGCGCCTCTGCCGGAAGCATGAATATCCGAGGTATATCATCGCTCTATGCCTCAACGGAGCCGCTCATCATTCTCGATGGAGCTCCGTACACTGCCAGCCTCTCAAACATTCCGCAGAGTGACATCGAGTCCGTAACGGTTCTCAAAGACGCGGCATCGGCAGCTCTTTATGGTGCCCGTGGTGCGGCAGGTGTCATTCTTGTGACTACAAAGAAGAACAAAAGTAAGGATGCTGTCGTGAACGTCGACATGAAATGGGGCGTCAATTCTAGGGCAATTCAGGATTACGAGACAATCAGCAGCCCAGGAGAGTACTATGAGGCTTATTACACGGCGCTTTATAACCGGCATATCGCAGATGGGTATGATGCGTCCAGCTCAAATCTCTGGGCCAATAGGACAGCTCTCAGCCACTTGGCGTACAATGTCTACACTTTTCCAGAGAACAGCCTTCTCATAGGAACCAACGGGAGACTCAATCCGCAGGCCACGCTCGGAGCGAAGTATGTCGGCAAGGACGGGGTGACCTATTGGCTTCAGCCTGACGACTGGCAGGATATGGCTTACAAGAACGCCTTTCGCCAAGAATACAATGTCAGCGTCAATGGCTCTCACGACAAGGGAAACTATTATGTCAGCGCAGGTTACCTTAATGACAATGGGGTCATAGAGTATTCCGGCTACAGCCGTATAACCGCCCGTGCAAAGGCGGACTATCAGGTGAAGAAATGGCTCAAACTGTCCGGAAACATCAGTTACACACATTCAGTGACGACCTCAAATCCGAACCTCAGCTCATCCAGCAGCCAGCTCGGCTCCACGAACCTTCTGTACTATACATCCATGATTGCCCCTATCTATCCTGTGTTCATCAGAACAGTGAACGGAAACGGAGATGTCGTCATAAAGACTGACGAAAGGGGCCAGAATGCGTATGACTACGGAGTGCAGACGACAAACTATTCCGGTCTTCAGCGGCCGTTCATGGCCACGGGAAACCCGCTCGGTTCCAACAGGTACAACAAGGTTCGCAGCAATGGAGATCAAATGAACGGAAATATCGGTGTTCATCTCCAGTTTACGGATTACTTGTATGCTGACGTTAACACAACGCTAATTTGGGGCAGCACTCGCGGAATGAATTACGAGAACAGTTTCTACGGACCAAAGGCCGGCTACGGTGAGCTTTATAAGCTTGCAAGCACAAGTCTCCGGGCCAACACTATCCAGACTCTGACATACGCCGACCAGTTCGGAGCGCACAGCGTTAGTGCCATGGTGGGACATGAGTATTATGATTCAAAAACAGAAAGCCTGTCTGCTACGGCACAGGGTGTCTTCTCTCCTGATATCCTCGAAATAAACGCGTTTGCCAACAAGCTGCAGAACTCAACGGGGTCATCGTCAAGGTATAACGTGGAGGGCTTTTTCGGCAGCGCGCAATACGACTATGCCAAGAAGTATTATCTTTCGGCTTCGTACCGCCGCGACGCGTCTTCACTTTTCCATCCGAAGCACAGGTGGGGCAATTTCTGGTCAGTCGGAGGCGCATGGATTGTCAACAAGGAAAACTTCCTGATGGACGCGGAATGGATAGACATCCTCAAAATCAAGGCATCCATCGGACAGCAGGGGCAGGATGACATCGGAAACTGGGCATATACTGACCTTTATCAGCTGTCAAAGGCATCCGATACTCAGATGGCGCCATCGTTCTACAGACTTGGAAACGAGGATATTACATGGGAGACCACAACAAACTACAATGCCGGCATTGAGTTCAGCCTCTTCGGTGGGCGCCTCAACGGAAACATCGACGGCTACTACAAGAAGACAGACGATCTTCTTTTCTGGCTCTCCGTCCCGGAATCTGCAGGAACCAGAGGTTATTACGGAAATATCGGAGACATCAGCAACAGTGGAATCGAGTTAGCCATCGAAGGCTCTCTTGTCCGGACTAGGCTTGTAGACTGGAGGGTAAACCTCAATCTCGCGCACAATGCTACGAAAGTTCTGAAACTTCCCGAGTCCAAGACTGCGGACAACGGAGGATTCTATGAGGACGGAAAATGGTACGCGGAAGGCGCTCCGCTCTACAACTACATGACCTATTCGTACGCGGGAGTGAACGAGAACGGACAGGCTCTCTATTGGTATGACGAGGAACTCAGCACTAAGGGAGGAAATGCGACAAATGTCATCAACAAACCGGGCACGAAGAAGTCCGGCACCACTACTGTCATAGGCGAAGCCTCAAGGTACGCTGCAGGAAGCATTCTGCCGAAAGTTTTCGGTGGTTTCGGGACGACTCTCGTTGTCGGAGACTTCGACCTCAGCCTCACTTTTGACTATCAGATTGGCGGCAAAATCTACGACCGCCGCTACCAGAACCTGATGACTCCTGCGACAAATGACTCCGATGCCGGCCAGAACTATCACAAGGATTGGGCAAAAGCATGGAGCAGTACTAATACCGACAGTAATATTCCTCATTGGGAATATGGTGACGAATATGCTGCCTATAGTTCTGACCGCTGGCTCACAGATGCAAGTTACCTCAATTTTCAGTCTTTTTCCGTGGGTTACAGTATCCCGGTGAAGAAAATAGGACTTCTCAACAAATTTATCAGCGGCATACGTGTCTATGCAGTAGGTGAGAACCTCGGCTTCATTTCGGCCCGCAAGGGACTTGATCCGCGGTACGCATACGACGAAACGGCAATCGTAAATGCCTATTCTCCGGTGCGCACAATTTCCGGGGGTATACAGATAAAGTTCTAAAAGGAGGATTTGTTTTATGAAAAGAATAGCAAAAGTTTTATTCATAAGCCTTGCGGCCATATCGTCTGCCGCATGTATAAAGGAGGTCAATCCCGCTACAAATGTAGCTACGGGCGACCAAGTGGCAAAAGCTCCCGGATCATACGATCTTATGGTAAAGTCAGTGACATCAACTCTCTGCGGGCAGTTCCTATACGGGGGAAGCGACTATGATGCCTTTGATTTCGGGCTTCCGTCACTCTACCTGATGAGAGACATCATGGGGCAGGATGTGGTCTACAAGAACATGAACAATTGGTATCAGGCGTGGTACACTTGTTCCCATCTGGGGCCATCCACGGCATATTCCCAAATCCCGTGGACACTTTATTACGGATGGATCAAGAGCTGCAACAATGTCATTTCGCTGGCCGGTGAGACTCCTTCCGCAGCACAGAAGGCCGGAGCCGGCATAGCATACGCGATGAGGGCCTATTATTACATGGATCTTGCAAGGTTGTATGCCAGTAAGCCGTACACGGTTGACATTAAGTCGGAGACCGTTCCCATTGTAACCGAGAAGACCACAGTTTCGGCTCTCGCGCACAATCCCCGTGCGACAAACGAGAAGATGTGGGCATTCATAATCGAAGGCCTTGACAAGGCGGAGCAGTATTTGGACGGTTATGTCCGTGCTGATGTCTACACGCCGGACAAGTCGGTAGTCTATGGTCTCAAGGCACGCGCCTACCTTGAAATGGGCAAATGGTCCGAAGCTAAGAAATATGCCGGGCTTGCAAAGGACGGGTATGTTCTTATGGACGAGGCCGCGTATACGGATTGGGAGACAGGCTTCAATACACCGAACAAGTCGTGGATGCTGGGTATGACGTTCAAGAAGGATGACCCGAACATCCTTGCGAATGACGCGGATTCAAGCTGGGGCTCGATGATGTGCATAGAGATGAGTCCGGAGACATCCGGCTGCGGATATGCCGCCAACTATGGCCTGCAGTTCCTTATTGACCGTCATCTCTACGAGACGATTCCGGCAACTGACTGGAGACGCAAGTGTTATGTCGATTTTGCAGTGGATGACCTTGCGGAAGATGATGCCATTGAACTTCTGTCAAACTACAGCACTCATCCGGACTGGCTTTATAACATCACGATTGGAAACTACGATAATCTTCACGGAGGTATGGAACTCAAGTTCCGCACGGCCGGAGGAGAAGCCGGGCGTCAGAACCAGTATGTCGGCTTCGTGGTGGCTGTGCCGATGATGAGAGTTGAGGAAATGTATCTCATAGAGGCGGAGGCGGCAGGTCGCGAGAACGAGGGCGAAGGAATACGCCTGCTCACCGAGTTCGCAAAGACAAGGGATGCCGGCTACGTTTATGGAATGCATAATGAGGCGTATGGCAATCCTTCCACACCGGCATTCATAAATGAAGTATGGTGGCAGAGGCGACTCGAGTTCTGGGGCGAGGGATTCGCGACCTTTGACATCAAGCGTCTGCAGAAAGGCATAATCAGAAGTTACGAGAACACCAACCATACGGACCTCTACCGTTGGAATTCGGAGACGGTTCCGCAATGGATGAACTATTGCATCGTGCAGACAGAGACGAACTACAATTATGACTGTTCGAACAATCCGGATCCGATAGCTCCGAAAGGCAATTCTCCTGAATATAAATTTTAAAGTGGAAGTTTTGATATGAAAAGTATAAAATCATTACTTGTTCTTTCCGCATTCGGCACGCTTGCTTTGTCTTGTGCGAAAGAGGCGGAATTTACTCCCGGCGGGGCAGAAAATGACAACCCGTATGATGTGGGCTTCGTCGTTCCTGAAAGCACGTCTTATAATCTAGCCTCAGATGACCCTACAGAATTGACATTCACGGTCAAGAGGGCATACTCTGAAGATGAAATCACCGTGCCTGTGGAACTGGTCGCCGGCAACACCATATCTGAAGGGGTGTTCTCAAAAACGGAACTGAAGTTCGCAAAGGGAGCCGCAACGGCAGATATTGTGGTTTCTTTCCCGAAGATTGAAGACGGCGTGACATATTCCGTCATTCTTGAAATCAACGATCCCGAATATGTCCACGTCTACAGCAACAATGCGCGAAGCCTGCGCTTCTCTGTCATAAGGGAGAAGTGGAATCTCCTCGGGAAAGCGAAATTTGTCGACAACTGGACATGGAGCAGCGGAACTGCCTACGAATGCGATTTGGAGCAGAGTGGCGCCGACCAGAACAAGTTCCGCCTGTATCATCCATATAATGAGGCGATTGTAGCGGAGAAGGTTAATATCAAAGACGGAAACGACCCGAGTGAGTACATAAACTTTCGCGTGCTCAAGCTCGGTGAGAAAGTCGGGAATGCTGCTGTTACGGTCAATGACCTTGTGCTGTTCGACACGTATTACACAGGAGAGACGCACGCCACCTATAATGCACCGATTGCCATGCTGCACCCACGTGCCTTTTATCCTGAAGATGTAGATGAATGGTCGCACAACCGTGTCTTGTCTTGGCAAGATAACGGCCTGCCCGGTGTAGTTCAGTTTGCCGCTGCTCCCTATATGTTCGGCCTCGGAGGCTGGGCAAACTACTTGCAGACTGACGGCATGATTGAAATCACATTTCCCGGATATACTCCTGTCGATTATGAGATTGACGTTGAACAGGCTGGGTACTCGGAAGACGGCAAGGTTTCGGTGTATTTCGACCTCGGTAAGGATCTGGCAAAGCTCCGTTATGTTTTTGCTGAAGGAACGATGAGTGACGCAGCCGCGCACAAGATTGCCGAGACGCTGAAAGATGACACGACGGCCGGTGAGGTCTCCGCGGAATCGGTTCTTGAGCTCGCACCGGGAGAGACGACCGGTGTATATACCATTGTCGTTGCCGGTTACGATGCAGCGGGAGAATTACAGAGTTCCGCACAGGCTCAGATCAAGTTTGTCGCAGCCGGAGATGCCAGACCGGTCATTCTCAATGGCGGTATAATCATCTCTGACAAGTATGCGTCCGATGAGACCTCTACAAGCAAGAACTCTGCGGAAATATTCATCAATGGAACCGATTTATCTATGGTCAACTATACGCTGCTGCCGGCCGAGTTCTATGAGGCCAACAAGGAACTTTGCGATGAAGTGGTTTCTGCTCCGGGCAGAGATTATGACGAGTTGGGCGCAACCATTGCCGAGACGGTGTCAACAGCGGATGCTGAAACGCTTTCTGCCATCAACGGTGGCGGTTTCTCCGACATTGTCAAGAAACTTGAAAGTGAAACAGAATACGTTCTCGTGATCTATGCCACAAACGGCTACAGCGATAAGTACGAAGTGTTCACAGGCACGACTAAATAGGTCAACTCAACAAGTTTTAGCCTACGCGAAAGGAGGATGATCATCCGGTCATCCTCCTTTCTGCATTAGATGAGGAATCCAAGGGACAATATGGATGATTGCCAATATTGCAAAAATTTCATATATTTGTCGCGAGTGTACGAGATAATATGACAAACGATGAATTCTGGCATTCGGTGGCGGAGATTGTTGAGGACGATTTCTCCAACGAAGGGCTTGCAAAACTTGATGAATATGCAGAATGGTTCATTTCAGGAAGGCTTGTTTATAAACGATTTTCACCGTCGGAGCAGCATGGCTGCGCAGAGGGAGGTGCAAGTCATGTCATTGCATCCTTACTCGCGGGAGCAGAAATTGGCGCAGATAAATGCGCTGCACCAGTCGGCAGTTTCAAAAGAGAGCAGCAATGCGGAGCGGAGCAGGCGAAACGGCTGAAAAGTTGGGCACAGAAAACTGGATGCTGGTTTTACGACACTGACGAATCTATTCCGCAGGCTTTGGGGCAGGAAATTGCACACGGTGGAGAAGCTCATGTGTACGACAACGGGCAGACACTTGTGAAGGTGATTGGCCTTGATTATTTTTTGCAGCCGGTTCTTGCCCTGGATCGCATATCTCTCCATAACGCATATTTTCCACAGACAAGAATGCAAGTTCTTGGGTTTGGTGAGAACACCAATGGTGATTTCGAGATTGTTGTGGAACAACCATTCGTACAGGGATCAAGAATGAGTGATGAAGAAATTGAAGCCTACGCGAACAAATTAGGATATAAACTTGTAAACCGGAACAATTGGACATATTCGACGAAACTGATATATCTCAGCGACTTACATGACGAGAATGTCATTCGTTCAAAGAATGGGAACATATTTGTCATAGACTGCGACATCCGCATCAATACGCCGGCGCTGAATGCCGGAGGAAAACGTGAGCTTATAAATGTCGTGGAAATAATCTGAATTATCGTATAATACCATCAGGCGGCGCCGTGAGACTCGAATCTCGCGGCGCCTTGCTTTTTCCGCCCGCGCACAATAAAACGCCCGTTTTTTAGTGCGCGTTTCCGGGGCATTCGGAACGGTGCGCGGACGGGGCATGCGGAAGTAGTGTTGATTATCGCATCAAAGGTATTATATGTTTAATTAAAAATGGTACAACCTATGGAGAGGATTAAAATCTTTCTTTCAATGTTGTTGGTGACAGTCGGGGTGTCCGCGAATGCGCAGGGGCTCACTGTCACAGGTACGGTCAGGGACTCGGCCACGGACGAGCCAATACCGTTTGCATCTGTCCATGTCAAGGGGACAATGAACGGGCAGAACACGGACGCTGACGGCAAATTCGCTGTAAAGGCATCGTCAAGCAGTGTCCTTGTATTTTCATGTGTCGGCTACCAGACCAGTGAGGTCGAGGTTCACGGACGAAGCACATTCGACGTGTTTCTTGAATCCGAGGCGCTTGACGAAGTCGTGATGGTTGCCTATGGTTCTGCAAAGAAATCATCATTCACGGGTTCCGCGACGGCAATCAAGAGTGAGGCTCTCAAGAAAAGAAGCGTCACGAGCGTCACTAAGGCCATCGAAGGTATGGTCGCGGGCGTCACAGCTGCGTCAAGTTCCGGACAGCCGGGAGAGGGCACAAGCATCATCATCCGCGGAATCGGCTCAATCAATGCGAGCTCAACTCCGCTGTATGTGGTTGACGGCATCCCTTACGACGGAAGCCTTTCGGCAATCAACCCGAGCGACATCGAGTCTCTTACGGTCCTCAAAGATGCGTCCGCAGCGGCTCTTTATGGTTCCCGTGGAGCAAACGGCGTCGTGATGATAACTACCAAACGCGGTACGGAAGGACGCACGAACGTTAACTTCAAGGCAGAAGTCGGTTTTGAGTCAAGGGCCTACAAGCCATACAATGTCGTTGACCAGAAAGAATATGTCCAGCTGATGTACGAGGCTCTGCGCAACGGGTACATTCAGGACGGCGGAATGACATGGGACGCGGCCTCCACAACAGCAAGCCAAAAACTCGGCAGCACGCTTGGCGGAGAGCAGTACAACCCTTTCAAGAATTACACATGGGACACTCTCATCAACCCCGAGACAGGTCTCGTTCAGGAAGATGCAGTTTCGGCCTACAATGAAAGCTGGCTTGACGCTATCACAAATCACAAGGCTCTCAGGCAGGAATATACCTTCGGGCTCAACGGAGGGAATGAAAAGACCAAATACACACTTTCCCTCGGAATGCTTGACGAAGACGGTATACTTGTGAACACCAACTTCAACAGGTACTCGTTCAGAACAGGTGTCGACCACAAGGTGAATGACTGGTTCGCGGCCGGAGCCAACACATCCTACGCCATGACAAAGTCAAACGCCCAGCAGATTGGCAGCGGCACATACTCAAGCAATGTCTGGTACACCGCACAGTTCATGGCGCCCATTTACCCTGTGTATCTCAAGGATGAGAATGGAAACAATGTCGGAGGCTATGATTATGGTGAGAGCGGACGACCTACAGCGAAGGACTTCAACTCGCTTGGAGACAGGTATCTCAACAAGTACGAGACAATCCGCGACAACGCCAGCGTCCGTGCGTATGCTGTTTTCGGCGGGAACGCGGACATAATGGGTGTAATGAAAGGTCTGTCATTTTCGTCAAATTTCGGAGCGGACCTCGTCAACACACGCCGGTCATCCTACTCAAGCCCCGATCATGGAGACGGAAAAACCGAGCAGGGAACAATAGAAAAGTATAGCAACCGCGACTTCTCTTGGACCTGGAACCAGATTCTCAAATATGAAAGGGAATTCAATGACAAGCATCATGTTCTCGGTCAGCTCGGACATGAGTTCTACCGATACAGGTACAACTACCTCATGGCGGGAAGGACAAAAGTTTATCCGGGCATCGAGGAACTTGCACCGGCTGTGAATCTCGACAGCGCCAACTCTTATCAGATTGACTATAAGATTGAGTCTTATTTCGGCCGTCTTGCATACGACTTTGCCGACAAGTATTATTTCGAGGGAACATGGAGAACCGACGGCTCCTCACGCTTCCACAAGGACTACAGATGGGGGCAGTTCTGGTCAGCCGGAGCGTCCTGGAGAATCTCTGAGGAGAATTTCATGAAGAATGTCAGCTGGATTGACAATATGACCCTCCGTCTCTCCTACGGACAGCTCGGCAACGACGGACTCGACTCGTACTATGCATGGCAGTCGTTCTACGACCTCACATGGGCAAACGCGAATAACCCGGGTGCACTTGTGTCTTCACTTGAGAACACGGAAGTTTCATGGGAAAAGAAAGGCACATGGAATGTCGGAGTCGAATCGACGATGTTCAACCATTTCCTTACTTTCTCCGCTGAATATTACAACTCGCTGACAACGGACATGCTCCTTGAGTATCCTATGGCACTTTCCACCGGATTTTCCGGCTACGATGCGAACGTAGGATCCATGAGGAATCATGGATTTGAGGCCTCATTCCGCTTCAACTGGATTGAAAAGCATAAATTCGGAGCCAGCTCGACCCTGATGTTCTACAAGAACTGGAATAAGGTTCTTGCCCTCACCAACACGGACACGATTACGGAAGGGATACAGGTGATTAAGGTAGGAATGCCTATCTATACTTTCTATATGCCAAAGTCAGCCGGCGTCGACCCGGCTACCGGAGCTCAGCTCTACTGGGCATACAAGAAGGATGATGACGGAAACAAGATTGAAGGAAGCGACTACAGGACAACAAGCGTGACAGAGGCAAATACGTCAAGATACTATTTCGGAAGCCGCGAGCCTAAGCTTCAGGGTTCCTTCGGTTCGGAGTTCAGGTTCGGCCCTGTGGATTTCTCTTTCCTCACTACATTCTCCATCGGAGGCAAGGTTTACGACTCGCTTTATGCCAGCACCATGGAGGTCCAGTATGTCGGGACTACATGGAACAAGAACGCGCTCCGTCGCTGGCAGAAGCCCGGTGACATCACCGATGTTCCGGCAGTAAGGATTAACTCAGGAAATCTTTCTACTGATGCCTATCTCATCGATGCTTCTTATTTCGCAATCAAGTCCCTCCAGCTCGGATATACTCTCCCTGCAAAGTGGGCAAAGGCCATCAAGATGCAGTCTCTGAGGGTTTATGCAACGGCAGACAATCTTGCGATATTCAACAAACTCCAGGGAATGAACGTGCAGTACAACTTCACGGGTGGCTCCAACTATACCTACACTCCGATGAGGGTCATAGCCTTCGGTGTTGACGTGAACTTTTAATTAAAGGAGACTAAAGACATGAAAAAGATAATAATAGCGGCTTTGGCAATTCTGGCTGTATTTACCGGATGCAGCAAGATGCTTGACACCACCCCGACAACGGCAGTGTCAGGTGACACGATGCTCGAAACGACGGAGGGCGGTCTTCAGGCACTGAACGGAATTTACAGATTCTTCTGGCAGTGGTCTGCAAGTACAGGTTCTACCACGCACGAAGCCTTCGGACCTCAGGGGTACGCCCTCATGGGTGATGACATGGGTGATGACATGGTATTCTCGGGCAAGGGAAACGGATGGTTCTGGTATGATTATACCTACTACGAGAAACGTAATTTCACAAAAGACAGTTGGCGTCCTTACGACATATGGAACTATAATTACACCATCATCAGCCAGGCCAATTACATCATCGCCAAGGGCGGCTCGATGCAGGGCGCGAAAGCCGATGTCGATTACATTTTGGGCAATGCTTATGCCCTCCGTGCAAACGCATACTACAACCTCGCAATAAACTATGCTAGAAGTTATGTCGGGCATGAGGATCGTCTGTGCGTTCCGATTTACACCGAACCTACGACATCAAAGACAAAGGGCAAGGCAAGGGCAACCAACGAGCAGGTATATGCTCAGGCACGTGAGGACATCGACAAGGCCATCGAACTCCTCAACGGGCAGAAGCAGAAGCACTGCTCACACATTGACTACACCGTAGCTAACGGCATCAAGGCACGCATCGCGATAACGATGAATGACTTCAAGGCCGCCTACGAAGCCGCCGACAACGCGATAAAGAGCACAGGCAAGAAGCTCAGCAAGGATGTCATGTGGGGCTACAATGACGCAATTAACGGCGTGGACGTTCTCTGGGGCGCTGAAATCATAACCGATCAAGGCACGACCAACCCTCAGTTCCTTGCGCAGATGGACTATCGTGCCGGCTCATACGGCGAAGACCAGCGAAAGCTTTGCAGCAAATGGCTCTATGCAAAGATAGACGCGAAGGATGTCCGCAAGAAGTGGTGGGTCGATGAAGATCTCAACAAAGACGATGAAATCACGCATGGTCTCCAGCAGTACAAATTCCTGTTTAAGGATCCCAATAGCCTAAAAACAGGTGCGGATCATATCTTCATGAGGCTTCCGGAAATGTATCTGATAAAGGCAGAGGCGGCTTGCCGAGACAATAATGACGGTGAGGCACAGACAGTGCTCAATGACTTCATGTCCTATCGCCTCGAAGGCTACGACTGCTCAAGCAAGACAGGGACTGCTCTAGGCAAGCTCACCACAGACGAGACCGGCTCTCTGCTTGAGGAAATCATCCTCCAGCGCAGAATTGAACTTTGGGGAGAAATCGGACGTGTCTTTGACATCAAGCGTCTCCGCCAGGGATTTGTCCGCACAGAGGAGATGGGCTACCAGAAGAGCGCGCTTCTCACAAGCCTCAAAACAAGCGATCCGGAGACATTTGACTGGGTGATGACCGTTCCGCAGGCGGAAATGGATGCCAACAATCTTATGGTCCAGAACCCAGTCGGCAGCGAAGCCACTGCAAATACGGGCGACGACCCCGCACTCAACAAGGCCGAATAATGATTAAATGAAATTTGTCATGAAGAAGATAAAATATTTACTGATTTCGTTCTGTGCCTTGGTCGCAGCAGGCTGCAATTCAGACAATATAGGCACGACATATTCCGGAGAAGACGGAGTGGCGACATTTGCCCAGAGCATCATCAAGGACTCGGAGGTCAAACTCGAGGCTACGGAGTATTTTGTTCCCTTGCGCAGGCAGACAAACACGGGAGAACTCTCGGTAAGCCTCACTGCGAATCCCTATCATGGAAAAATCAAGGCCCCGGTGACCACCGTGAAGTTCGCGGACGGGGAGTATGAGACGACTCTCAAGATTGATGTCACGGACATTGTACTTGGTGAGACTGACACGCTGGGCCTCAAACTGACCGGTAATTTCAACGAGCACATATCCATAGACTCCTGCGCCGTGATTCTCGCGAGAGGATACACTTGGGTTCCAATTGGTGAAGGACAATGGTATGATGCTTTTGTTGGGGCCGCAATAACGCCGGTGCAGGTCAGCAAGGCCGATGGATTTGATATCTATCGTGTATATTCACCATATCCGAAGGATGTCCTTGTTGAAGCCGGATATGAAACTTCAGGAGAATTCGGATGCGGAGGAGCGGCGTGCGAATACATTGAATTCAGTGTCGGCAAAGACGGAAAGATTGCATGGAAGAATTGGAGTACGACAATCGACTACTCTGGCGAGGGAGACACCATCTATGCGATGTACGTTCCGGATGTGGACCCGAAATGCTACGGCGTACTCACGGAAGACAATGTGGCCGTTTTCTATCCGTACTATTATGTACCGGGTATAGGTGGCTGGGGCGTTGCCGCATATTGTGCGCTCTCGCTCCCCGGCGGGCCGGATTTGGAGAAATGGATCGCAGAAAATATTTGAGTACACTATGTTCGACTAAAGAAAGCCGGGGTTCTGCCTCGGCTTTCTTTTCCTTAGAATACCATAAGCACAAACGATGATGAAACACTACGTGAAAGAAGCGGTCATGCTGCTGGCCATGCTGATTGCAGCTTCCTGCACCGGCCGGATTGAGGAGATCATTTCCGAGGCTGTCGGTGTGGACGACAGCGGAATCTCGGCTCTGTGCGGCACTGCGGACATATATCTGACTGAGGAGATGGCTGAAATCGTGGAAGCCTCGGAAGATGGAGGGAATGTCGTGCCTGCCACCAAATCCATGGCGCTGAACAATGTTCTTGAGACCATTGGCGTCGTCTCCATGAAACGGATATTCCATGACGGCGGAGAGTTTGAACAGCGGCGAAGAGCGGCGGGGCTGCACAGATGGTACCGAATTGAATACTCCAAAGAAATGCCCTCGACAAAGGCAATGGCAAATCTTGGCAGTGTTGACGGCATCGAATCCGTTGAGCCGGTGTACAAGATAAGGCAAAGCTCTGTTTTCTTCAACGACCCGGAGTTCCCGAAACAATGGCACTATATGAATGACGGCAGCATGTCGCAGAGCCATTCGGCGGGAGCTGACATAAACGTCGTTCCTGTGTGGGAACGCTATACTTGCGGAAACCGCAAGGTCATTGTCGCCGTTGTTGATGGTGGAATCGACTGTGAGCACGAGGACTTGGCAGAAAATTATGTCGGTGGAAAGAATTTCGTGTCCGGAGGGCAAGTCACCGCCGATGAGCACGGGACTCACGTCGCCGGGACAATAGCTGCAAGGAACAACAATGAAATCGGCGTATGCGGAATAGCCGGAGGAAATGCCGCTGAAGAAGCCGATGGCGTTGGGCTTTTGTCATGTCAGGTGTTCGTGGGGAAGAAAAGCGGAGATGAGGCCGAGGCTATCACATGGGCAGCGGACAATGGTGCCGTGATTGTAAACAACAGCTGGGGTTATGACTTTGAAACGGTGGGAGACGCCAGAAACGCTACGATTCCAGGACCGCTCAAGGCCGCAATAGACTATTTCGTACAAAATGCAGGGTGCGACAAGGACGGCATCCAGAAGACTGACAGCCCGATGAAGGGAGGTCTTGTCGTATTCGCGGCGGGGAACGACGGATGGGACGCCAACCCAATCGGAGAGTATGAGAGTGTTCTCGCAGTCGGTGCAATCGGGCCTGATTTCAAGAGAGCATCCTATTCAAATTACGGCAGTTGGGTTGACATAGCAGCCCCTGGAGGAGAACAGGGAACGAGAAACAACACGCTTATCCTGAGCACGTTGCCCGGCAATAAATATGGCTGGATGCAGGGAACGTCCATGGCATGTCCGCATGTCAGCGGCGTAGCGGCGCTGGTGGTGTCGCATTTCGGCGGTCCGGGATTCACCGTGGAAATGCTCAAGAAGAGACTTCTTGAAGGGGCAAGGCACGATGTACTCCCGTCAAACGCTCAGATTGGCCCGCTGGTCGATGCGATGGGGGCATTCTCCGTAGGCAAGACCATGCCTCCTGAAATTCCGGATGAAATCGAGATGTCGGCGACAGGCAACAGGATCAATGCCACTTTCAATGTGACCGCGAGTCCTGAGGGCGAAGCGGCATTCGGATATATGCTGCTCGTGTCAAAATCTCGCTCTGCACTTGAAAGTATCACAGATCCTCGGAATCTTCCCGCTGATGTCTTCCGATCAGAAATTCTCGTGGGAAACAGGAATGCCGGAGAAAGAATTACCGCAAGCATAGGCAATCTGGAATTTGAGCAAGAGTATTACGCGGGGATTATCGGATATGACTACGCACAGAACTATTCGGCACTGTCATCAATCTCCGCTGTCAGAACACTTGCAAATACAGCCCCTATAATCAACTGTCTTTCGGACAAGACTCAATTTGTCTTGAAATCATTCGAATCCGTTTCCGTACCTTTCGAGATATATGACCCCGAGGGAGAGGAAATCACGGTCAAATTCAACAAAGGATCATCGGCAAGTTCGTTTGAAAAAACGGACGAGAGACATTGGACATTGAACATAAATGCGAGGATGGAGAAGGCCGGTGAATACGAAGACCGGATTTCCGTTTCTGACACCTACGGCATGGACGCGACATATTCATTCAAATATGAGATACTTCCCAATCGGACTCCAGAGGTCAGAAAGGTAATTGACAATCTCTATACGGAGACTACAACTTGTGAGTATGTCCTCGATCTTAATGATTTTTTTCATGACCCCGATGGGGAGAGCCTGCGTTATTCAATGGAAGGAGGAAACAAATCTGTCGCGACAACGGATTTGTCAGGTTCCTCTCTGCGGATAACTGTCAAAGGATACGGACTGTGCAAATTCATTGTGTCGGCCAGCGATGCCCGAAACGCCTCATGTACACAAGAGTTCAGCATTATGGCAAAGAGTCCCGACAATCTCGTCGAAATGTATCCGGTTCCGGTGAAGGACAATCTCACAATCCGGACAGGATTGCCGGCTGAGACATATATTTCTGTCACCTCATTGTCCGGCGTCGTCATCTGCGAGAGCACTTCAACGGTCAGTGCCTTTGCCCCAAAAGTCGTTGATTTGAGAAACTGCGCTCCGGGAAGATACTTGGTACGCGTGCTGATTGACGGCAAAAGTTATGAGAGAGTTATCACAAAATTATAATCTATGCTAATGATGAAGAAACATTATTTATTATACGCGGCTATACTCAGCGTGGTTCAGTTCTTCATTCTGTTTGGAACAGAAGATGTCGCCAGAGCACAAAACAATGCCCTGCCCTTTGTTGCAATGGTTTTCAACCCCGCTGAAGCAGGCACTGCCGGAGTCTCAATTTCCGAGTTCGGAGCATCTTGTTCAAGCCCGACATTCCCTGTAATGAATGAGAAAACGGGGAATGTCGCGACCGGTTGGATGAGCATCACATCGGGAGACCATAGGACTTCTTATTTTTCGGCGGATGCAGGCATGAAAATAAAGGAAAAATTCGGTGTGAGCATAACTTCTGTCTATGGACTGTGCGAGCCATATGAAGCCTTCAACAGCGGCGGATATTCCCTCGGAACATTTCGCCCGCACCAGATGATTGCAGGTGCCGGCTTCAGCTATCGTCCCGTGAAGTTTCTGTCCGCCGGCATCAGGCTGAAATATGCAGGAGAAAAGTTATCCGATGATGCCAACTATGGAGCATTTGTTTCAGACATTGCCATTACCTCAGAAGTCCCCCTAAAAAATGGCATAAGCATCCGGGCATCAGTCGGAGTGTATTCGCTCGGGACTAAAATCAAGGCATCTGACGGCAGCTCATATTCACTTCCGACGTCTGCCAAAACTGAAATATGCTACTCGCAGGAGTTCGCGTCCGTGCATCGCATCCAGGCAGCCGGTTCTGCCGAAATGTTTTTCAGCCGGCAGTTCGCCGCATCGGCGGGATTGTCCTACACCTGGAACTCAATGCTGACGGTCCGCTGCGGCTACCACTACGGCGGAAAATCCGTCGTCCCGTCCTACGCTTCGGCGGGTCTCGGAGTGAAGTTCTTCGGCGTCAGCCTCGACGCTGCCTGCCTTTTCGGCTCGGAAATCCTCCGGAACAGCCTCGGCCTCTCCCTCGGCTACGAGTTCTGACATATATGACAGAATCTCATATTTTTGCTGATACGATGGTTTTAGCCCTCCTTCTTTATCGGTTTTAGCCCATTATTATTCAATAATTTACTCATATTTGACATACTTTTTTCTATTTTACGTCCACCATATTTTCATTTTTCAGCCCTTATTACTATATTCGCGGATAAAATGATTTTGACATGAGTACCATAGCAGAACTAAAACATCTTCGAGAGCGTGAAGATCATGTGGAGTTCAAGGAAGCGAAGCATAATTATCCGTTTGCCGGAGGAAAGAAGACAGATATGAATGAACGTCGGCATTGTGTCTTAGGCTATGTGGTTGCGATGGCGAATGAAAGAGGTGGCAGGCTGATTCTTGGAATGGCAGATGCCTATCCTCATGATGTGGTCGGCAGCGATTTCGCTGATGGCGAGTTAGGAGCACTGGAAGATGAAATCTATAGCCGCCTGAAGATTCGCGTCCGGACAGAAGAACTTTTCGACATTGTCGGCAAAGAACGACGACGAGTAGTGGTCATTAGTGTGCCAAGCCGTCCGGTGGGCAAAGTACTGCGCTTTGAAGGAGTTCCACTTATGAGGGTGGGGGAAAGTCTACGGGAAATGGATGATCAGGAGTATTTTTCCATAATATCGGAACAAGACGCAGATTTCTCGGCTCGTGTTTGCGACGGACTGAGCTTGGATGACCTTGACGAGACTGCTATTACCGAAATGCGAATGCTGATGTCCACAAATAGAGGACGACTCAACATGGGGAACTTGCCTTTGCCGCAATTATTGTCTGATCTTCGTCTATCATCAGAACGCGGACTGACATATGCAGCCCTATTGCTGCTCGGGAAAAATGATGCCATTGCAAGGCATTGTCCACAATATAATGTAGTCGTGGAATATAGGGCATCGCATGATGAAGTACGCTATACAGCAAGAAAAGAATTCAGAGAGCCTCTGTTCCTTGCAATCAAGTCAATATGGAACTATATCAATCAGCCGGCAAGTAATCCTCTTATGCACATCATGAACTTACCGCAGATAATTGATCTCCCGTCCTTTAATGAGGAAACAATACGAGAAGCGATCATAAATGCATGCATTCATCGCAGTCTGCAAATGAATGGGGATATATTTATCAGGCAATATCCAGACATGATCGAGATTACCAATCCCGGAGGTTTTCCATACGGCGTGAACATCGGAAACATTTTGACGGTAAACAGTGCTCCGAGAAGTCGTCTGATTGCAGAAGTCGTGGAGAAGACCGGACTGATAGAACGGAGTGGTCAGGGTGTAGATACAATGTTTCTGAACTGCATTTGTGAAGGTCGGCAATTACCTGATTATTCACGTTCCGATGATTATCAGGTCAGCCTTGTAATACGCTCTGTCATCAAGGACCCGATGTTTACATTATTCATACAAGACTTGAAACACAAAGGAATACCCCTGAATGTTTTTTCTCTGATAAATCTCTATAACATTTATCGGCATCACCTTGACAGTCTTTTCAACGACGAGCTGCATGGAATGATTGCAAATGGGATGATTGCCGAGCATCCATATTACAAGTATGTGATGGGAGACGGATATTTTGCAAACCTGACGCCGGCACGGAAAGGTGTTTGTACGCCACGTCAACTATCCCGTGTGTTCTATACCGTGGAAGAACATAATGGCTCTGTTGCCATGTCGGCCTTTGTGGAAAGACTTGACGGTCTGCTCACACAAAAACAGACAAGAACACTAATCGGGAAATTATGTGACTGCGGCTATCTACAGCAACGAGACAAAGGAAAGAACACCCGTTATGGAATCATTGCCGAACCATAACTGACGCCTCCCGTCCTACGCATCGGCCTCTTCCTCGGCTACGAGTTCTGACAGACGGAAGCGGCTACGCGACAACCTTGCACTGCGCTAAGGAATATCTCACTTCCTGGTAAACACATAGGTGAACGACAAGCCGAACGACCGTCCGAAATTGTTGGACAGGGATGTGAGGATGTAGTTGTCTGACACTGAGATTGTCTTGTTGTTGACCAGACTTGTCAGATTATTCCCGAATACGCTCAGCCGGCTGCGTTTCTCCGCCCCGAAGAGCCATGACAGCGTGCAGGTGGCATTGTGGGTGAAAATGCCAATGTCGTCTCTTGTCGTCATCATCCTGTATAGTTGCGCGCCGACATTGAGCTCAAAATTGCCTCCAATCCTTTGGGTATATGAAAATATTCCGGACAGACTGACGGAATCATACAGCTTCGCCCCGTCATATTCCTGCCGTCCGGCACCGACAGACGGGATCAGCGTTATACCTGTGGTTTTCCCGTACCATTTGAACGGAACGGCCACGGATATGGAATTGTTCTGGTTTATCCGCCGGACATCGCCCTCATAAAACGGGTCTCTTTGGATGTTCCATGTGATGTCCGCTCCTATATCGGATTTTATCCCGGTCAGATATTGCGAGTATTTGCCCGCAGCCCATGCACAGAATCTTCCTGAGACATTGACCGGTGTTGTCATGCTTGATCCGGCAGGAACCAAGTAGCCATAAGAATCAAGCCACGTCTGTTCCCTATAATAAGTGGTTCTGGACACCAGGGCATTCGAATGGATGTCGCTTCCCGCATTGAACTCAAGACTGGCACTATGCACAGGAAAAGAGTGCCCGAATCTTAAGGAAAACGTCCGAGTGACGGGAAGGGACAGCTTAGGATTTCCGGCATACAAAAACAGCGGGTTTGAGTCGTTGAGCGCATTGCGAACCTGTTCTATTCCGGGAACGGACTCTTTTTCCTTATAGTTAAGAGAGAGGCTGTTTTCACCTCGGCTGTACGCCAGCTCCGCCCCGATGACGGGTCTGATGTAGTTCCGCCTCCAGTCCGGCACACTTTCAAGCCTCTCGGTTCTGAATGAAACAATGTCCTGCACTCCTATCGAAACAAAGGCATAAAGCCCGTCATTTTTTCTTCCATATCTGTATGCCGCAGACAGAACGCCGCAAGCATAATTTGTCGTGAAATCCTTTGAGTTGTTGAGGTTCAGAGTGTTGGTAAATATGTCCGTGAAAAGTTTTTTCGTTGTTTCATAGACATATTCAGTTGCGACAGAGAAAACAACCGAGGACTTTTCTCCTACCGGTTCGTTCCACGTGGCTCCTAACGACGGTGTCACCCGACCGGAAGACAGACTGTTTGAAAGCCATTCCTTTCGGATGCTGTTTTTCAGCGTGTCTATTCTTGAACCGCCTCCCCAGTCGTATGCGCCGCTAATTGACAAGTGGATGCCCATTCTTCGTCCCCTCTTCGCGAAGGTTTTTGTGAGCGATGTCGAAAGACTGCCCTTGAACCTGTTTGTCGTGTCTTCGATCGACTTACGGAATCCGGACCAATTCGCGTCTTGCCAAGAAGAAGCCCGGTTCAAGTAATTTTGTCTTGCATGTGCGTACGAAATGGCTCCGCCCATGCGTGCAGAGAGTTTTCCACGACGGAAATTCCCGTTCCCGGAATATGAAATGGAGTACCCTGATTTTCTGTTCTCGGAGGCTGACGTATCCCGGCGCTCCGTCCAGGTTTCTGACGGGAAAAAAGAAAATATTGAGCCGCCAGATGTCCGGTCGCCGGATGAACTGAAGATGACCAGATGATTATAGCCGGATTTTCCGGGAATATCTTTCCCGACGCGGAAGTTCCCGTTCAGTTCATCATGAGGCTGAACTGTCGGCTGTCCGCTTCCGCTGTTGTGCCCGCCCGCGACATTGGCAGAGAACCGAGGCTTGGCTCCGAGAGTATAACTTCCGAGCATTACCTCCCCGTCAGCATTCCAGTCAAACTTTCCATCGGCATTCCGTGACGTGAACATTCCGCCGGAAGACTTGAGGGACAACTCTCCCACATGATTAAGCGGTTTCCATGTATGTACATCCAGAACCCGTTCCTTTGCGACTGTGCCATCATCCTCCATGTCATCCACGGCCTTATTGTCATAGACTTTCACTGACTTGACCTCTTTTGCCAGCACCATATCCATGGCATTCTTGATGTCCTTGCCGAACAGATTGTTCCCGTTAATCAATATCCTGTCAATCCGTTGCCCGTGATAGGCTACGCCGTTCTCTTCCACAGTGACGCCCGGCATCTGTTCCAACAGATTTCGCAGGCCGTTGCCTTCCATAGTGTTGAATGCTGCCGCATTGAACACAGTCGTGTCGCCGTGCATGACCATTGCGATTGCATTCCCCTTCACGATGATTGAATTCAGAGTCTCCGGTTCCTCCTGCATTCCGATTCTGACATAGGTATCAACCCTCGGTTCGATGTACAGAGAGTCTCTTCTCGTCCTGTATCCGAGGAATGTGGTAATCACCAAAGAACTTGCAGGCAGTCTCCTCCGTGCAAGTGTCGCTTCTACGTCAGAGCCGGTCACAACTTTGACTGTGTCCCGTCCGCATATTACTGAGATAACGGCATTGGGCAGTAAATCTCCAGTCAACGAGTCTCTTACTGAGAATGAGACGGAGGGTGCAAGGCTTATGTCTGAACTTGAACTGCTGTGGAACTGGGCAAACGACAAGTCATGAGATGCGAGAAAAAAGACAGATGCAGACAAGAGAATATGAAAGCCTCTTGTCATCGGCAATCCGGCTCAAGTTCTATGTCGAAAGTTTCTCGTGGACTTGATACACAGAGACTTTTTCTCTTATATCCGATATATGATACAACTATGCTGTCTCTCATGAAATTCCCAGGAATTCGAAAATACCCGTCCATATCGGTTGTTGTGCCTGTAGTTGTATGGATACTGGATTTCACCCTAACAGTAGCCCCAATTATAGGTTCCCGTGTGTCAGCATCAAAAACTTTTCCGTCAACAGCGTACATGTACCGTGCATACGCGATTCCTGAGAACAGAATCAAAATCGTCGCCAACGCAAATAGAATTTTTCTTTTCATAAACGCATATTTTAGGATTATACTTCAAATGTAGTGCTATAATTTTTTGCCGCCATTGCTGGATTTGCCCTCGCGATGTTTTTGGGCGTGTTCGGAACGTTTGCCGCGGCGGCTTCCGGAATGACCGGAGCGGACGCCCTCTTTCCTGGTATCTTTTCTTCCCTCACCGGAACGCGGTTTCCCTCGCCGTGAACCACCTCTGCCCTCGCTGGGGCGGAAATCTCCCTGCTCTCGGGGAGCGCGCTCCGGAGCATCCGGTTCCACGAGCTCGTAGTCGAGCAGGCACTGGTCCTGATTGGCCTTCTTCACGCGGATGCGAACGGGGTCGCCGAGATTATAGACCTTGTGCGTGCGTCGGCCGACAAGCGTGTAGTGCTCGTCGTCGAACTGGAAGAAGTCCGAGCGGATATCACGCAGGGCGACCATTCCCTCAATCTTGGTCGGCTCAATCTCCACATACATTCCCCACTCGGTGAGACCCGAGATGTGGCCGTCGAACTCGTTTCCGACTTTGTCCTGCATGAACTCGACGAGCTTGTACTTGATGCTTGCGCGTTCTGCCTCGGCGGCGACCACCTCACGCTGGGAGGCGTACTTGCAGGCCGTCTCGTAAGTTTCGCGGTCGGCGCTCTTCCCGCCGGCGAGATAGTTCGCCAGAAGACGGTGCACCATCATGTCCGGGTAGCGGCGGATAGGCGAGGTGAAATGGGTGTAGTATGTGAACGCGAGGCCGTAGTGCCCGATGTTGTTCACGTCGTAGCGGGCCTTCGCCATCGTGCGGAGTGACAGGAGCTCGATGGCGTTGAACTCAGGCTTGTCCTTGGCCGCGTTGAACAGCCCGTTCAGTTCACGGGAGAACTCCTTGCCGTCGGCGACCTTGCCGAGGGTGTAGCCGAAATTGCCCACAAAACCGCGCAGGTTGTCAACCTTTGCCATGTCCGGCTCATCGTGAACACGATAGACGAAGGTCTTTTCCTCCTTCCAGCCCTTTGCCGGAGCCTTTCCGACCACGGCATAGCCGTCCTTGTCGAGGTTCGCCCCGGTCGCCACGAACTCCGCAACGCAGCGGTTGGCAAGGAGCATGAACTCCTCGATGAGCCAGTTGGCCTCCTTGGAAATCTTCTGATAGACCCCGACAGGCTTTCCGGTCTCATCGACCTCAACCTTCATCTCGGGACGCTCGAAGCTGATTGCCCCGGAGGCGAAACGCTTCTTGCGGAACTTGGAGGCAAGCTTGTTCAGAACCAGCACGGCCTCCTGCACTTCATCCGGGACAACGGTCGTCACACCGTCAACCGAGGTTTCATAGCCCTTGACAACCTTGCCCTCTTCGATTATGGTCTGTGCGCCCTCGTAGGCGAAACGGTAGTCGGAGTCGATTATCGTGCGACCGAACCACCTCGTGACCACCCTCGCGAGAGGGGTTATCTCAAACACGGCCGAAAAAGTGAGCTTGCGCTCGTGCGGGCGGAGGGAACAGAGCTTGTTGCAGAGCTTCTCCGGAAGCATCGGCACGGTCCTGTCAACGAGATAGACCGAGGTTCCTCTCATGCGTGCCTCCTCGTCAACGATGGAACCGGGCTGAACATAGTAGGAGACATCAGCGATGTGAACCCCGACCTCGTAGTTTCCATTATCTAACTTCTTGAATGATAGCGCATCATCAAAGTCTTTAGCATCCGCAGGGTCGATGGTGAATGTCAGCGTTTTTGTGAAGTCGCGGCGAATCTTCCACTCCCCTGCCGGAATCTTCTCCGAAATCTTGTCGGCGGCATTCTCCACTTCAGGCTCGAAACGGTATGGCAGGCCGAATTCGGAGAGAATCGCGTGCATCTCCGTCTCGTTCTCCCCCGGCATTCCGAGCACATCGACTATATGTCCCGTAGGGCAGGTGTCCCCCTTCTTCCAGAAATCCACGACGGCGGCGACCTTCATTCCGCTCTCCGCGTCAGGATGTTTGTCAAGGTCGGAAACGATGATGTCGTAAGGCATATTCCGGCTCTGCATGAGCACCCACGCCTGACCATCGAAGATGTGGAGAATTCCGACGAACGGACGCTTCGACCTCTCGACGATTTCGACGACATATCCCTCCCTTCTCGACTTTTCCGTCTTCTCGCGGGTCACTGCAACCTTCACGCGGTCCCCATGGAGCGCACCGCCTATCTTGGACGCCCTCACATAGACGTCATCTTCCTCACCGTCAACAATTATGAAGGCATATCCTTCCCTCGTCATCTGCACCGTTCCCTCCAGCACGGGAATCTGCCTCTTCTCGCGGACCTTCCGCGCACCGAACTTTCTTTTCCTTGACATATTTTATTATCTTTGCGGCACAAATTTAGATAAAATAAAGGACTTGGCATATTTAGAAGCTGTTTTATTTTTTGTTCAGTTATTTTGAGATGTATTTTTGAGTCAGATTTTTTCGTTTTGAGAGGAG
>DJRM01000003.1:0-3270 GCA_002440085.1 Bacteroidales bacterium UBA6360
GCAAAATTTTAGCGTTTCATTGGAGAGTAATCGGGCACCCTCCCGGACTGCTCTTTCATTTAATTTAAGCCCGATATAAAATAACAACATTTTCAGGTGGGCAACGAAATCTGAAATGAACGAGCCGTGAAAGAAATCTGAAAATTTTTCGCTTTGGAGCAGAAAAAGTTTGCAGGATAAAAATTTTTGCCTACCTTTGCAATCCCAAAACGAAAAATGCTGGGTTCGTATAACGGTTAGTACTCAAGATTCTCAATCTTGCAATAGGAGTTCGATTCTCCTACCCAGTACAACAAAAGGTTCCGATTTCAATTCGGAGCCTTTTTTGGTATAATTGCCAAAAATGGTTAGTAAAAACCTCGCAAGACATTGACAATATGCCTAAATTCATTATCTTTGGGGGATTTGATTCTTAATCAAGTGAATATGGAGAATGCGATGAAACGGTTCCCTATCGGGGTGCAGACATTTGACAAGATAATCGAAGATGACTGTCTTTACATTGACAAGACAAGGTATGTTCATGAAATTGCCGAGAAGTATCAGTACGTGTTCCTGAGTCGCCCTCGCAGGTTCGGCAAGTCCCTGCTGTCCTCGACTTTCCACTGCTACTTTGAGGGAAAGAAGGATCTTTTCAAAGGGCTGAAGGCCGGAGAAATGAAAAGGGAGTGGAAGAAGCACCCTGTGCTGCACTTCGACATGTCGCGGGCAAAGCATAAGGACGAGGCGCAGCTGCTCAGGATGCTGGACTATATGCTCGAAGAATACGAGGAGGTTTATGGAAAGAATCCGGCCGTTGACAAAGTTGACGTGAACGCCAGATTGGACTACCTCGTAAGGAAATCCGTCGAAGAAACCGGAGAGAAGGCCGTGCTCATCATCGACGAATACGATGCCCCGTTGCTTGATGTGATTAACGACAAGACGAAGATAGAGCCGCTGCGTCAGATAATGAGGAATTTCTACAGCCCGATCAAGAGTCTAGACCCATACCTGAGATTCGTGTTCATCACGGGTATCAACAAGTTCGCACAGCTGAGCATCTTCAGTGAACTGAACAACCTCAAGAACATATCAATGCTGCCGGAATATTCTGCTATATGCGGCATATCCCAGTCGGAAATGGAGGCCGGGATGAAGGGGCAGATTCAGGCTCTCGCCGCTATGCAGAAACTCAGCTATGAAGAGGCGTTGACAAAGCTCAAGGAAAACTATGACGGCTACCATTTCTGCGAGAACTCCGAAGACATATACAATCCGTTCAGCCTGCTCAATGCACTTGCAGACAGACGCTTCGGCAGCTACTGGTTCGACACGGCAACTCCGACCTACCTCGTGGAACGACTCAAGCGCAACCCGATTGACGAGACGACGCTCGACAGGATGCAGTATGTCCCGCAGTCGGACTTCGACGTGTCCCCGGAGATTTCTGACAATTCCTTACCGATGCTCTACCAGACGGGCTACCTCACAATCAAGTCCTACGACCCGCGTATGCAACTTTACACCCTCGGCTACCCGAACAAGGAAGTCAAAATCGGGTTCACAAGGGGACTTCTCAACGAATACCCGAGCAAAACCGGGCCGGCATCCGGATTTGTGGCGCAGTTCTACGCCGCGATGGACTCCAAGGACATCAACCTCGCAATGGAAAAGCTCCAGGCCTACCTCGCCGGCATTCCGAACGACCTTGAGAACAAGAGCGAGAAGCACTTCCAGACCATCATCTACCTGATTTTCTCCCTGCTCGGATTTTATATCCAGACAGAGGTGAAGACGGCCATTGGCCGCGCGGATGCGGTCTGCCGTACAGACAACGGCATCTATGTTTTCGAGTTCAAGGTTGACGGCAGCGCCGAGGACGCTCTGAAGCAGATTGACGAGAAAGGCTATATGCTCCCATACAAATTTGAAGATGGAAAGGATCTTGTCAAGGTGGGAGTCAACATTTCTTCACAGACACGCACCGTCGAAAAGTGGATTGTGGCGTAGATCTCACAATTTTATCTCTGTTTCACCGGCTCGGATGCGGTGAGTCTTGCCGTTGAGGATGAGGCGGTAGGGCTTGTTGCTGCGGACGGTGACCGTGGAGGTCGTCGGGTCGAAGAGCAGGTCGGTGGTCGTGTCGCCGAAGCTGAGGTTGTTCAGGCCGTGGCGGCAGTCGTGACGGATGTCCCAGCGTACGGTGCGGGAGGAGGCGTTGATGTCGTGGAAGCCGAGGACATTCTCGATGAAGAGGGATATAGGGCCGAGGGCGGACCAGCCGCAGAAGTCGGGTCGGACGCGCTTGCCGTGGTTGCTGCTCGGGGCGGGCGCTGTCGGAGAGTAGCATTCCCAGATTGTGTGCGGGTCGTAGTCTCTGTAGGTGTGGAGCATCCATGAGAGAACCTGCTCGGCAGTGGTGTCGGCCGCCTCCATGAAGCCGTACTTTTCAAGTGCCTTGATGCCCATATAGGCGGTCGGGAGCCACATGGACCCGCGCCAGTACCAGCCGTCCTTGGAGTTAAAGTCCGGGTCGTCACGCGAGACCGTAACCCAAGGAACCTCTCCGCCGAGCTTGTCGGGGCGCAGGGCAAATTCGGTCATGCGCCTTGCCTGAGCCTTCGAGGGGATTTCCGCGAGCATAGGCCAGAAGGACGCCGGAGTCAGGATGCCGGTCGTGCGCCACGCGGATTTGGAAGCCGGAACACCAGCCTCCGAGGTGCCATCACCCGAAGCAGACCGAGCGCCGTCACCGGAAGCCGGTCGAGTGCCCTCTCCCGAAGACGACGCGGTCGCTTCTGAAACCGTTGCAGTTTCTTCCGAGGCCGATGCGGTCTCTCCGGGAGCCGCCGGCACGATGTCGTAGTAGCAGCCGTCCTTCTCGTCCCAGTAGTACCTGTTCACGATTCCACGCAGCTCCTTCCACTTCTTCTCGAACTCGCGGGCCGTGGCGCCGTCTCCGGCGACCTTGGCAAGGCGCGAGATGTAGAGCGCGGAGAGAGCCTGCTGCGAGATGGCGTCGACCCAGAGCATCCCCTTGCCGGCACGGGTGCGCGGAGTGTTGTCCATTCCAGACGAAATCCCGTTCCACTCATAGCCTATGCCCCTGTACCTCAGCGCCATCGGATAGTGGTCGAACTGGAGCTTCCTCTCCGGGGAGAGCGTCGGGAAAAGATCCCAGTAGCGCTGGAGAAACTTCTTGTCCAGAAGCAGCTCGCGGATGTGTGCGTCGTCCCCGGTCATCTTGTAGTAGTCGTTCTCCACCCACGCGAAGAAAGGAGGGTTGTC
>DJRM01000003.1:3343-6389 GCA_002440085.1 Bacteroidales bacterium UBA6360
TTGTCGAGCGTCTGGATGCCGGGGAAGAGCTTCGGGGCGTATTTGCAGAACATCACCATGAACTCCGAATCCCAGATCCAGATGGTGTCGTCCCACAGGGCCTCGTCCATATAGAGCGGCTGCACGAGCCCCTTCTGCCATTTCACGTGGGCGTAGGCCTGCTCCCAGGCCTTCCAGTAGAGCTCCACATAGCCCGGCTCCGCGTCGAACACCGGCTGCGGGATGAACGCCCGGTCAAACGCGGGCTTCATGCTCATCACCTCCGAAGAGTCGTGCGCAGCGATGCGGATAAATTCCTGTGCGGAGAGCGAGATTCCGAAAATGAGCGAAAAAAGAATTGAAGCGAGGGTGAGGATATATTTTTTCATCGAAATATGATTTTTCGGGGATATTGTTTTCCGGGAATATATATTATTGTAAATCAATGACTATCGTTGTAAGCGAACGCTGTCTTGCCGTTATGGACGACGGAACGCGCTCCGAAGAGCCGACGAGAGCGAGGTCGGTGCGGGAATCAGTGCGGTAGGTCTTCACAGCGGAAACCCGCCTGCGGACGGACGATGGAAGCCTGAGGGATATGTCCTCATCCCGAAATCCCGAATTCACGCCGACGAGAACGAGCCTGTCGCCCTCCGGGGACATATAGGCGGACACTGTTAGGGCGTTCAGGTCATCCGCGCCGTCACACGCGATGCGGACATAGCCCGGGCGGACGAAGAAGCTGTAGTTGCCCAGCGCCCAGAGCAGCTTGTTCGCCGTGACGCGACCGCCCTTGTGCAGGTCGCCGTCCTCCGGCCAGATGGCAATCAGCGCATGGTCGCCCTTCACCTCCATGGCCTTCCAGTAGCCCCAGGCCGTAGCGCCGGTCACTGTCATATCGCTGTGTATCAGCCGCCCCATCAGAAGAGCCACGTCAATGTCGCCACAGGCATAGTCCTCATGGGTCATCCCGTCCTTAATCCGGATAATCGAAGATGGCAGCAGGCACCACTCCGACTGCTGGAAGCCGACGCCGTACTCGTCGCAGACCTCGCGGACCCGGGCGCGCACATCCGTCATCTGGCGGTTTGTGGTCTCGCTCCAGTAGTCATGCCCGACAATCAGGCGCGGAATGTGGCTGAAGTTCCCGAGGTAATAGGGACTTGAAGCGTCCCAGAAATGCCGCACGAGAAAGGCCGGAGCAAGGTCGGAGCCGCCGAAACCCTGCTGAAGGTAATTTGAGGTGGAGTAGAAATATTTGAGGTCGCCGCTCTCCCCCACCGCAATCTTCACATTCTCAAGCCCATCGCGTGCCGTGAGGGCGGAATCGAGTTCGGAGAAGACGCGGTGCATCTGGTCAATCCGCCACGACGAGCCCTCCTGACGCGGGGAGTTCCACCGCACGTTCGGCTCGTTGATGGGGCTGATGTAGGAGACCTTCCAGCCGTTCTCAATGTAGTGCGCCGCCACGTCGGCGAGGTAGCCGGCAAAGGCTCCATAGCACTCCGGACGGAGATTGGCGGAGTCGGTCGTCGGAGCCCACCCTCGGCCGTTCAGGGTTAACTGCACGGGAGGGGTGTTGGAGAAGAGCAGGAAGTTGTTGCAGCCAAGCTCAGCGGCCATGGAGACGAGCCACCTCTGTCCGGGGCACTTGTTCCAGTCATACGCTCCGCCGTCCGCCGTGAGATAGGACTCGGCTCGCCTCTGGTATGGCAGTATGTCCGGATTTTCCTGTTCCAGTGTGCCCCCTCCGAGGTTCACCCTCCACATTGACAGGCCTATCCCGCAGGGGTTCCCCGCCGCGTCCGTCTCTCGGCTGAAAAGCCACCGCGCGATGCGGGACTTCTCCGCCTCGCCCCAATACCGCCCGACAAATTCCCCGCTCCATGCGTCCGAGGCGGTGAAATTGTCTATGGTCTGGAACCTCTCCGACGGGTTGACGCTCACCGTGCGCGGCTGCGAAAACGCCGGAGCGCAGCAAATCATAAGAATCAACGAAATATATCCTTTCTTCATAATTACCATTTCATTATTATGAGTGACTGAGAGTTTTGAGATGTATTTTTGAGCCAGATTTTTCTGTCTCGCGAGGAGTTTGGTGGGTCCAAATGGCGAGCAAGACAGGAAAATATGGCCAAAAAGACGCTCAAAACATCAAAACATTATGACATTTTTACAGGAATGATATTACCGTCCTCATCAAATTCAAGCCTGTCGATGCACACGACCCGGTCGCCGCCCTCGCTCCACATGAAATAGTACCTGCCGTCACGGCAGAGCATGAACGGTCCCTCTACATAGCCCTCGGGAGTGATGTCCCTGTAGGTTTCCCCGTCGGCGAAAGGCAGGAGGCCGGTGAAGTCGTCAGAAAGGCGCACGATGTTGCAGCGCCCAAGTCTTGAGGTCCTTTGACGAGAATGCGTCGAAATGGTAATATTTATGGTCGGCCTCCGCTTCCGAAGTCGTGGGGTATATCCACAGCTCGTCGCCGTACATCACGCCCTCCGGATCGGCATAGCGTCCTTCGATTACGGGGTTCGTCCACCCGGTCCACTCCGTATGCTTAGGGCCGCAGGAAACTGCGGCAAAAGTCGCCGCTGCAAGAACCGCAGCCGTTGAAAAGAATCTGAATTTCATGAATTTCATAAAATATGACATAATAAAGACTTGACTGCTTGTTTTCCCGATTGTTATGATCTGTCGCGAATTACGACCGTGGTGAGGGACCATGTCTCCATCGGGAGCGCGACAGAAAGGAAATTGTCCCGGTATTTTATCTGAAATTTCTTCCTTCGGTGAAGATTTTCCGACGCGATGAACACGACTATGCTGCCGTCGGGGTTGCGGAAAGCCATTGACGGAAGCTCCTTGTCGGGATGCGACGCCCGAAGAATCACTGCGCCCGGCTGCACGAAAGGAGCGATATGGCTGAAAACCGTAAGCTGCGACGATGGGAGGACGGTGCCCGTGTCCGTGTCGATGGAATAGAGTCCCGCACAATTGAACTTGCCGGTGACGGGCTGCCCGTCAGTATCGAGAAGCAGGTTCCATCCGGTGTAGGAACTGC
>DJRM01000120.1 GCA_002440085.1 Bacteroidales bacterium UBA6360
CAAACCTTTGCCATTTTATATACTTTTTAATATTATCATTTTTTGCGGGCTGCAAATATCGCTTAAAAAATGCTAAATTGCAAGTCTTTAGACGATTTTGAAGAATCTCCGCCATCTAATGTTGTTCGGAAACTTCCTGTTCCCGTCGATTGAGAGCCATATCAGAGCAGGCTTTCCGACTATGTGGTCTTCAGGGACGAATCCCCAGTAGCGCGAGTCGAGAGAGTTGTGCCTGTTGTCTCCCATCATAAAGTAATAATCCTGCCGGAAAGTGTATTCCGTCACCGTTTCTCCGTTAATCCTTATCGTCCCGTCAGCCCCGACCTCAAGGTCGTTTCCCTCGTATGAGGTGATGATCCTTTCATAGAGAGGCAGGTTTTCAGCGTTCAGCCCGACCGTCACGCCTTTCTGCGGAATCCACAGCGGTCCGAAATTGTCCCGTGTCCATTCGAAGCTTTCCGAAAACGGGAAAATGGTCTTCCACGAGTCAGGATAGTCCGGAGGATATGAGTCGATGTTCGGTTCTATTGAAACGACGCTTGAATAGCCTTTCAGCTCCTCCAGCATCTTTTCCGTGAGAGGCATCGCGGGATAGCCCGGAAGCGTCTGGTCAAACCAGAGTTCGGACTTGTTGAGCCCGAGCCTTTCAAGGCTGCGAGGATTGAGCCGCTGTCCGTTTGTGGTGACAGTGTAGCTGTTCTGCATTCCCGGCAAGGTCACTTCCCTCTCAGAGTTAACGTAGACCGCCCCGTCCCTGATTTCGAGAGTGTCACCGGCAACGGCCACGCATCTCTTGACGTAATGATCCTTCTTGTCGGAAGGCCGGACCTTCACAGGTCCGTAGTTTCTCACGGCAAAGTCCCTTCCATACATTCTGCAGAGCATGTAGTAGTCATCCGCAGGAGCCTTGACAAGGACAGAATCACCGTTCGGGAAACCGAAAACCACACAGTCGCCTCTCTTCACATGACCGAACCCTTTCAGTCTCCTGTAACGGCATCGTATCAGTTCGGAATAGGATTCCTTGCTGCCGATGGTGTTATGAGTGAACGGGATGGTCAGCGGGGTCTGCGGCATCCGAGGACCGTATGCGAGCTTGCTCACGAAAAGGTGGTCACCGGTGTACAGCGTGCTTTCCATTGAGGATGAAGGAATCTTGAAAGCCTGGAAAAAGAAGATGTTGATGAACGTCACGACAATGACAGCGAATATGATGGCATCAAGCCAGTCGAGCGCCGCATTGCGTTTCTCTCCCTCCTTGTACTCTTTCTTCCAGAAAAGCCATTTGACTTTCTTCGTGACACAGAGGTCAAAGAGGACGGCAAGGCCGAGGAGCCACCACCAGTTTCCGAGCCAAATCACCCACAGGATGTAGAGCAAAGCCCAGAAACCGAACTTCACCCAACGGTTGTGGAAGAATTCCTTCAGGCTCATATCATCAGACTATTTTACAGAGTTGACGATTGCTTCGAAAGCCTTCGGATTATTCATGGCGAGGTCAGCAAGAACCTTGCGGTTGAGGCCGATGTTCTGCTTTGCGATCTTACCCATAAACTGAGAGTAAGTCATTCCGTACTGACGTGCGGCTGCGTTGATACGCTGAATCCAAAGTGCGCGGAATTCACGCTTCTTGTTCTTGCGGTCACGATAGGCGTAGGTCAAACCTTTCTCGTAGGTGTTCTTCGCTACCGTCCAGACATTTTTTCTTGACAGAAAGTTACCGCGGGTTCTCTTGAGAATCTTCTTGCGGCGAGCCCTTGAGGCTACTGAGTTTACCGATCTTGGCATAATTTAACTGTTTTTATGGAGGCAGTGTCCAATCTTTCAGGAGCTTTTATACTGCAACCAAGTTTAACATAAGTAATGATTACAATCCCAATAAAGCCTTGACTCTCTTCTGATCCGGAGCTGCAACGAGTCCGATATGAGTCAGATTTCTCTTCTGCTTCTTGGTCTTCTTGGTGAGGATGTGGCTCTTAAAAGCATGCTTCCTCTTGATTTTTCCCGTTCCGGTAAGCGTGAAACGCTTTTTTGAACCGGAGTTGGTCTTGATTTTTGGCATAGCTAAATCATTTAACTTGTTAATAATAATATAATGTCTCTAACTGACATTCACAAAACTGAACCGCTCTCCGGTCCCCGCGCGGAGGATTTCGCGTAGAGCTACTTCTTCTTTGCAATCGGCGCGATCATCATGATCATCCTCTTGCCCTCAAGCTTAGGCATCTGCTCCGCACGCCCGTACTCCTCAAGTTCCAGCGCGAAACGAAGGAGAAGCTTCTCCCCCTGCTCCGCATAGATGATGGAGCGTCCCTTGAAGAACACCGAAGACTTGACCTTCGAGCCTTCCTGCAGGAACTCCTGCGCATGCTTGAGCTTGAACTGGAAGTCGTGCTCGTCCGTGTTCGGGCCGAACCTGATTTCCTTTATGACCACCTTCGCCGCATTGGACTTCATCTCCTTCGCCTTTTTCTTCTGCTGGTAGAGATATTTCTGGTAGTCAATAATCTTGCACACCGGAGGATCCGCCTTAGCACTTATCTCCACCAGGTCAAGTTCGAGTTCATCAGCGAGCTTGAGCGCCTTTGATGTCGGATAGATGCCCGGCTCAGGGATGTTGTCCCCGACGAGCCTCACCTGCGGTACTCTGATCTCGTCATTGATTCTCAGGCTGCCTTCGTCCTTCTTCTGGTTCGGAGCAGGACGGCCCTGCTGCGGTCTTGGACCCTGCGGGCGCGGCTTTGGTTTAAATGGTGCTGCGATAAAATTATCCTCCTAAAAATAAAATGTTAATAATATTTCATAAGGTCAGGCCAGTTGCGCCTTCACCTCATTGCTTACCAATGTGATGAAGTCTTCAACTGACATTGAACCCTCGTCTTTTCCGCCCTGACGGCGCACTGAAACGAGTTCCTCGGCCTCCTCCTTCTCACCCACGATGACAAGGAAAGGGATCCTCTTGAGTTCTGACTCACGGATTCTCTTGCCGAGCGTCTCATTACGGTCGTCTATTGAAGCGCGAATATCGGAATTATTCATCAAACTGCAAACTTTTTTTGCATAATCCGCGAATTTTTCGCTCACCGGAACGATGTTCACCTGATCCGGAGTCAGCCAAAGAGGAAGCTTGCCGGCCGTATGCTCAAGAAGCACTGCCACAAAGCGTTCGAGAGAGCCGAACGGTGCGCGGTGAATCATCACCGGACGGTGCTTCTGTCCGTCCGCCCCGACATATTCGAGTCCGAAGCGCTCCGGAAGGTTGTAATCCACCTGAATGGTTCCGAGCTGCCACTTCCTGCCGATGGCGTCCTTGACCATGAAGTCGAGCTTAGGCCCGTAGAAAGCGGCCTCCCCAAGTTCGACTACGGTCGGAAGCCCCTTCTCCTTAGACGCCTCGATGATGGCGGACTCGGCCTTTGCCCAATTCTCGTCGGAGCCGATGTACTTGGACGGATTCTTCGGGTCACGAAGTGAAATCTGAGCCGTGTATTCCTTGAAATTCAAGGTCTTGAACACATAGAGAATGATGTCGATGACCTTCTCGAACTCTTCCTTAAGCTGATCCGGACGAACAAAAAGATGGGCGTCATCCTGGGTGAAGCAGCGCACACGGGTAAGTCCATGAAGTTCGCCGCTCTGCTCGTAGCGATAGACTGTGCCGAACTCGGCAAAGCGCAGAGGCAGATCCTTGTAGGAACGCGGCTTGCTGCGGTAAATCTCGCAGTGATGAGGGCAGTTCATCGGCTTGAGCAGATATTCCTCGCCCTCCTGCGGGGTGTGAATCGGCTGGAACGAGTCCTTGCCGTATTTTGCGTAGTGACCCGAGGTCACGTAGAGTTCCTTGTTTCCGATGTGCGGGGTGATGACCGGAAGGTAGCCGTAGGACTTCTGAATCTTCTTCAGGAATTCCTCAAGGCGGGAGCGCAGGTCGGCGCCCTTAGGCAGCCACAGAGGGAGTCCCATACCGACCTTTGACGAGAAGGTGAAGAGTTCCATCTCCTTGCCTATCTTCCTGTGGTCACGTTTCTTGGCCTCTTCCATCAGGGCAAGATACTCGTCGAGCATCGACTTCTTCGGGAAAGAGATTCCATAGATACGGGTGAGCTGCTGACGATTCTGGTCGCCTCTCCAGTATGCTCCGGCGATGGAGGTGAGCTTCACTGCCTTAATCACCGATGTGTCCCTCAGGTGAGGCCCGCGGCATAGGTCTGTGAAGCCACCGTTGGTGTAGAACGAGATGTGCCCGTCCTCAAGCTCGCCGATGAGTTCCAGCTTGTACTCGTCGCCCTTCTCGGCGAAGGCCTTGAGCGCGTCGTCCTTGGAGACCTCCTTTCTCACGAAGGCTTCCTTCGTGCGCGCGAACTCCATCATCTTGTCCTCGATGGCCTTGAGGTCGGCCTCTGTAATCTGTCTGCCCTGAAGATCGACGTCGTAGTAGAACCCGTTTTCGATTGCAGGACCTATGCCGAACTTCACGCCCGGATAAAGAGCCTCAAGAGCCTGGGCCATAAGGTGCGAGGTGGAGTGCCAGAACACGTGCTTCGCCTCGTCGTCTCCCCACTTGTGGAAAGTGACCGCGCAGTCCTCATTGATAGGGCGGTCGAGGTCATATAACGAACCTTTCCCGGCCGTGTCATCGTCCGCAGTCTTCACTGTCATTGCCAAAACTTCTGATGCAAGCCTCGGGCTTATGCTCTCGGCAATCTGATAGCCGGTGACGCCTTTTTCAAAGGACTTCACGCTGCCGTCGGGAAATGTGATGTTTATCATAATTTTACATTTTAGGACCCGCTTCCTTAATTACAACAGAAGTACTTGCAGGCCTGAATTCAACTTAGCCGTCTACAAACACGGCACCTTATGTCAAATAAGCGGACAAAGGTAAGGATTTTTTTCTATCTTTGCACACCGGAAAACGGATAAATGACAATATTATGAACGACAACATATCAAAAGGAGCCCTGCTCAATCATGCGGCAATCGCAGGACTCGCGCTCGGAGCCGCGTCCACGGCATATCTTTTTGCCGTACAGTATCTTCCGCAGATGATTTCATCTTCCGTCGCTGCAAGTCTTATAACGGCGGTGCTGTGGATTGCAAAATTTGCCGGGTGCATATACATTATGAAGGCTTTCATGCAGAGACTCGCCGACTCGTTCGACGGAGTACAGCGTCAGCACACATTGAGGCTCGGAGTGTTCGCGTCTCTTTTTTCGGCTCTTATTTTTTCCGCAGCAAACCTCGCCGACATGCTCTACATCAGCCCGGAGTCCATCGAGCAGGCGTTTGACATCGCCTTGAGCCAATACTCGTCGATGCTCGACTCCAATTCACTCGCTGTGATAGACGGCTTCAAAGAAAACATGCCGGCAATAACGTTCTTCTCGAATTTCATATATTGCTTCCTCTACGGAACGATTCTTTCAGCCATACTGTCAAGATATGTCCCGGAAGTTGATCCATTCGAAAGATTCCGCAACAGCGGAGACGACAACGCTTCGAACATAGAGGAGCAGTAGACAAGTCAGACAATTGAGAATCCCGGCTATGAAAGAATACGCAAAGGACCTTTCCATCGTCATATCGCTTTTCAACGAGGAGGAGTCTCTTCCCGAACTCATTGACTGGATACATTCGGTCGTGGAAAAGCAGGACTGGAAATATGAGATCATCATGATTGACGACGGGAGCACAGACGGCTCGTGGTCTGTGGTTCAGAAACTTGCGGAGAAAGACAGCAATATCAGAGGTATATCTTTCAGACGAAACTACGGAAAGTCAGCCGCCCTCTACTGCGGATTCAAGGCTGCGGAGGGAAGGGTTGTGGTGACAATGGATGCCGACCTGCAGGACTCTCCGGAAGAAATCCCCGAAATGTACAGGATGATCGTAGAGGACGGGTGGGATATCGTCTCCGGGTGGAAGCAGCACAGGCAGGACAACAAGTTCACCAAAAATCTCCCGTCGAAGCTCTACAACGCCACGGCGCGGAAGATTACCGGAATCAGACTCCATGACATGAACTGCGGTCTGAAGGCCTACAGAAACGAGGTGGTGAAGGACATCGAAGTCTATGGGGAGATGCACCGGTATATACCATATCTGGCGAAGAACGCCGGCTACACGCGCATCACCGAGAAACCGGTGCATCACCAGAAGCGCAAGTACGGCAAGAGCAAGTTCGGACTGAACAGATTCGTGAACGGCTTTCTTGACCTGCTCTCGCTCTGGTTCCTCAGCACTTTCGGAAAGAAGCCGATGCACTTTTTCGGGTTCACGGGTCTCGTCACCTTCTTTATAGGAGGCATAATAGCCCTCTGGGTCATCATCGAGAAGCTCGTCCAGCAGGCTCACCACGAGGCATTCCGCCCGGTGACCGACCAGCCGCTGTTCTATCTTGCGCTCGTCGCGCTCGTCATCGGAGTCCAGATGTTCCTCGCCGGCTTCATCTGCGAGATGGTTTCGCGCAGTAGCTCAGAAAGGAACAACTACAACATCAAAGAACAATTCTGATAAAGTCACAGACTACTCTTGAACGGGGCGGATGCCCATTCCGTTACGTGTCATCGTAATGGATCGTGACATAGGCTTCTGAGTCGCAATAGTTCCGCTCAGGAATGGTGCGGCAGGAGAAGATGTCGCAAGGCACAACATCGATGAAGGGCCATAAAAGCCACCGCCACCGGTGCCAAGAGGATATATGGTATAGTTTTCGCCGTTATCTACCCAGTCAAAGAAATATTTGAAACCGTCGTCGATTCCGACCGGAAGAGAATGAGCCACAAAATAACTGGAATTATCCAAGAAATAGTCCCAAAGCTCACTTTCTGGAATTTTCCATCCCGGAGGACAAGGATCGAAGAAACTCTTCTTTGTCGTGCCGCCCTGTGCTGAAATGTTCCAGTCCGGATCTGCCCACAAGTTCTTTTTATAGGTGTCGCCATATGCGAAATATCCGGAGCCACGAGTAAACTCTGTCGGGTGGCTCACCAGATATGACAATGTCAGATACTCACCGAAATTTATGTCATTATAATAGAACCTGACAAACTTATCGCTGGACTTGTCGTAACTGAATGTATTTGGCCACACAGTGTTATAATTGTCATGGTAAGGATCCTTCCTGCCCCACTGATAGAAGAGTCCCTCTATGGTATAACGATCCTCGCCGTCCGCAGACATTGCACCCAAGTTTCTGTCCATCACCCACTTGTTGTGATATTTCGCATCATCTCCATCCCAGGCGCTGCCCTTGTAGCGATGTACTTCTCCTTTACCGGAAGGGAGAATGTATTTCCATCGTCCGTCCCAGTTCTGATTTCTGCATTCGTCCGGGTTATAGTCAGTAATCCAAAGATGCCAGCTCCAGAGATACTCGCGAGCTCCGCTTGCATCCGTCCGGAAGACGCCGACAAGCACATTCCCTCTTGCACCCTTCTTCGGTTTCACGCTAAGCGCCACTCCGCCCTTGTAGACCGGAGACACGCGTCCGTCGTCGGCAGTCAGCGTGTACTGCCGGGTCGTTTGGTCAAACTCATAAAATTCGATCAGCTGTTCGGCGGAAGTCTGCCAGATAATCTCTGCGGACCATTCGTTCTCTGCCGTGATAGTCTTTCCCGTAGCGTTCTGGATATGTCCGGCATTCGCCTCGTTCAGCCAGAAAGTGTTCACCCTATTCGCGACAGGAATGTTGTAGAGCCGCTGAAAATCGCCAAGAAGCGGGTTTATGATGTAGCTGTTTGCCTCCGGCTCTTCAATGATTGCCGACACTGCCTCAATGCGGGCATCCGAGGCCGGGTCTCCCATAGTAGTGAACTTCAGCGGAAGCGTATAATGATAGTTGGGCTTTATGTTATAGTCACTGACAAGGTTCTCTCCCGGATAGAAACGGTAGCGCATGAACGTCGTTCCATCGGCACTCACTCCGTACAGTTCAATGAAAGTGGCATAGTCCGGTGCCATGACGCTTTTCTGAGACTCTGTAGAAGCGGAAGATGTTCCCATCAGGTGTGCCGGCAGGTAATATGTCAGCGTCTTTGACTCGCCAGGAGCCACAGAAAATGATTCCACATCATAGTCGAATGTCGTGAAAAGACTATGCTTAGGATATGGCGTGGTCAACATTTCCGGACACTTATCTTCAATCAGATGACAGAAATAGTCGATTTTTGTCGGCACGGATTTTATCTGGGCCGTTCTGAGAGTAATCCCTGATGTAGAAGGGTTATCTATCCGAACAGTGAATTTTGCCACATTGCGGTAGAGAGTCACGTCAAGTCTCGCAGTCGCGCTCGTAAACGTTGTATAGCCATTCATCAAGAGGTCATATCCGGCATCTGGATTCGCAGTGTATGCATCGGTTTCCCTATGAAAACTCATATACTCCTGCATCAATTTCTCAAGAGTCGTCGCCTTTGCGAACAAGGACACTGCGGCAGACGTATGCAGATTGGCAAGCACCACGGCTGTGTATTCGATGCCCTCATTCTTTGGAAGCACAACCGGCACTGTCTGACCGGAACTGCTGTCCTGCGTATACTCAAAATACTGGGGAGCTACAAGGCGATTGCCATTCTCGTCAAACTGGAAAAACAGAAAATCCCTTACGGAATAATCAGCATCAGTTCCCTCGTTCACATCGACACCTACAGATTTTGTCCTGCCGGGGACGTTTTCTTTTGCCGCGTTGAGCGTCAACAACATCCTGCCGGCACCGTCCGCCTCTGTCATAATGCCGTCAAGTTCTACTTTCCCGCATCCGAATGCGACAAGACAAACAGCCACAACCATTAATTCTGCCTTGAGTTCGTGTATTCTGTCCAAGACTTTCATATTTGTTTTCATATATTTCCCGTTTTGCCGATTTCAATTTAAAATTCCTGCTCCGGATATTTGACATCGGACCACCCTCTTATGGCAAATTCACCCAGATAGACGGTTTTAGCATCAAAATCTACCTCGTGATTATCATCCGGTTCCTGCCAATCATTTCCCCGAAGGCCCGTCACGGTCAAATACAGTTTGAGAAAAGTCGAAGTGACAACAATCCTGAACACATATTCATGCCGCGGCAAAAACTCCGCAAATTCCTCGGCCGCGTCAGAGTTCAGGATAAGCTCCGTCTCTCCCGTACGATTTCCCTGAGTGAGGTTGATTTTAGCCTTGATGTAGTCAGTGTCAAGCAGATTGCCGTTGGATTCGGCAACTCCAAGTTTTCTGGCAGCCACAGTCTTGGGAGCATAGATTGCGGAGAGTACATATTTTGAACCCGACTTGAAGCATATTGAGCCGTCGGACTCGGAGACGGCATCTATCGAGCCCATATCCATGACGTTCTCAATGCCGTCAGGAGTCGTGCACTGCCGTGTGTTCGGAAGATACAGAAGCCGCTCGTCCGCGGTTCCGAGTCCGGCTCCGTATACTTGTATGTCATGCACCACTATCTGTTCCGTAAGAGATTCGTCGGATCTGACCTCGAAACTGATTCTGGAACGCATCTCACGGAGCGGCTCGTCAAATGTCCTGACCTCGTATTTCTCGAGATCCTGTGCCTCCAGAACCGCCCGATATATGCCCCCGGCATCGCTGCCTCGCGCATTGACCTGATTCGGACAAGTCACAATCGCATCCTGACCTCCGCATGACTGAAGTCCAACACCCGGTGAGAACAGAAAAATATCAGAAACGCTAGTCAGACCGTCAGCTCCCATATCCGGATCAGCCTCGATGAAAGTTCCGTCATCGTCAAGACGCGCTGGGGCAAGGAACTGCACGTCAAGTGACGGGTCATAGACATACGTGCCGTTCTTCTGCTGGTTAAGGGAACCGGACCGGCAGATCATAACACGGAACGTCGTACCGGCAGGAGCGTCTTCGGTACCCTCACCATCAGATGACCACATCTTGACTCTGCTGGAAAAGGTCACGGTCCCGTCGCTCTGTTCCGGCGTCACGAAATCGGAACACGAACCGCAAAGCAGAGCGAACACAGCCACAAACATATATGTAAAGAGTCTATTCATCGCTATAACTTCAAATCAACATCAACAGTAGTCCAGTCTTCTTTCGAAAATTTCACGGGAGTAATCTTCAGTCCATTGTCAATCACAAGATTCATGATGTACCTTTTACCTGTTTCGAGTACCGCAACATCCGTCTCCACGCCTGTAGCGGCATCCTTGAAACTGTTCGGAACGACAAAGGAGACGCGGCAAGGTTTCTCATCCGCATCGAAGAAGAAAGTCATCGTGAGTTCTCCTGCATCAAAGTCTTTCTGCGGCATAAGGAAGCAGTAGCTTCTTGAGCCTTCACCTTTCGTCGGCAAGAGGTTCTGGTATATGTTGAACTCATCGTTTTCGAAATTGTCCGCTTTGATTGTAAGTTCCGCCCTGTCGGCAGTATATGCCAAGGCTCCATTGCGGATGTCCATTGTCCCGCTTCCGACAAGCTTCTCCTTTGCATCGGAAAGTGTGATATGATTGAGCGTTATTTCGCCATCGTACAGCGTGGACAGACGGACTTCCAGACATGTCATCGCATGATGGAATGTAAACGCCAGCCTATTGTCGGGCGAGTCCGGTGCAATGTCATTCAGCGTGATTTTATCCGCCCACATCCAGTCCTTTTGGTCTTCTGTAGTGAACGGAATGTTCTCCGGAGTGTATTTTTCCAGATCACCAATCCCTTGATACGGATAATAAGCATAGACATCTATACTCTTGCGCATATAAGCCGGAAGCGACTTTACCACATATCTGTAATCCTCCTCGCACCAATGTGTATTTTCTGCAACGGATGACGGGATATACACCATACATTTGTTGCAATATCCCTTCTGGTGAGGCGAATACGTCCCTTTTTCACAAATCCACAAAGAGATCGGATATTGATAAGCCGTAGCCCGCGGATTATAATTTCTCGGCTGCCACGGGAAAGTCGTTCCCTCCACAGGCATTGAACGCGTCGTCATGGTCCGGACACTGATGGACGGTGCCATCAGTTCAATCTCCACAATCCCATCTTTCTCCACCGTTGCGTCCTTGGAGCATGAGGAGAAGCCCACAAATGCCGCCAGGATAAGCGCATGTCCGCAAAGAATCGTATGTCTCAATGTCTGTCTCATATCCTGCCGTCAGTTTCAAAAGAATCCCAGTCAACAATCTCCGGTTCATCGAGGAAGATGACCGCTCCGTCCATCGTGATTTTCAGTTCGTGCATATAGCCGGCCTCTCCCGCATGATCGTCAGACATCGTCACATGCCTGGTGTATTCAATATCGTCCATAACAACAATGAGGTCAAATTCACGGATGCCGGCTTCGATGATGAGGCCGTATGGATAAGATTCGAAGCTCTTCTGTAGCGTGAAGTCATACTTTATCCCCAAAGCCGTCTTGTCCGGATTCTCCTCAAAGTCCAGTGTTCCGTCAATGATGTCAAGGACAGCCTTTGTCTTGAGCCCAGATATGCGGATTTCGGAAACCACAGGATTTGCTGTAACGCCGTCAGTCCGACGCAAACTGAACGTGAATCTCTGCATCATATGGGTGAACAGGAAATCAGGCTGCCCCTGAGCGGCATCCGCATTGCCTGCTCCAATGCCAGACTCATTCTTGGCCCACAAGATATCTTCCTGCCCTGTGATGTCATAGACAAGCCTCGGATGCTCAGTTTCCGTGCCAGCGGAATATGTGCAGTTCACCAATGGCGAATAGGCATAAAAATATAGCTGCCCTTCGCGCGGATAGAACTTGTTCTCGGCAAAATGGTATACCTGCCTGCTGTCGGAATTCACAGGATCGAAGTTAATCCGTGAAGTAGGAACCCAGGAAGTCGGCACATGCGTGTCGATGTATGCCGTGACACCGAAAATGCCGGATGTGCCCGGAGGAAATGAGATTCCCTCGACCGGGCCGGAAAAGCCTGCACGTGTCCGCGGAATGCCTATACTTGCGGTCGGTTCCACAAGAACACGACTGTCCGATGTGTCAAGAGGAACCGTCTCCATTTCACAGGAAACGAGAGCCCCTCCAGTCAAAGCTGCGAGCACGATTATATTTCCTAATTTTCTCATTGCATTGTTATTTCCTGTGAATCACCGCTCATCCACGGGGTTATGCGGGTTCCCGTAAGACTCACAAAATTTGACTTGATTGCCAAGTCGAACACATAGCACATACCCGGCTCAATCAGCGTCTGCGGGACATTAATCTCCTGCTCATAGGGCTGCGGACGCCCCTCGACAAACGAGATTCTGACCTTGCGGAGGGTCTGCCCGGGAATCACAAAAAATGACTTGGAACGATCCTGAGTGTTTATGCAGTCTCCGGCGAAGATGTCGCGCCCGACATAAAGGCCCTCAGCGCCCTCTGAAGTGAAGTCCCGCACAGTCCAGTCCCGAATCTGTCCGCAAGTCCAGGATGCCGCGCCGTCAAGCACCGAGCAATGTCCTGTTGTCGCCATTCCATTCAGGGCAAGTTCCGTGAAATAAATGCCATCAGAAATTTTCGACACCTTGTTTCCGTCAGCATCAGTCTCATAGGCAACGGCAAACTCCACACGGGCAAGAGCATGGCGGAAACGCATCGGAACCACCCCTCTGTTGTCTTTGGTGTAGCGGCAGTCGCGGGTCACTGCCGTAACGACATCGGACTCAGCGACGGTCGCGTCATAGTCAAACTCGACAGCTCCGTTTGAAACCGAAAAATTGCTCACACTTGCCGACTGCGCCACGGAATAAAAATCCAACGCGGCCCCCGGCAGCCAATAACGCGGTGCGGAAAAGTCAAACAGCCCGCTTTCTCCGCGAGCCGCGACATCGGCAAAATACAGATTATCCGTGCCGGCACGCATGACCATGACATCCAGATCTCCAATGTTCGACGTGGTGACCGGGACAACCTTCGTCGCATCAACGGACGACACGAACGTGATTGCATGCAGAAATGGCTCTTCATCCATCTGAGAACGGCAAGCGGCAGCTGCAAGCAATGACAACGATATGTAAACAATCTTTTTCATATTGGCAACTGCCGGTACGGTCAGGTCCCGGCAGCCATAATTCAGCGTTTAGATGTTGATGTCAGTGCCGTTTACGCTGTCCCAGTCGACAACGCTCGGCTCGATTTCAATTTCATTGAAGGTGATGGTGATGTTATAGACATATTTCTTGCCCATCTCCCATTTCTCGAAACGGTTAAGGAAGTGCTCGTATGGAACAGTCTGAGGCGCCACTTCGCTTCCGTTGAGGGTGTACTGGAACTTGATGGAAGTCTGAGCCTGCTCAGGGATGATTGCGCCGAAAGTGTAAGCGGTTGTGGAAAGTTTCTTTGTCGCGAAACTCTCAACTTCATAATCCGCCGCCGCACCGGTAAATTCCCATGAGGCATTGAGCGCGTAAGAAGTGTTGTCAACAGTGAACTTGCCGCCCTTGAATATGTTAGCAAGCTGGAACTTGTCCAGATTTACCGTGGCACCACTGAGATCAGAGGCAAGCTTCACATTGAAGACTATCCATGCACCGGAATGCTTGAATGTCATAGGAACAGTGCTGTAGTCCTTCTCGGCCTTTTGCTCGCCGTTCGCATAGAGAAGGTCAGTATAAGGAGTGGTTGCGTCTGCATCGGCCTTGAAGAATCCGTTCGCGAGATCGAATGAAACCTCATCGGCATAATTACTGCCCCATGTTGCCGTGACATCATCCGTTGCGGCATAAGCGAGGAAGCTCGTGACTCCGTTCACCGGCCAATACTTTCCGGCCTTCCATGTGTCAGTTCCCTTTGAGAACTCGGCACCCTCAAAGTACTTCCCGCTCACTGAATTGTAAGCCGACACATAAAGTTTCTGCGCATCACTGAACGCCGTTCCCTCAAGCGGAGCCCTCGTTGCCTTGTCTGCAGCGACGCTGAACGCAATCTCCTTCTGCTGCGGCTCGACCGTCACGTTCTTTGAGCATGACGCAAACACTGCAAGTGCAATGCTTAAGATAAAAAGAATCTTTTTCATTTTGATTAGATTAAAACAGTAAAATAATTAATGTTATTGTCTTTGTCTTATAAATCAATGTCCTTATGCGTCTCATCCCAATCATCCACATCAGGGGCAAGCCCGCCGGAACTTGAACCCGGCTTAGGGATGTCAATCCGTTCGGTAACCATGATTACATGATTCGTGTTGTCCGGATTATCGAATTGGTCTGTCACGTCGAATACATATTCCCGTTTGTCTCCGGACGAGTTGGCAACGTCTATGTTCAGGAAGAGTCTGCCGGAAGCTCCGGGATACTTGCCAAAAGTGTTGAACACAGAGTATATTTCACCGAGTCCCCGCGCCGCACCGCAATTTACGGCGATGGCAGCCGGCTCCAAGATATTGCGTCCATCCCAAATTTCACGTGCGCGAACCTGACCGGTAAAATAAGCCTTGGCCGCTCCGAAATTTTCTATTCCGTTCACGTTCAGCACTCTGAGTATATATGCGTCAACGAGAGTGTTGGCCGTTATGTTTATGACTATTGTCTCGTCTTCAGCCGAGTGTTCCGGGATAAGCACATCCTCTCTGCGCCCCACATAAAAATGATCCGGTTCACGGATAAGGGTAAATGTCTCCTGCGGAACGGAGCTTATGTCATGGTCATATTTCCCGAAGACGCGAGTGCCGTCTTCTGCAGTGTAGGCATACGCGCTGACAAGATTCTCCACGCCACCGGCACGGGTCGCGTCACTGTCTATGTTATAGACGACTACATCATACAGCCCGGACGTAATGTCGACGAACCCACCTGTCGGGCCGACATAGGCCTTCGTGACAAGTTTGTGAGTTTCAACATCATAAAAGTTCACCTGCAGGCGTTCCGGAACACGGCCGTCGAGCTTGGTGCGAAGACCATCAGGAATAACGCCGTTTAAAGGCTCCGGAGCGACTATTCCCGTCGATGTGGAGATTTGAACATTCAGATACACGCTCGAATCCGCATCATACAGAGGGACTCTTTTGCACGATGCCGCACACACCAGGAAAAGGCAGGACAAAATATGGCTCAGTTTTCTCATCGCTCGCCCTCCTTCTTGACAGTCTTGTAAATTGGAATGACAAGGGAGACTGTAGCCTTTGTCGGGCCGAACCAGTTAACGCTCTGCCGGACACCCGTGCGGTAGGCATGCCCGCCTTCAGTGTAGACCTTATATTTCTGCGCATTTGAATGAATCCAGCCTATTCCGAGAGATATCTCAAGGCGCATGTCCCGTTTTTTCCCGATGCGGAACGAGTATTGGTAATCAACCCCGACATTCGAGAACGCCCCCTGCCATCCGCTGTAGTCGCGGCCGAAATCGTAATATCCCCCGTTACCATACAAACCGATGGAATGACCGAACAAACGGTATTGCCAATTTTCCTCTCCGGCAGAGTGCCTGTCGCCAAACCAATACCGGACATCAACACCGCCAAACAGCATCTCGGCACAATACTTCATTTCAGTCTGCTTGTGCCACTGCCTCCAATGCCACGGATAATACCAATCCAAGCCAACAGACCAGCGATTTCCTATGGGGATTTCAACACCGATGTTGAGCAATGGAAGAAGAAGATTGGTGCGCATCGCCACAACCATTTTGCGGCGCCAACCAAGAGTGTACGAAGATTCTTCCACGCCCCGCGAAGACGGGATATAGACAGTGTCACGAGAATGCAGCACAAGCGTGTCTCGGTTGAATACAGTGACGGTGTCATGTTGTACCACAATTTCCTTCTCGGGAACAGCCGGTTCAAGAGCCGGGCGAACGTAAACAATGACTGAAGCGGAACTCTGACGAAGTTCAGGGAATATGCGGGCGTTAAGGACACGCCATGACGCACCGTTGTCCAAGTCCTTTATTTTTGCAACAATATCCCCTGACGGACGATGAAGGTTTTTTGTGATTATGTCATTAAGAACTTCCTTATTCGGGAGACCGGAATCCCGGATCAAGGCTGCAAGGCGAATCCAATCAACGCCAAGTGAGTATGCCTTAAACAGTTCGTTGTTTATACCCCCCCCACTGACCTAAGCAGTAAGGAACGGAGAACACGTGCCCTATTGAGCGCGAGACTTGCATTAATCGCATCGGTTCCCTCCGGAGAGGCACTGCCTTCTATGTTAATCGAAAGGATTTCACGTCCTGAATCTGAGATGATTCCACGCAGGGTGTCAGCGAGCACATCCAACTGATGACGATTATCCCTATAAGCCAAATCAAGTTGAGACTTACCCTGCCGGAAGTGAAATCTGAACATCACAGAATCAGCCACCTGCGTCTGCGCATTGAGAAACACGCATATAAAAGCGGATAACACACAACAGATTGTTCGTTTCAAATAGTTCATCTATCTCAGTAAAGGACGCAAAGTTAAACGCCATAAATGAATTATGCAAATAAAAAAAAGACACCCTTCTGATTATTCAGTCGGGTGTCTCGAAGCGTGGCGACGACCT
>DJRM01000023.1:0-8253 GCA_002440085.1 Bacteroidales bacterium UBA6360
CGCGCCCTCTGGGGCTCCCTCTGCGACCTCGGTTCCGACACCATCCTCTCCGTCACCGAATGGGACAACGTCGTCTGGACCCGCCGCGGCCGCATCGTCACCGAAAAGGAATAAATCCCGTCTCCTCAAAATTTATTTCCCCGTTTTTCCGGAAATCATCGCAATTTGTGAGTTTTCACTTCTCATGATTTCAGGAACCTTTGACACTGCGTAGAGGGGAATGTCCGTGACATTTTTGCCCTTGAAGTAGGGGAGAAGCGATGTCCTGAAAATCAGTGGGGTCTTATATTGGCTTGAGAACACTTTCAGGGACTTTGCCTTGACCGAAATCTCGGCCTTTGCCTCCAACGGTGCAATCTGCCCTCCCGCCTGAATTACGAAATCGACTTCCGCCTGTCCTGTATCCGGTGCCCAATAGTGCAGTTTTACATCGTCCTCATCCGTGCTTCTGCAAATCAGTTCTTGAAGGACATATTGTTCTGTCAGAGCTCCCTTATATTGTTTGTAAAACTCCGAGCCGTCCAGAAGCGTGCGGCGGTCAAGCGAGCACATGGCTCCGAGTATGCCGACATCGAGGACGAACAGCTTGAATGATTCCGTGTCCTCGAATTCGTCCAACGGAACCTCGCCCTTTGACACTCTCGTATGCCGATAGGCAAGTCCTGCATCTACCAGCCATTTTATTGCAGTCTCATATTCCTTTGCCCTCGCTCCGAATTTTATCACGGCATAGACAAATTTCTTGTTTTCCTTTGCCAAATGTGTCGGAATGCTGTCCCACACGAGGCTGATTCTCGGGAGGACATCATTCGGGGCGTGCTTCGAAAAATCTCTTTTATAGGATTTTATTAGTTCTCGCTGCACTCTCCTCACTTTTGCGTAGTCATGGGTAGTTATGAACTTTTCCACCGCCTCGGGCATCCCTCCGATGTAGTAATAGTTGCGCAGAACTTCTTCAAACTGGTCCGCGAGAATATTCATAAGCGTCCAGTCACGGCTCTTGAGGACATCGAAAAGACTTTCCTTTCCGGTTGCTACAAGGAATTCGTCGAACGTCATAGGGAATATCTTGAGAAAGGATACCTTCCCGACGGGAAACGATTCTCCCTCGTGATTCATCAGCCCGAGCAGGGATCCCGCGGCGATGACGTGCAGTTGCGGAAATTCGTCATTGAAATATTTCAGTGACAGCAATCCGCGAGGTGCCCATTGTATCTCATCGAGAAACAGCAGTGTTTTTCCTGGAATGACTTTCTTCCCGGAAAACGCGCTTATTGCCAGAAGAATCCTGTTGAAGTCGAAATCAAGCTCGAAAAGCGAGCGGAGAGCTGTCTGTTTCTCGAAGTTGAGTTCAATGTAATTCTCAAACTCATTCTCGCCCAGTTTCCGGGCAATCCATGTTTTTCCGACCTGTCTCGCGCCTTCTAGTATAAGAGGCTTGCGCTCGTTGTCTGTAGTTTGCTTCCATTCAAGCAGTTGCGTGTAGGCAAATCTTCTCATGTTCCCCTAAATTTCTGCAAAATTAACACTTTTTTCGACGAAAAAAATGTAAAATGCACATAAAATAGCATGAATATATATCATTTCCGGATTTGGCTTGACTCAGATTGACAAGTTGAGCGATGTAAATGAATCGAAATGGAATGCTTGTGTGCCCTTTGCGGCCACATCGTCACCGAAAAGGAATAAATCCAGTCTCCTCAAAATTTATTTCCCAGATTTTCCGGGAATCCTCACAATTTGTTTTGCCATTTTTCCGGGAATCCTCACAATTTTGTCGGATTCCCCTGATTTTATGTAAGATTTATACTTTTCTCGTCGAAAAAATGTGAGATGCGCAGAAAATCCTCTGAAATCCCTTATCCCTGACGTCCTGCGGCGCGGCGGATTGAGGCGATGTTGTCGAGGTCGCTGATGTCGTCGCGGTCGGTGACTATGAGGGCAGGCTTCTTGCCCTTGCAGAAGTCGCCCGAACGCTTTGCTTCAGTGTTGTTGAAGCCTATCTTGCGGCTGCCGCGCGGCTCTTCAGTGACAACTTCGCCCTCTTCGGAGATGGCAGGGACATATTCGAAGTCCGGAGGTATGACAATGAGGTTGCCGTTGTCGCCGGCGAGACCTTCGAGGTCCATGCGGAATCCGGTAGCTATCGCCGTGATGTTGATGCGGTCACCGAAATCTTCGGAATAATCCCAGACGATGCCCTTCTTGAAACGGTTGGCGTTGCCTATATATTCAGTTATGAGGCTGTCTATGTTGTCGAGCTCCTCCATTCGGACACCCTGCTCATTGTAGCCGACGGTGATGTTCAGAAGGACGTTCTTCGCCGTCGTGAGGTCGTGGTCGTTCAGCAGGGGAGACTCGAACGCCCCGCGCACGGCATCCTTGAGACGATCCTCGCCCGTTCCCGTTCCGCAGCCCATCAGAGCCATTCCGCTGTTGGTCATCATCCTCTTCACGTCGCGGAAGTCCACGTTGATGTGACCTTTCTTCTTGATGATCTCTATTATGCCGCGAACTGCCGTGCACAAGACCTCGTCCGCCATAGGGAAAGCATCCTGGGCAAGCATCTTGGCGTAGTGCCTGTAGAGCTTCTCGTTGTCGATTATCAGAAGGCTGTCAACGTTCTTCTCCATCTCCATGATGCCGTCAAGAGCCTTGGTCATGGACTCGTTGCCCTCGTTGCGGAACGGAATCGTGACCACCCCGACGGTGAGGATGCCGCGCTTCTTCGCCATTGATGCTATGACAGGCGCGGCTCCGGTGCCTGTGCCTCCTCCCATGCCGGCAGTTATGAAAAGCATGTCTGTCTGGTCCGAGAAAACCTTGTCCTCAATTTCCTTTTCGGACTCAATCGCTGCATTTCGTCCCGCAACAGGGTCGCACCCTGCTCCAAGTCCTTCCCCGAGCTGAATCTTCACAGGCACGGAACAGTTCCCGAGAGCCTGCGAGTCGGTGTTGCAGACGATGAAAATGCAGCCCTCGATGTTCTGGCGGAACATATAGTCAACCGCGTTGCAGCCGCCTCCGCCCACGCCGATGACCTTAATCGTTGAACTCTTTGGCACCCAGTTCGTCGGCACCACGTCTATCATATTGCTGAAATCTCCGTTCATAACCATACCATCATTTATTGCTCGTCGTCGTCCATCATATTGAGGATGTTGTCACATGTGGAACCCAACTTGTTCTCTATTGTCTTTGTCCATTTAGCGAATAAGTTCGGCTTCTTTTTCTTCTTCTCCTCCTCGCGTTTCCTGCGCTCCTCTTCCTTGCGCAGCCGTTCCTCCTCGCGTTTTTTCTTCTCTTCAATTTCCTCTTCGGTCATAAGCCCCGGAATTATGCCCGCCTTGTGCTCCCGCTCAGTCGGCTGATCCGGAACAGCCGGAGTCTCGGCCGCATCCTGACTGTCCTTGCGGAACGCGCAGTTGAGCGACGCTTCCGGAACTGCCGCCTTGACAAGGCCTATGGCAGTCGTTGCCGACGGGGTGTTGTCACCGGTGCAGCAGTTGTATAACCCCTTGAAATTAGGCTTGCCGACACGCACGTTGTAGCCGGAAATCTCCGTTATGAGATTCGCGAGGTTCGTCATCTGCGCCCCGCCTCCCGTAATTACAATTCCGCTCTGGAGCTTGTCCGCGAACTTGCTCAGCCCTATCTCGTAAAGCATAGCGGAGATTATTTCCTCTTCGCGAGCCGTGATTATTTCAGACAGGTATTTGACAGACAGTCTCTTGTCCTGCTCCCCGTTCTCGCTCTGGAGCAGCAGCTGCTTTTCGCTCAGGGTCATCAGCTTCTCCGGAATGCACGCCCCGTAGGCTAGCTTGATATTCTCCGCGAGCGATGTCCTGATGTTGCTTTCCATCTGGATGTCCTTCGTCACGTTGACTCCGCCGAACGGAATCGACGAGTAGTAGCGAAGAACGTTTTTGTAATATATTGACAGCGAGGTACATCCTCCGCCGAAGTCAATCATTGCCACTCCGTTGTCCATCTCCGACGGGAAAAGCACGGCGTTCGCTGTCAGCTGCGGCACGAAATATTTTTTCAGCGAGACGATTCCGGCGGACTTCATCACCCTGTCAATCCTTTCGAGCGACGACTTGTTGCCTATGAATATCTTGAAGTTGCCCTCAAGCACCTTGCCCGACATTCCGATGACATCGTCCTCAATCAGCTGGAACTCCTCGCTTGTGGAAAATGACTGTGCGACAGCCCCGTACACGGCCTCGCGCTCCGGGTCTTCAAGCGGGTAGCTGTCCTGTGCAAAACTCTTCAGTTCCTCGATTTCGGTCTCCGAAATGTAGCTGTCCGGGTCTCTCGTGTCGTTTCTCGCGGAATTTTCCTCCGTCCGCACATAGAAGCGCGGCATTCCGACCACGGCTCCCGTAATCTTGAGCCCGAGTATGTCCTCCGCATCCGCAATCGCCGCCTTGAGCTGCTGCGCGACCTTCGCCTCGTTGAGGATTCTGCTGCATCTCATCCCCATCGCGGGCGTCTCCTTATAGTAAATCAGCCGGGTGTCGTTCCCGCTGACGCAGGCAACGGCGAGTGCAATCTTGAATGTTCCGAAATCAATTGAAACAATATATCTGTCGTCCATAAACACTAAATTTTATCTGCAAACAATCTGTCCGTCAAATCGCAGGTCCACCTGTCTGTATTCCCTTTTCAACGGAATTATCATCCGGTAATATTTCTCCATTTTCCCGAACTTCGTCTCAATCTTCACCGGTTGTCCGAAAAGAAACCTCTCCTTCCCTTCTGACGGGACGAGAAGAACCTCCCCGTTGCCTGAGACATGAATCTGCGAAATTCTGTTTTTCCATTCGCTTTCCCTTATGTACTCTGCCATCCCGACTACACGCATGAGCCATTCCCGTTGCCCCTCATCCTCAATCTGCCCCTTGAAGCCGCGCTCTACCTCAATCGGGAAATCGCCGTCAACGACCTGAACCATAGAGGTGTAGCTTCGCTGGAGCGGGAATATGTATCCGTCGGCGTCGGCATACCATCCGTTTGCCGCGTTCTGAAATCTCACGACGGGAGTACGCTGCGTGACATCGATGTTGAGAAAACCGTCGCGTGTGAAATAGGCCTCGCAGTCGCGGATGACGCTCTTTTTTTCGAGCAGACGCTCCATCGAGCCGAGGTCGAGGCTGTCGGCAAACACGCCCGTGACGCTTCCATAGTTCGCGGCAAGAATCTTCTTCACATCGCCTTCGGACACGAACCGGTTTGCCGTGCTGTCCTTGACCGTGACCCTCACTCCTCCGCATTCCATCTTCGACTGCCTCTGCGCCCCGCAGACATAGAGCACGACCACGGCAGCCACGGCCAAAACCGCGACGGCAAAAAGTACTATATTCTCAACTTTATTGTTCATTATAAATCACTTAGCGGGCTCGATTTTCTTATATATATCAATTGGTGGGTTTGAGAAGGATTTTTGAGGATAGATTCATTCGCGAAGAGGAAGTGTACCGGGCGTACATGACCGATGAAAGAATGAATATAGACCAAAAAGACTCTCAAACCCTCTTGTTCAGCATGTCGGTGATTTGGGGTATAAAGCGGTCAATATTGCCCGCCCCGAAAGTAATCAGAGTGTCAATCTTCTCATTTTCAAGGTAATCCATCAGCATTTCCTTTTTCAGCAGAACCTTCTCCGGTGCTGTCACCTTGTCGAAAATCAGACGCGAGCTCACTCCCGGAATCGGTTCCTCGCGGGCCGGGTAGATGTCGAGCAGGATGAGCTTGTCCACGGCGCTGAGAGCCTTCGCGAACTCGTCGGCGAAATCGCGCGTCCTCGTGTAGAGATGAGGCTGGAATATGGCAGTGAGACGCCTTCCCGGGAAAATGTCCCTCATTGAGCTTATTGCGGTGCTGATTTCGTTTGGATGATGCGCGTAATCGTCTATATATGCGCAGCCGGGACGGTTGACGTGTATATCGAAGCGGCGCTTCACGCCGAGAAATGTGCCGAGGGCATGCCTTATGGCTTCATGGTCAATGCCGTAGACAATCGCGATTGCCGATGCTGCGACGGCATTCTCGACGTTCACCCAACCGGGAATCCCCACTCGGCAGTCCTTTATGACCCCCTCGGGATAGTGCAGGTCGAAGGTGAAATAGCCGCACTCGTCCTTGCGCAGGTTATCGGCATAGAAGTCTGCGCGCGGGTCATTGTAGGAATAGCGCATGATGCGGGCCTTCGTGTGGTTCGGGGTGATGTCAAGCCCGAGCTTTGTGATGACCGTGCCGCTGACCTGCCCGGCAAATGCCTGGAACGCCTCGTGTACATGCTTGAGGTCGCCGTAGATGTCCAGATGGTCAGCGTCCATTGCCGTGATCACGGCAATCTCAGGGAACAACTGGAGGAAGGAGCGGTCGAACTCGTCAGCCTCGGCGACAATCGTCTGATTGTGGCTCATCAGCAGATTCGTGTCGTAGTTCTTGGAAATTCCCCCGAGGAAGGCTGTGCAGCCCACCTTGCTGTCTGTGAAAATATGCGCGAGAAGGGTGCTGGTCGTGGTCTTGCCGTGTGTGCCGGCAACGGCGAGGCAGCGTTGCCCCTTGGCTATTTCCCCGAGCGTCTTGGAGCGCTTGAGCAGCGTGTAGCCGTGCTCCTGCACATAGACAAGCTCCTTCAGGTCATGCGGAATCGCCGGAGTGTAGACGACGAGGGTGTTCTCGATGTCCTTCGGGATGAAGTCCGTGTTGTCCTCATAGTGCACACCGATTCCCTCGGCCACGAGCTCGTCTGTCAGTTCCGACTCGGTCTTGTCATATCCGCTGACATTGCATCCCTTGAATTTATAGTATCTTGCAATCGCCGACATTCCTATGCCGCCTATGCCGATGAAGTATACGTTTTTATAATTGTTCATAATGTCCAGTTCTGTGGTCTCAGAACCAAAGTTGTTCAAAATCAATCTATTATCTAGAGACAGAGACTATGCTGTTTCAATATCTTATAAATTTCGTCCGCAATGCTCTGTGCCGCATTCGGAAGAGCCAGTTTCAGCGCGTTCGCTTCCATTTCCTTAATCTTCTGCGGCTCGTCAAGCAGCGTGCAGGCCGTAGCCATCAGCTTCTCCGGAGCATCTGCATCTTTCACAATCATCCCGGCGCCCCTGTTCACGAGAGCCATGGCGTTGTGGGTCTGATGATCCTCCGCCACGTTTGGTGAAGGCACGAATATCGCGGCCTTTCCGCAGGCGCACAGCTCCGAAACCGAGCTCGCCCCTGAGCGGGACACCACTGCGTCCGCCACGGCGTATGCCAAATCCATCCTTCCGATGAAGTCCATCGCCCTCACTCCCGCCAAAGTCTTTCCTCCGAGTCCTTCCGCCTCGGACTTCTTCATGAACTCGTCCACGCTCTTCTTGTAGTACTTTCCGCATTGCCAGAGCACTTCGAGATTTTCGCCTCCGGGGCATCCGTCCGAAATCCATTTCATAATCGAACGGTTCAGCGTACCGCTCCCGAGGCTTCCGCCGATGATGAGCAGGTGCTTCCGCTCCGGCGAGAGCCGGTAGAACTTCAGTCCTTCTTCCTTCATCTGCGACGTGGCCGGACGCATCGCACTTCGTATCGGATTGCCTGTCATGACAATCCTCCCTGCCGGGAAGAACCGCTCCATTCCGCTGTATGCCACGCAGATGCAGTCCGCCTTTTTCCCCAGAATCTTGTTTGTCAGACCTGCAAAACCATTCTGCTCCTGAATCAGCGTCGGCACGCCCATCCTCTGAGCTGCCCACAGCAGGGGAGCACTGGCATATCCTCCTACTCCCACAGCGATGTCGGGCCTGAACTCGCGTATGATTCTCCGTGCCTCGGCAATGCTCTTGATCACCTTGTACGGTAACTTGAGGTTGCTCAGCGACAGCTTTCTCTGAAGTCCGGCAATCGGCAGTGCCACAATATTGTAGCCGGCCTCCGGAACCTTGTTCATCTCCATCCTCCCTTCGGCTCCGACAAACAGAATCTCCGTCTCCGGGTTGAGTTCCCGAAGCCTGTTCGCGATTGAAAGCGCCGGGAATATGTGTCCGCCGGTGCCTCCTCCGCTGATTACTACCCTTATTTTTCTATAGTTCATAAGTCCTCCTTTTTTCATTTTCCTCGTGGGGCATCCTTTGCTAAAAATCCCCCGTGTCCGCAGAGATCGTTTCTTCCACCGGTCTTCCGTGCTCGATGTCCGCCTCGCGCTCCTGTTCGCTCGTTTCCTTCCATGCCATCTTGCTGATGGACAGG
>DJRM01000023.1:8294-9610 GCA_002440085.1 Bacteroidales bacterium UBA6360
GAACTGCTTCCGTGGCTTATCAGCGGCAGCGTCTGTCCCGTGAGCGGCCCGATGTCGAGATTGATGAATATGTGCATGAACGCCTGCCCCACAATCAGCAGCACCAGGCCACCGACGGCCGTCTGCGCGAACGTGTCCCTGCAGTTCTTCACTATTATCGACCCCCTCGCCATGAGGCTGAGGTAGAGCACGATTATCGCTATCCCTCCGATAAGTCCCGTCTCTTCGAGTATGAAACTGTACATGAAGTCTCCGTACATCACCGGCACGACATATTTCTGCGTGCTGCCTCCGAAGCCCTTCGGGATCCCTCCCTCATGCACGGCAATCTTTGCGGCATACGGCTGCTGCACCTTCTGCAGGATTTCCTTGTACTTGTCTGACGTCCTTCCATATTTATCCTTCACGATAAAAAGACTGTCTATCGATGGACGGTCGGTGCGTGAGACACCAGTCCCTATCCTTTTGAAATACTTGCCGTCCGACACCTTGTAGATTCCGTAGGCTCCTCCGAGCATCGTGACGCCGAACAGCGCGAGCAGCATGATGTACTTGAAGTCAACGCCTCCAATGAGCACTGTCATGCCCATGATCCCCCCTATGAACAGGGCGCTGGAATTGCTTCCCGGAAGAATCATTACCGTGACGGCCACGATGGGAATCAGAATGTAGAAGATGAGTTCTGCCCATTTTTCCTCCATGAATCCGAACAGCCTCCGGTCATGTTCTTTCCCGACATAGATGTTCAAGGCAGCGAGTTTCTTCGACAACTTGAAACTGTCTTCCTTGTAGGCCTTGCAGGCCCATGCAAGGTACATCACCATAGCGACTTTCACTATTTCGAAGACATGGATCTGAATTTTCCCGATTCTGATTGTCCTCCAGGCATCATTGAGGTATTCTGCCTTAAAAGTGAATGAACCGACGCTGAAGTTGAAATGGCTCAAAAGCATCGCGAGCAGGAAAAGGGAAATGATGAACCCGGTTCTCGACAGGGTTTCAAACAGTTTTATGCTTGGGATCAGATAAATTACGAATATGAGCACGAGCCCTCCGGCGCACACCCACAGATGTTTGGTCAGCAGGTCTATGCGTGTCGTGTTGCTGTCGAGGGCAAGCAGCGATGTGGAACCGGAGATTGCAATCATCGAAATCATGATGAGCAACAGCACGACCATCCAGACGACCTTGTCGCCCTTGATCCTGCCGGACACATTCCATCTTTTTCCGCAGCCCTCTGCCGTTTCCTGTTCCATATTATGTCTTTATTAACATTTGTGATGTATTTTTTGAACCAGATTTTTCGCTTCGCGCCA
>DJRM01000144.1:0-957 GCA_002440085.1 Bacteroidales bacterium UBA6360
CGAAGTCGAGGATGACGACGTTAATCTTCTGGTCGAGTGAAACGACCTCCTCAGGGTGGTTGATCCTGCCCCATGAGAGATCCGTGATATGGATGAGACCGTCAACACCGCCGAGGTCGACGAATACACCGTAGTTGGTGATGTTCTTGACAGTACCCTCAAGCACCTGACCCTTTTCGAGCTTGCTGATGATTTCACTCTTCTGAGCCTCGATTTCAGCCTCAATGAGCGCCTTGTGTGAAACGACGACGTTGCGGAATTCCTGATTGATCTTGACAATCTTGAAGTCCATAGTCGTGTCAACGAACTGGTCGTAGTCACGGATAGGCTTGACGTCGATCTGTGAGCCAGGAAGGAATGCCTCGATGCCGAACACATCGACGATCATGCCGCCCTTCGTGCGGGTCTTGACATAACCCTTGACAACCTCGTTGTTGTTGAATGCCTCGTTAACCATATCCCAAGAGCGCAGCTGACGTGCCTTCTTGTGTGAAAGGACGAGCTGTCCCTTCTTGTCTTCGGTGTTCTCGACATAGACCTCCACCTTGTCACCGACCTTGAGGTCAGGATTGTAGCGGAACTCGGGAGCCATGATGACGCCTTCGCTCTTGTAGCCGATGTTGACAACGACCTCCCTCTTTCCGATCGCGGTAACAACGCCTTCTACGACCTCGCCCTCAACGACCTTGGAAAGGGTTTTCTCATACTCTGCGGCGTCCTCCTTGCGGTCGCCGTACACGCCCTCATTCTCGAATGCGTCCCAGTCGAAGTCCTCAGGCTTCACTGAAGCATTGCTCACTGCGGGCTGCTTCTTGGTTTCTTCTGCCTCCACACGAGCCTCAGCGGCCTCAACTGCCGGTGACTCCTGCTCAGCAACCTTAATTTCTTCCATAATTGTTTCTTGAACTAATTAGGGGTTTAACATTATTACAATAACTTAGAAGTTGTTTTAATTTT
>DJRM01000144.1:985-5541 GCA_002440085.1 Bacteroidales bacterium UBA6360
AACTGAACAAAAAATTAAAACATCTTCCTATGTCTCAAAGACTTGCAACCGAAGCCACACCTCTTTCCGACAAAAAGTCTGCAAATATAGACAAAATTATCGGATTGTCAAACAGTTGCGTACACCTGAAATCCATAAAAAATATTTTCCGAAACATTCTTCCCGAAGAAATTTTGCCCGTATCTTTGCAAAACGAAAGTCCATTTGTCCGAGGATTACAAAAAAATCGTTGCCTTCGGGCAAATGGTCGGTGAAAGGGAGTAATTTTGATTCTATATTTTTGAATATGCGTTTGGTGATTCAGAGAGTGAAGAATGCCTCCGTCGGCATCGGCGGGAAGGAAGTTTCGTCCATCGGGAAGGGACTTCTGGTGCTCGTGGGCGTGGAAAACGGAGACACGGAAGAAGACATGCGGTGGCTTGTCGGAAAGACCGTCGGGCTCCGCATTTTCGACGACGATGCAGGTGTCATGAACAGGAGCGTCATGGACATCGGCGGTGACATCCTCGCGGTCTCGCAGTTCACCCTCACGGCATCGACAAGAAAGGGAAACCGCCCGTCCTACATCCGCGCCGCCGGACACGACCTCGCAGTACCACTCTATGAAAAGTACTGCGAAAGCCTCTCGGCCGCGCTCGGGAAGGAAGTCGGTCGCGGAGTCTTCGGCGCTGACATGCAGGTCGCCCTCATCAACGACGGCCCTGTCACCATCATCATCGACTCGCGGCAGAAGTAGCGATTAATCATTTTTCTGACATTCGAAAAATAAAAATGTCCAACGGATGAAGTGCAAGGCGGACAAGGAATTCCAACCGCAGTAACCTGACGGTTTTGAGGATTGAAATTGCCGCAGTCCAACGCTGCAATTCGCCGCTTTGCGGCTTTTACAGCATCTTGCGACGCTTGAAGATAAGAAATACGACCACAAACGAAATCACCATTAGCGAGACGATTATGACCCAGTTCCACTGAGTGTCGCCGGGAATCATCGGGAGCGCGACGTTCATTCCGTAGAAGGAGGCAATGAGCGTCGGAGGCATCAGGAGTAGCGAAACGAGGGTGAAGACCTTCATTATCTTGTTCTGATCGAGGTTGATGAGACCGATGACGGTGTTCTGGAGGTACTCAAGACGGTCGAAGCTGAAATTGGTGTGGTTCACGAGGGACGAGATGTCCTTGAGCATGATGTTCAGCTTGTTCTGGACGCTCTTGGGGCATTTCTGGGACTTGAGTATGCTGGAAATCACCCGCTGCTTGTCCACAATGCTCTCGCGGAGGACTATGGTGTTCTCCTGAAGGCGGTTGATGTCGAGGAGGAATTCCTCGTTGATATCCTCGCCGAGGCTGACCTTCTTGTTGTACTGCGAAATCTCCTTGGAAAGAATCTCTATCATGTCAGCGTCCGAGTCGATGCGCTGTTCAAGAATGCTGTTGAACACCGTGAACCCGTTTGGGTACATCTTCGGGAAAACGCTGAGACGCCGCTGAAGTTCGGTGAAGCTGCGGAGCTGAACCTCGCGGAGAGTCGTAAGGACATTACCCTTCAATATGAATGATACCGTCTCCATCGCATATTCTTCCGGCCCCGGGATGACGAAGTTCGTGTTCGCGAATATGGCATCCTCAGTCTCCGAAAAACGTGAAGACGACTCAATCTCCTCGGCGGTCGCGCGGCTCTGAATCATAGTCCCGAGAAATGCCTCCACCGCCCGCTTTTCCTCACCGGTCGGCGTAAGAAGGTCTATCCACACCACATCCGCGATATTGATTGCAGAGAAATAGGTCTCCGTCTGAGAGACCTGCATCTGTCCGTTCACCCTGTAGAAGATTTCTACCATATCCTGCCTTGTTTTGTTCCGGCTGCCGTCGGATGGGTTTCACTTTGGGAATGATGCCGTTTCGCAACGGAACAGAGAAACGGCGCGCAAATATAAGATATTTTTCGGGATTTAGAAACCTTCAAAAAAAATAACCTGCATCATTTTTCCCATTCTTTTCGGTCTATATTCGATTGCATCGCCCTTTTCTCATCAGTCGTGTACGTCCAGTACACTCCTTCTTCCAAAAGAAATCTATACTCGAAAATCAAAGACAAATCTGATGCAACTTATTTTTTCATGTTTCTTACAAACTCCGAAGAGCCGCCATGATGTTGGCAGGGGCGCGGCGGGCGAGGAGTTCGCGCTTCATGAAATCCATTGCCGGGGCGACATGGTCGAAGTACTTATAGTATCCCTTACAGAGGTAGTTAAGCCCCGGTTCGCCGTCGGAAGTGCGGGCGAAGCGGTTCTTGGGGCATTCTCCGTTGCAGGCAAAAAGATATTGACAATCAAGGCATTGTCTCGGGAGGGACTTATACTTGGCGTCTCCGAAGTCCTGCTCCTGCCTGCTGTACATCATCTCCACAAGGGTCTTCTCGCGGATGTTGCCGAGCTTGTATTCAGGGAAGACGAAGTGGTCGCAAGTGTATACGTCGCCGTTATACTCCATCACGCCGGCATGGCCGCAGGAACGAGCCATCGTGCAGACGCCCGGCTGCGCACCCATCCAGTTGGCAAGCGTGGCGTCAAAAAGCTGTACATAGTACTGCCCGACGTCATTCATCACCCATTCGTCAAAGACCGCACACAGGAAATTGCCCCATTTTTCGGGAGTCACCGAAAACGGCGCGAGAGGAAGGTCTCCGCCGTCCGCGGGACAGGCGAGATGACGTCCGTCAGAATGCGGCATGAGGCGCTCGACAATCGGAGTGAACTGGATATAATGGCAGTTTATGCTCCTGAAAAACCTGTAGAACTCCAGCGGATGCTCCACATTCAGGTCGTTGACCACCGCGAGCGCATTCCACTCCACACCGTAGCGGTTCAGAAGGTCGATGCCGTCCATGACCTTGGCAAAGGAGCCGCGGCCGCGGACATTGTGGCGATAGCGGTCATGGAAACGCTCCGGCCCGTCAATCGAAACCCCGACAAGCCATCCGTTGTCCCGGAAGAACTGGCACCATTCGGCGCTGAGCAGCGTGCCGTTGGTCTGTATGCAGTTGTCAATCTGCCGGCCGCGTCCGTACTTATTCTGAAGCCGCATCACATTTCTGTAAAACGAAAGCGGACGCATAAGAGCCTCCCCGCCATGCCAGGTGAAGAGGGTCTGCGGCATGGTCTGGGACTCAAGGTATTGCCTGATGTATTCTTCCAGAATCCCGTCGCTCATCTCCGGCATCCCCGTGCCCGGAGGCTTGGGATACAGATTCTTTTTCTCCAAGTAGTAGCAGTACTCGCAGGCGAGGTTGCAGGTCGGACCCGCAGGCTTGGCCATCACATAGAGAGGACGCGAGAAAGGTGATATTGTGCTTCCCATGGACTACCGTTCGTTCGCTATTCTTTCCGCGCAGTTGATGCCGTCAAGAGCCGAGGAGACAATGCCCCCTGAATAGCCGGCTCCCTCGCCGCAGGGATAGAGACCGGGATGACCGGGATGCTGCAGGGTCTCCGGGTCACGCGGGATACGGACCGGGCTGGACGTGCGCGACTCGACGCCGAGAAGGAGCGCATCGTTGGTGTAGTAGCCGCGCATCTTGTTCCCGATCTGCGGGAAGGCATATTTCAGGCGCAGGCGGACATGCTCGGGGAGCAGTGCGTGGAGAGGGGCTGAAATGACGCCCGGATGATATGAACTTGCAGGAAGGTTCGTTGAAAGGATGCCGCGGCAAAAGTCCATCATACGCTGGCCCGGAGCGGCGAAAGGGTTCGGAGCCTGTCTCGGGGTGCCGGCATCTGAGACGGACGCCTTGCCGGTGCCGGCAGCGCCCTGACGTGCATTCTGCACCCACCCGTAGACCGAGCGCTCGACATCGCGCTGGAACTTCATCAGGGAGAGCGGGTCAGAAGCCGGATATTCCGGAATGTCGCCCGGTTCGATGCTGACCACGACTCCGGCATTTGCCCATTTTGAGTTTCTCGCTGAGTTTGACATGCCGTTCAGGACAGTCTCGCCGTCTTCAGTCGAGGAAGGGACAAGGATGCCTCCCGGACACATGCAGAAGGAAAATACCCCCCTGCCCTCAATCTGGGTCACGAAAGAATACTCGGCCGTCGGCATGAATGGCTGGTACTTGCCATGGTACTGAATCCTGTTTATCAGCGACTGAGGATGCTCGACCCGCACTCCGAGCGCGAAGCCCTTGGCCTCCAGCGCCCACCTCTTCCTGTTGAAGAGTTCGTAAATGTCCCTTGCAGAATGTCCTGTGGCGAGGATTATGTTTCGGGCGGAATATGTTGTTGCAGAGCCGTCGCCTCCGAGTGTGACGACATCGTAACCGCCGTCGGATCCGGGAGATATGTCTGTTATACGGGAATCGAAATGATATTCCCCGCCATGCTCCACTATGAATTTGCGTATGTTTTCGACTACAATCGGAAGACGGTCGCTGCCTATGTGCGGATGGGCATCGGTGAGAATTGACTCGGATGCGCCGAAGCGGACAAACTGGTGCAGGACCTCGCGTATGTCCCCGCGCTTGGAGGAGCGGGTGAAAAGCTTGCCGTCGGAAAAGGTTC
>DJRM01000144.1:5564-5836 GCA_002440085.1 Bacteroidales bacterium UBA6360
CCGAAACAGTAGTTCGAGTCAGGGTTCAGGACACCCTTGTCGGAGAGCCTCGCGACATCGAATTTCCTGGCATGCACATTCTTCCCTCTCTCAATGATTACCGGCTTGAGTCCGCGCATCAGAAGGTGCAGGGCGGCGAACATCCCGGCCGGTCCGGCGCCGGCGACAATCACGGGTTCGGCATCACGGACATCGTGATATTCGGGAATCGCATAGCCTTCAAGATGTTCTGCAGCCGTACAGACCTGATAGCGTAGGCGGTAAATCACGTC
>DJRM01000010.1:0-5480 GCA_002440085.1 Bacteroidales bacterium UBA6360
TAATCTGCGCGATGCTCTTTCTCGCGACCACCGTCAACTACCTCGACCGTCAGGTGCTCTCCCTCACATGGGACGAGTTCATAAAGCCGGAGTTCCATTGGGACGAATCCCACTACGGGACGATAACATCCATATTTTCAATAGTATATGCTCTGTGTATGCTCTTTGCCGGACGATTCATCGACTGGATGGGCACGAAGAAGGGCTACCTCTGGGCCATAGGCGTGTGGTCTGCCGGTGCGTGCCTCCATGCCCTCTGCGGCATGGTCACGGAGAGCGTCGTGGGGCTGCACAGCGCGGCGGAACTCGTGCAGGCTACGGGAGACGTGGCGGTGCTGATTTCGACCGTGAGCATGTACTGCTTCCTTGTTGCCCGCAGCGTGCTCGCGCTCGGTGAGGCCGGCAATTTCCCTGCGGCAATCAAGACCACCGCGGAGTATTTCCCGAAGAAAGACCGTGCATTCGCTACTTCAATCTTCAATGCCGGCGCGTCCATCGGTGCCCTCATAGCCCCGCTCACGATTCCTCTGCTCGCGAAGGCCTGCGGCTGGGAGATGGCTTTCATCATCATCGGAGTCCTGGGCTTCATCTGGATGGGGATCTGGGTCTTTGTCTATGAAAAACCGGAGAAGTCGAAGTTCGTGAATGTCGCAGAGCTTGAGTATATCGAGCAGGACAAGTTCATTGAAACAGAACCTGTGGCGGTGGTCGATACCGTCGTGGAGGCGACTTCGGAAGATGTCGTCACCGAGAAAATCGAATCCGTCGTGGAAGTGGAAAAACCGGTGCCGCAGGATTCCGCGAAGAAAATCACCATCTGGCAGGCGCTGAAGTACCGTCAGACCTGGGCGGTCATCTCCGGACGCTTTATGGCCGATGGCGTGTGGTGGTTCTTCCTCTTCTGGACCCCGTCCTACCTCAACACTCAGTTCGGCATCAAGACCACCGAACCTCTCGGCATGGCTCTGATTTTCACCCTCTACGCCATCACGATGCTCTCCATCGTCGGCGGCAAGCTCCCGACCCTTTTCATCAACAAAGCGATGAGCCGAGGCGGCAAGTTCGACCCTTATGCAGCGCGTATGAAGGCCATGCTGATTTTCGCGATATTCCCGGTAAGCGTGCTCCTCGCGCAGCCCCTCGGCACCATATCCCCGTGGTTCCCGACAATCCTCATCGGCATCGGCTGCGCGGCGCACCAGTCCTGGTCCGCGAATGTCTATACGACCGTCAGCGACATGTTTCCTAAATCCGCAGTCGCCACAGTCACCGGCATCGGTGGCATGGCGGGCGGCATGAGTTCGATGATTATGCAGAAGTCCGCCGGCGAACTCTTCGTTTGGTCGGACAAGGTCGGCCTCCAGTTCCTCGGCTTCGAGGGCAAGTCCGCCGGCTACTTCATAGTCTTCTGCGTCTGCGCCTTCGCCTACCTAGTCGGCTGGTTCCTCATGAAGGCCTTCGTCCCCCGCTACAAGGTCGTTGAGGTCGAGTAATCCGGCAACAGCCACTTCCAGACGGGGACGACATGTATGACCTTTCCTGAAATTTCAAGCGTCTTCTCTTCATCACGGGTGATTATGAGCAGAGTTTCGCTCTCCAGGACAGACGTTGCCTTTAGCAGCGATGTCGTCTCCCTCACGAATGTGTCACTGTCGGAGAGAGAATAGCACACCTGTACGGCAAGCTTCGCTTCAGGGACATAAAAATCCAGTTCGATGCCGTGATTGTAAAAAAATACGGCATCCTCTCTTCCGTATTTTCTGAACAGCGTCACCGCGACGAGGTTTTCCAACAGAGAGGTGTTCGCGTCCAGAAGAAAAAGATTCAATATCCCGTTGTCCGTGAAATAATATTTCGGTGACGTTTCTTTTTCCACAATTTTTCCGGCTATGTTCCTGACCGGAGTGATGAGCCATGCATCCTTTGCGAAATCGATGTAGTTTATTATCGTGGCGGTACCGATTTTTATCCCCGTTGCTGCTATTGTGTTCGCGAGGCGGGTGTAGGAAACCGGCTGTTTCAGGCTTTCCGCTATTTTCCTGAACATCATCCGCAGTGCTATCGTGTTCTCGATTTTGTGCCTTGCTGCGATGTCCCCCAAATAAATCTTTTGATAGACACTTGTCAGGTAGTCCCGTTTTGATTCCAGCATGCACCCTTCAGGAAATCCTCCGAACCTAAAATAATCGTCGAAGACGCGTTGAAATCCGGCCTTCTGTTCCGTGGAATAAAAGGATGCCGGCGTGATGGTGACGGATTTTGCCCTGAGATATTCCTCAAGTGAATACGGATACACATCTACGTTTATATATCTTCCGCCAAGCGTCGACTGGATTTCCTTACTGAGCATTTTCGCGTTGCTTCCGGTGATATATACCCTGTATTTGCTGTCGGCAAGGCGTCTCGCGAACTTTTCCCATCCGTCTATGTTCTGAATCTCGTCAAGGAACAATATCGGACGCTTCCCATACATTTCCATATGCGTCTCCAGCAGCAGATTCAGCTCCATTGCCGTCATTCCGCCCAACCGCTCGTCCTCAAAGTTCACATAGAGCATTTCGTCCCAGCCGGTTCCTGATGCGAGAAGCTGCCTGATACGCTGGAACAGCAGATATGACTTCCCGGCGCGGCGGATTCCCGTGAAGACATAATTCCCGAATTCCTCGAATCTGAAATCACGTTCCACGACTTCACATCTCATGACATCATTCTGATTGTCAAATAATATGGTTTTCAACAATTCTTTGTCCATATATCCCTGATTTTTGACAAAAATAATGATTTTATTCCGTTGACAAAACAAAATCATATCATTTTTATTTTGTCGGCAAAACAAAAGTGGCTAAATTCTATTCTGTGCGCAGAACGCTGCCGACTAATAGAACCGGCAGTTGTAACGGGATAGGAGGTCGATGGAGCTGAAGTTGTCGGGGTGGTCGGGGCGCTTGCCGAGGACGAGGAAATCAGTGAGGACGGTGACGGCCTCCTGGGCGTCGCGGTCGGAGTGCTGGGCGATGAGATACTTCACATAGCCGTCCTTCAGGGCAGACATGTTCCTTTCGAGAATGTCGTAGCCGATGACGTTCCATCCCTTGAGACCCCGTTCGCGCAGATAATCAGCGACGAGGTAGATGCGGGAATTGAGGGTCACGATGTTCGGGCATCCGGTGACGTCGGCGAATGCATCGTCCATAGCCTTGTGCGCCTCCTCCGGATTGTTCGGGTTTATGACGACGTTCCGAACCTCCGTCTCCGGGAAGTGCGCGGTGAGATAGTCAATGAAACCCCGACGGCGTTCCTGCGATGGGTCGGAGAGACCCTTAACGTCGCGTTCGATTCGCACGAGATAGACCATGCCCCGATTCGCCGGAGCCGAGCCCGACATGAGCATATCCGCACAGAACGCCCCGCTGTCATAGATGGGCTGCCCGAAATAGGCCAGATGACCATACACCCCGCTCACGCTTGTGTTCAATATAACATAGGGTATGTCAGCCGCCTCCATCTCCACGGCAATGGTGCGCGTCGCATCGAGGAACATCGGGGCTATTATCGCTCCGGAATATCCCTCCCCGATGACCTTACGGCATTCAGCGAGGAACGAATCGACGTCATATTGGTCATACAGGCACTCGACGACATTGACCGAGAAACGCCCGGCATATTCCCTCGCCTTCTCGACGCCTACGTGCGCGAGTTCCCAGAATTCCCCCTCCTTATATTTCGGGAGCAGGACGGCGATTCTGTGCGACTTGTTCCTCGCCAGCATCGACGCGTAGACATTCGGCTGGTAACCGAGTTCCTCGATGACCCTGAGCACTTTCTCCCTCGTCTTTTTCGACACCTCGCCCCTCTCGTGCAGCACCCGATCGACAGTCCCGTTCGTGACTCCCGCAGCCTTCGCCACATCGCTTATTGTAACTATGGAATTTTTCATATCTTCATGATTTCTGAACAAATAATGCGCAATATACGAAAAACATCGGTTTGACGCAAAATGAGGTGAAATGTTTCCGTGTTCGTGCACGGAAAATCGAAAAACATTGTTAAATTTGCGGACGATATTTCCCTTGCAGGTGATATTTTGCCGGATTGGAGAATGTTTTACCATATAAATTAGGATACATTATGATTCGAATGACCGAAAGCTGGAGGTGGTACGGGCCGAATGACCCCGTGAGCCTGAGTTACATCAAGCAGGCTGGAGTGACCGACATTGTCCACGCCCTGCATCACATTCCGAACGGGGAGGTGTGGACCGTCGAGGAAATCAGAAAAAGACAGGAACTCATCGCCGGGGCGGGGCTGAAATGGAGCGTTGTCGAGAGCGTGCCCGTGCATGAGCACATCAAGACCCGCGAGGGGGAATACCTCAAATATATAGAGAACTACAAACAGAGCATACGCAATCTCGCCGAGTGCGGAATCCATGTCATAACCTACAATTTCATGCCGGTCATCGACTGGACAAGGACCGACCTCAGCTTCCCGATGCCCGACGGCTCTCGTGCGCTGCGCTTCGAGAAGGCTGCGTTCATGGCGTTCGACCTTTTCATTCTCGGGCGCAAGGCCGCGTTCGACGAGTGGTCACCGGAGGAGATTGCCGTGGCGAAGGCCCGTTATGAGAAGATGGATGAAGCTGAGATTCAGTTGATTACGAGAAATATGATTGCCGGGCTGCCGGGAAGCGAGGAGAGTTTCACGCTGGAGCAGTTCCGTCAGGCGCTCTCCCGCTACGACGGGGTGACCGAGGAGCAGCTGCGCGAGAACCTCATATTCTTCCTGCAGCAGGTCTGCCCGGTCGCTGACGAGTGCGGTTCCGTGATGGTGATTCATCCGGACGACCCGCCTTATTCGCTGCTCGGACTTCCGCGCATACTTTCCACTGCCGAGGATTTCAGGAAGCTGATTGCCGCCGTTCCGAACAAGTCGAACGGGCTCTGCCTCTGCACCGGCTCGTTCGGGGTGCGGGCGGACAACGACTGCGTGGCGATGATGCGCGAGTTTGGCGACAGGGTCGGCTTCGTGCACCTGCGCACGACCAAGCGCGATGCCGAGGGCAACTTCTACGAGGCGAACCTGCTTGAGGGTGACGTTGACATGTACGGGATGATGAAGGCGCTTCTTGAGGTCGAGCAGAGGCGCGGGGTGAGCCTGCCGGTGCGTCCGGACCACGGTCATCAGATGTGCGATGACCTCGGCCGCAGGTCCAACCCGGGCTATTCCTGCTACGGGCGTATGCGCAGTCTGGCTGAACTCAGAGGATTGCAAGAGGGTATAATCCGAAGTTAAAGGCTGAAGCGGCTTGCTGCGTTATGCTTCGTCGTCAAAATCCTCACAACCATCAGGTTGCTGCGGTTTTAACTCCTCGCAAGCCTTGCAATCCATCTTCATCTTTAACTTCGGCGGCTCAGATTTTTGGTTGAAGATTTCTTGGTGTAGAAAAATTGAGCAATGTAGAAAAATGAGGATGCAGAAAA
>DJRM01000010.1:5535-11044 GCA_002440085.1 Bacteroidales bacterium UBA6360
AGGATGCAGAAAAATGAAGATGTAGAAAAATGAGGATGTAGAAAAATGAAGATGTAGAAAAATGAGGATGTAGAAAAATGAAGATGCAGAAAAATGAGGATGCAGAAAGATGAGGATGTAGAATAATTGAGCAATGCAGAATAATAAAAATTGAATGATATGACACAGAATCTTTTTGATGTTAAGGGCAAGGTCGTGGTGATGACCGGAGCCTGCGGCGTGCTTGGAAGCACAATCGTTAAATATTTCGCGGCCCAGGGCTGCAAAGTGGTGCTGCTCGACCTTGAGAGAGCGGCGGCAATAGGCGAGAGTCTCGTTGAGGAAATCCGCAAGGACGGAGGAGAGGCCAGCTTCTTCCCGACAAACGTGCTCGACAAGGCGACGCTTGAGCATAACTATGAGCAGATTGTCGAAAAATACGGAAAGATTGACGTTCTTCTTAACGCGGCTGGAGGCAACATGGCCTCTGCAACCGTTCCGCCGGACAAGACCATCTTCGACCTTGACGTGGACGCCGTGAAGAAAGTCACCGAACTGAACCTTTTCGGAACAATAATCCCGACAATGGTTTTCGCGAAATCTATGGCAGAGGCAGGCAAGGGCTCAATCATCAACTTCGCATCCGAGTCGGCTCTTCGCCCTCTCACCCGCGTGGCCGGCTACGGCGTGGCAAAGGCGGCGGTGGCGAACTGGACTAAATATCTCTGTGCAGAACTTGCGATGAAATTCGGCGAGGGACTGCGCGTCAACGCGATTGCTCCGGGCTTCCTGCTCACGAACCAGAACCGCGCGCTTCTCACCAACGAGGACGGCTCCCTCACCCAGCGTTCGCACACCATTCTCGCGCACACGCCTATCGGACGCTTCCTTGAGCCAGACGAGCTTGTGGGCACGCTTCACTATCTTGCATCCGACGCATCAAAGGCGGTGACAGGAACCGTATGCGTTGTTGACGGCGGATTTGACGCATTCTCGATTTAATTGCGTACCTTTGTAGAATAGCATTCGGGAGCGGCTCCGACTCTTGCCGAAGCTTCTCTCGAATGCTTTTTTAGTAACATTAAACTCATATACAGACATCTATGACACTGAAGTCACTTGTGGCACCGTCAGTTGCCGCCCTCGCCCTTTGGGCCTCTGTTTCTGTGGAAGCAGGCGCTGTTTCCATAATCCCGGAACCGCAGAAAATCACTCAGACGCAGTCCGTGCTGCCAATTTCCGCAGACGAAATCAAGATTCACGCTTCTTCCGATGAACTCAAGCAGCTCGTGAGCACATGGGCGGAGTCCATCGTGAAGCCATACGCGGCGGGAGACTACTGGACAGAGACGAATTTCCACCGCATTGTTTCAGACGTCGTGCTTCCGAAGGCCGTCCTTGAAAAATCAGCTAAGAAGGCGGATGTGAAACTCTCTATCGACAAGTCTCTTGCGGAAGAGCAGTATAAGTTGTTCATTGATCCTAAAAACAAGATTGCCATCACCGGAGGGTCTGTGAAGGGCGTATGGTGGGGGCTTCAGAGCCTTACCCAGGTTCTCGTAGAGGCCGCCGCGACTCCGGAAAATGGTAAAATAAACCTCGGCGGCCTTGAGATTGAGGACTGGCCGGAGTTCGCCTACAGGGGAGCGATGCTTGACTGCTGCCGCCACTTCATCCCGCTCGATGACGTGAAGAAGTACATTGACATAATGGCTCTTCACAAGCTCAACACCTTCCACTGGCATCTTACTGAGGATCAGGGCTGGAGAATCGAGATAAAGAAATATCCCCTCCTTACGGAAGTGGGCGCGAAGCGTGAGGACACGCTCATCAGCCATCTGCGCGACAAGGACAAAAAGTATGACGGCCACATTCACAGCGGATATTACACACAGGAACAGTGCCGCGAACTCGTGGCATACGCAGCCGCAAGGCAGATTACCGTGATTCCGGAAATCGAGATGCCGGGTCACGCCATGGCTGCCCTCGCTGCATATCCTTATCTCGGATGCAAGCAGGAGGACTACAAGCCGCTTCCTTATTGGGGAATTATTCCTGACGTGTTCTGCATCGGCCGAGAGTCCACATTCCAGTTCCTTGAGGACGTGCTTGACGAGGTATGCGAAATTTTTCCGAGCGAGTACATCCACATCGGAGGCGACGAGTGTCCGCGTGACCGCTGGAAGGAATGCCCTGACTGCCAGAAGCGTATGAAGGATGAGGGGCTTACGGAAGTGGGGCAGCTCCAGACCTACCTTCTTAAGAGAATCGAGAAGTATCTCAACGACAAAGGACGCCACATCATCGGCTGGGACGAGATTCTTGAGGCAGGAGCTACACCGACGGCGACGGTTATGTCCTGGAGAGGCGCTGAAGGCGGAATCAAGGCCGCGAAGATGGGCAACAAGGTCGTGATGGCTCCGAACAAGTATTTCTACCTTGACTACTACCAGACGGAAGACCCTCAGGCGAACGGAGAGCCGCTCGGCATCGGGGGTTATGTGTCCCTCGAAAAATGCTGGAGCTTCGACCCTTACGATCAGCTGACCGACAACGAGAAGAAGTGCATCTACGGCATTCAGGCAAACACTTGGACCGAGTACATGCGCGGAATCGACCGCGTGCAGTTCATGGATCTCCCGCGTTTCTGTGCACTCTCTGCCGTCAGCTGGAACAAGGACGCTCAGACCTATCCTGAGTTCCTCTCCAAGGTGAAATCCTCGATGGTTCCGCTCTATCAGTACTACGGGCTCATCTACGCCCCTTACGCCTTTGAGGAGGAGTAATCGGCTTTCGGCAAACGTCATCAGGCCGGTCGGTGTCTCGCAATGGATGCCGACCGGCTTTTGTTCTGCCGCTTTATTGAAATAGGGCTGAATAAATACAGTTTTGTTTAGCCGAACTCTGCAAAAAGGCGTGGCTTTGAATAATGTGAGGTCAGAACCTTAGACCTACGGAGATCATGCAGCCGGAACGCCACCAGCGGCCTGGAGTGTTGTCTATTTCGAGACCGCTCTCCTCTTTGCTGCGACGGTCGCGCTCTGAAGACTTGAAGAATGTCGTGGCGCCGAGACGCAGCTGACGGCGATGGGGAAGAGCCCAGGCATAACCCGCTCCGAGACGGATGTAGTGCCAGTTTGACGGGATGGCGAAGTCGTGGTCAATCAGATCCACCGCAATGCGCGTGTCTTCGGTCTCCCTCGGGATGTAGTCGAGGTGGCTGCCGAGGCCGCGCGAAATCCTCGCCTTGCAGCCGAGGTCGAGAATCCCTCCTCTCGTGCGTACAAACTTCTGCACACCGAGCGCGAACCTCATGTTCTTTATCAGTTCCCGAGCCCCGGCCGCGCTGTACACCTGTTCGCAACGGTTGCCTTCGGCTTCGGCGCTGAAAATCCAGCTTTCGAGCAGCGTGTTCCTGTCATTCAGGAAGAACTCCAACCGGCCGGTCAGATGATCTTCCCTGTTGAGGTATCGTCCCGGGAGCTCCGAGTCCGTCACCCAGGAGTTCACCTCGGGAGAGGAGTCAAAATGCTGGACGAACTCGCGTCCGGAGTGCCGCAGGCCGCAGTACTCCATCTTGAGTGCCGTCCCCCACCTTGCGGAGCCTTCCCGTGAGGCGTCGAGGGCGAATCCTGCCCTGAAGTCGCGCGTGTAGTAGTCGCCACGGTCGTGGGGTTTGTTGTAGTCGATGTCAAAGACCTTTTCAAGGCCGTTGCGGTATTCTCCGTAGAGGCTGAAGGTTCCGAAGCGACCGATGCGCCTTATATCGAGGCTGCCCCCGAGCGTGTTCCCGTCATACTTCCGCTCCCGCTCCGTGTTGCTGAAAACTTCGTAGGTGTATTGCCCGAGGCCTTTCAGAAGATAGAGTTTCTGAGGCTGTGACGAGTCGTAGAGAATGAGGTTTGAAGTCTCGCGGTAGAGACCGTAGATGAACCCCGCAGACACGGAAAACCAGTCCATGCAATTAAATGACAATGAAGGCTTTATCTCAATCCTGCACATCCCGGCCTGCGGACGCGGGTCAACTTTCTTGGCTCCCCGCCCGACCTCTAAATCCATCGCGATCCCTGCATTTAGCCACCCTCTGACGACCGGTGTGGAGATGTCTGCCCACATCGCGTAGTCCTGCTTCTTCCAGTTTCCGCCGGTGCTGTCCGCAATCACATACGGCATTGCCCGCAGCGGGTCGAATGTAGATGCGAAACGCACGCCGTTCTCAAATGACTGTCGGAAAGTGAAGTCTCCCTTGAGACGGAAGCGCCCCACCTGTCTTTCCCCATCGGCATTGAAGAATACTCCCGTCTTCGTCTCCGCATCCTGTGCCCTGTGGAATGTTCCCGTCTCGAAGTCCGCTCCTAGCGCTGCCTGTCCGTAGCCGTCACCGGAAACGGATGCGCACTCCATGTCCGCGGCGTTCAGCATCCTTTCCTGAGCCGCAGCCGGAACCGTGACGACGAGTGTCGGCGCGAGAATGAGCGCCGCGAGAAGTCTTTTCACTCCGCGAGAAGTCTCTGCCCCACAGTGTGTTATCGAAATCGCATGTATTCTTGTACTCCTCATTCCGACAATGGTTTAGCATTAATCACAAAGTCTTCGGTCGAGTTGTTCGTATCTTGAAGGCGCAAACGCCCGTCTGTCGAGGCCAGAGACTTCCTGCGCACGCTCAGTCCCTTGTAGATGGCGCCTGTCGTCGCAAATCCGGCGTCGAGAACAGGGGAGAACCTCTTTGTGTTTGTCGCGGTCTCGTTCTGAATCAAGTCAACGGCATCGACTACAAAGTCATACGGAACTTTCAGGCAGTTCCAATACTCCTCGTCCTCAAACGGATCCTGAAAGGTCTCAGGCAGCGTGACCTTCTCGAAGGCGGCAAATTCTTCCGCGCTAGCCTCGATGAGCACCATACCCTGTCCGAACACGCTCGGCCGCCACAGGTAGCCGTAGTCTGGCCAGAAAGCCATCTCCATGTTTGCGGCGTTCAAGTCCGGATATTTGTTCTCCGGATCGTCCACGTAAGCCTCGAAATCGGCTTCTGAAAGGTCCACAGGCGAGTTCAGGTTGTAGGCCGCATCTTTGTTGTGCGGAGCCGCCATCGTCGCAATCACCGCTGTCTGCCCCGGCTGCATCACGAATGACTTTCCGCCGGCGACAATCTTCCACACGCTTTTCAGGTAGACATTCGTGTAGTTTCCAGCCTCTTCACCCGGCCACAGCGGTCCCGCTTCCCCAAGTCCTCCGTAAAACTCGTTCATCCCGATGTAGAGCTTGCCTATGTCCTGCGGCTTTGAGGAATTGTTGTAAATTGAGAAGAACGTGTCGTTGCGGTAGGTGCCGTTGTTCGGCGTTGTCGACCCGGCGTAGTATAACTCCTTGAATATTATTGGACTTGACGATACAGCGATGAGTTCCGAACCGCGAATCTCCGGCTTGAGCCCGATATGCAGACCGAGCCCGCTGATGAACCCGGAGAGATAGAGCGGCTCTCCGTCCGTGTCGGTTCCGACCGATGCTGCCTCCTCCGCCGTGAGGCTCC
>DJRM01000082.1 GCA_002440085.1 Bacteroidales bacterium UBA6360
TTTTCTCATCAGTCGTGTACGTCCAGTACACTCCTTCTTCCAAAAGAAATCTATACTCGAAAATAAAAGAAAAATCCAGAACAATCGTATTGAAAAAATGAAAAACTCCGTATTGGAAAACCGCCCCGAGCTGAGGCGTGAAATTGAAAAGGTCGCCGAGGTCGCAGGCTATCTCTGGGAAAAGGGATGGGCCGAGCGGAATGGCGGAAACATAGTCGTGAATGTCACGGAATATGTCGATGACAAGATGAAGACAATGCCGGCAATCGCTCCGAAAGTTCCGATGGCTCAGGAACTTCCGAACCTGAAGGGCTGCTGGTTCTTCTGTAAGGGAACCAACCGCAGGATGCGCGACCTTGCCCGCTATCCGATGGAGAACGGCTCCATAATCCGCATCTGCGATGACTGCGAAAGCTACGAGATTGTTGCGGACAATCCGGTGAAGCCGACATCAGAGCTCGCTTCGCATCTTGCCATGCACTCGCTCATGATAGAGCGAGGGAACGGCTACAAGGCTTCACTGCACACCCATCCTATTGAACTTGTGGCGATGACCCATCACCGTCCTTTTCTTGCAAAGGACGTCCTCACCAGGCTCCTCTGGTCTATGATTCCCGAAACCCGCGCATTCTGTCCCAAGGGACTCGGCATCATCCCTTATGCAATGCCTTCGTCCACGGCTCTGGCTGACGCAACGGTCGCGCAGCTTGATGAGTACGACGTGGTGATGTGGGAAAAGCACGGGGTCTGTGCCGTCGGGCCTGAGATAGGCGAGGCCTTCGACCAGGTAGACGTTCTCAACAAGGCCGCCCTCATCTACGAGGCTTCGCGGAACATGGGCTTTGAGCCTGAGGGCATGAGCGAGGCGCAGATGGATGAGCTGAAAGTAGCCTTCAATCTTTAGTCGGGGCGAAGAAAAAGCGGATTGCGGCGTTACTCGTCTTGTCAAAATCCTCACAACCATCAGGTTGCTGCGGTATTTGACTTCACCGAGTGCCTTGCACTCCATCTTTTTCTTCATCCCCTCTCTTTCTACTATTCCTTGACTGTCAGGGAACCGTCGGAGGCGGAGTTGGCGCGGTAGTGCGGGGCGTAGAGTGACTCGATTTCGCAGACCGGGGCGGTGAAGACGCCGGCTTGGGAAACGTAGAACTCGTCCTCAATGGTGGTGTTGTGCTCCGGGTAGACGTCAAACCAGTAGTCGATGACTGAGTCGCGTACCTCGCGATAGCCCTGCGGGGTAATCCACCATGCGTTGAAACCTCTTGCCGCCCCGTTGATTCTCCAGATCCGCAGGGCATATCCGTAATTGCCGGAAAGCTGTCGTATAGGTCTGAGACAGGCGTTGTATGGCGTGCGTACATGTACGAGGCAGCGGTTCTCGTCGCTGCTGATGCTGTAGCGGACAACGATTTTCTGTCCGACGGACAGCGTCTCGCCGGCTTTGAGCTCACGAAGTTTAGACGGTTTTGTACCCTCCTGCCCCTTGACCGTGCTCGGAACAAGCTCCTCGACGAGGAACTGTCTCTTGATGCCGAATCCGTTGCCGGCAGCCTTTATTTCCTCAAATGACTTCTCGTAAGTCTTTGAAAGCGAGATAATTGAAGTCTCCAAGAGGGCAAGGGACCCCCGGCGTATCGAATTTATTGCGCAGACAAATTCAAAATTGTTCTGCCACTGCTGGCTTTCTTTCTGAACCATAAGCCACAGCCGTATGCCGTCGGCTATTTCCTGCGCGCGGGCATCAGGTTTTCCGGAAGTCTTTTCCGACCATGCGCTCCAGTGGAAAAACATGTCGCAGAGCAGAGAATGTGCGTAGGCCTCGGATGAGAGCAGTGCGCGGAACGGCATCACTGCATTCGGATAGTACGTCCCTCCGGATGGATGCTCCACGGCATATTCCTTCAGCGACTCGACGCTTCTTGCGAGCACCTTCTTCATTTTTCGACATTTCAGTCCGATAGAACTGTCGAAGGCATCTGAACTTGACGAAATGAGGTTAAGAATAGTCGAACTGCGGCGTGCCTTCTCAAGAATTTGCCTGTTCAGGGCGTCTTCTTTTGCGGACGGACAGAGATATGCCTTCATCGACTTCACGACTTCCTTGAAACGTTTGTCACCGACATCGGCCTTTATCGTTTTCGTGTCGATGGCGAGGCCCGGGAAGAATGAACGGACGTAGAGATATTGACCGATTGAGATGCCGTTGAACCAATGGTAGCCATTGCGTTCGATAAACATCTGTCTGTCAATGTATTTTACGGCATCAGTGAGCACGTTTTCCCAGTCGGTGCCCTCCGGAAGCCTGCCTTCTTCGCGAAGGAGGGCGAGCCTTTCGAGAAGGACGGACGTGAGGATAGGGGAGGATGACATTCCGGCGAACCAGGCGAATCCCCCGTCCTCGCAGCGGCAGTCGAGAAGTGACTTGACTATGGATGCAACTTCTTGCGTGTCAGGTTTTTCGGACACAAGGAGCACGTAGAGAACTTCACTGACGTCAAGCAGATTCTTTGACTTCAGCTCCGTCTTCTGTGAGAGAGTCTCGGCAACGAGCTCGGAGATTTTCGTCTCGCGCGTGACGGCACCGAAATGGCTTGTGTTGACAAACTGGCTCTCAAGCGAGTGTATGAGGGCTTCCCTGTCAGTACCATGCCGGAAGATTGCCGAGTGGGACTCTGTGAGAACCTGCTTGCCGTCCAGGATAGGAATCGTCACAAGAACGGCGTCGCTGAACTTTGTGCCCTTGTTTCCGCCTGCGGATGATGTCCCTGCAAATGTGGCCTTTATGCTGAGTCTGGCCTTTGTCCTGTCGTATGACTTCATCGCCGACGTTTCCGGAGCGAACACGGAAAAGTCCTTGTTTACGGATTTTCCGGCAGCGACTGAGACGGGGCAATTCTGAACGCTGAGCGGCTGCGAGTCTGTGTCTCCGTCATAGACATAGACGGTAAGCGTGCCGCTGATGTCCTTGCCGCTGTTGTTGGAGAGGGCCGGGCGGAAGATGTAGCGGTCTCCTCCATAGAGCAGGGAAGGCTCGTGAATCGTGATCGTGACGGGTTGGCTGACAATGAATTCCTTGCGCAGGGTCGCGTTGCGGAATGCCTTGTCGTGCGCGAAGAGCGCGAGGATGTAGGTCGAGAGCCTGTCGGAGGTGCGGAAGCGGAACTCGACGTTCCCGTTTTCGTCACTCTGAAGGAATGGCTCGAATGCAAGCGTACTCTGGAAGTTCTTCCTTACTTTCGTCGGGTCAGCGCTTTCCGAACCGTCGCTGAAACCTGGTTCTTCTTCCACAAGCTGGAACGGGACTGCCTCTTTTTCGGCGGCGCTTTCGGACAACGTCGCGTCGGCTGCTTCCGGTGCCATTGCGGCTTTTGCCATGAGGCGGTTGCTCCCTCCGTCAAATCTCCAATGGTGCCCGAAGTCACCTGCCCATCCGTCAAATTCGCATCCTGCTCCGTTGTAGGAGTCAACGTATATGCTGCAGAATGCAGGCAGCACTGCCGACCACGGATTCGGTCTAATGTCCTCCGTGCTCTTGTCGGACACAGCAGCAAGCACCTCTACGGATTTACCTGTGTGAAGCCTTACGCGGTACTCGGCGCCCGGAAGGCATTTGTCCGTGAACGTGCTCACTGAAAGCGGCAGTTCGAATGTCGCGCGGCTCCGCTGGTACTCGTGTTCGAACGTTCTGTAGAGCCCGTTCCTGAAGTACTCGATGCGGAGCATCACTTTGTCCGACCATTCTGCAGCATGCTTCCAGCTGAGCATTTTCAATGAGCCGGCTTTGCCTCGGATTCCGTCAAGGTGCAGTTTCTCGTTATGGAGAAGATGCGAGTCGAGGCTGAAAATCATGATGTTGGCCCAGATGTCTCCTTGCGAGGCACCGAACAGCAGCGAGATGTTGCCGTCCGAACTTTCAATGGCCTTGAACGCATTTTCTACATCGGCATCAAGGCTAGTTTCATTGTCGCAAAGTTTCAGCAGTTCATACTCCAAGGTCTCGGTCCGGCTTTCTTTTCCGCCTCCGGCACCAGTGTATTCGTAAGTCTTTGAGAATTCGACAGTATAGACTCCGGAAGGCTCGCCAGAAAGATCAATCTTGAGATTCTTGCCGGAAACGCAGCGACCTTTCTGCAGCTCAGTGGAACCGGCCTTGAGAACCCATTCGATCTCGCCGTCAAGATGCTCCCCGTCGCAGTCGGCAAGTTCCACGGCAAATTCCGCCGCATCGCCTTTGAGAATGCCGCTTCTTGTAATTGGGTGGCTGTGCCGGAAGCTGCTGAACCTCACTTTTTCTGACGTGTCGGGCCGGAGGAAGCTTCCGTCGGCCGCATCGATGAGTTCCGCTTCTATGCCAAAGCGTTCGCCTACTCTCAACCATGCGCTGAACTCGAGAGTCTGCCCCGCTCCGTCCGTAATCTTCATAGTGACGGTGAAATAGCTTTCCTTGTCGAAAGCTGTCCTGACGGGTATGCAGAAGTTTCCCGCCTCGTCCAATTCCGGAGTGCCCTTGTCAACGACGCCGTTCCAGTCGGAGACGGCGTATTCAACGCGGGCATCCGAAAGACTGTTTCCGGCGTAACTGAAGACACGCCCCTTTACAGGCACGACATCTCCGGGGAAATATTTCACCCCGTCGCGGACGAATGAAACCGAAAACTCCGGAAGCTTGAACTCGTCGACGGTAAACCATCTTGCGTTGACCGTATATCCTCCCACGAACACTGCGATTCTCCATTCTCCGTTGCGGCGGTCGCCCGGAATCGTGAATGTACCGGCTACAGAACCGAAATCACTGGTCGTGAGCTCGACTGTCTGAACATCCTTGTTCTCGGCGTCCGCGAGAGTGACCCGAACCTTTTCCTCGGACGGTGCAGTGCTCATCCTGCCGTTGCGATAGTCCTTGTAAAGTATTGTCTTGAAATGTATTGTTTCTCCCGGACGGTATGCGGAACGATCAGTGAGAACCTGTGCCTGCCAGTCCACTTCAGACTGAGAGACATTGTCTTCGGGCGTGTAGAGTCCCAGTTTTTCCGAGCTGCGCTCAAGTCCCTGTACATCAGTGAGACTGCACTGGAGCCAGCATCGTCCCCCGACACCCTTTAGGACAGACTGGACATCGCTGTCCATGAGCGTAGCACCGTTGAAGCGCACTTTCTTTCGCAGCAGTTCCTTGCCGTTCCAGCTCCCGACAACGAGGTCTGCCTCATCGACAGGCTTCCCGCTCTTTCTTTCCGCGGCATAGAGCAGCCACCCTTCGGCGGCCCTGTTCGCGGACAGCGCGACAGAATGCTGCGACAGGTTGCAGTCGTGCCTGAGTTTCCCGGACTCAAAGACAGCAAGGTAGTCCCCGTCGGGCAGTTCCGGTAGCATAACTTTCAATGTGTCATACACATAGTATCTTGCAGCCTTGTTTTCGAGGTTTTTCGTCCACACCGGGACGTCTTTCTTCGTCAGTTTCTCGACATTAAGGTTCTCTCCGGCATAGATGGAAATGTTCACATCCCCAAGATTCTGCAGATGTACCTCTATGTCCTTTCCATGGATCTCGGCACTTAATTCCTTGGAATCCAGAGTCTTGATCATGTTTTCCGCCGCATCCTCATCTTTTAGTATCAGTCCCTCCTTTCCGGAAAACTTCTTCTTTTCCGCGACAAGGCTCCCGCAATATTTCCGAAGTTCACGATACTCTTTCTCCCCGGCTTTCCGCTCCTCAAGTTCGCTGAATTTCAGGGACAGCGCATTTATTTTCGCGAGTGTCGCTACGGCCTTGCCTTCATATTTCTTTGCATATTCTGCATAAACCTTTGATGATGACGCATTTATGTTGTAGAGTTCATGCAATGCGAAGACCGGATATGTTTCGGAATATGTTGAATTGAATTTGTCGGCGATTTTTTCGTATCCTATTGAATTTGAAAGGCTGCGGTTGAATGCCATCGAGAGCAGGACATATTCGTAGTCGTTGCGTATGTGGCTGCGGAGAACCTCTCCCTTGTAGCTGACGGGTGAGTTGTCCCAGAAGTCTTCGCTTTGTGAGGACTTTAGTTTACGAGCCCATTTTTCGAGAAATGCGGCGCATTCGGACGCATCATCGCGGTTGCAGTCAGTGCCGGATATATATAATATAATAGGGTCACCGTATGCCCGGAATTCCGTCTTCATCGCATCGTTGAGTTCGACGCGGCGTTTCCAGTCCCGTTGGCTGCTGACGCTGACATATTGAGTGGCGGCACGCCAGAAGTCGTAGCTCAACTTTTCCGCACGGGCCTTGTCCTTTATCTTCCCGAGGATTTCCGTGCCCTTCTGCGGCAGGTCGTTCTCTGAGGCCTTTTCATATTCCTTCCAAAGGCGGTCCACTTCCTTTCTATTTCCGTTTCCCGCGCAAGACGCCTCCACTCCGACGGACAAGAAACAAGCTGTCATCACCAATGCAACTTTTGTCATCATATTCATAAAAATCATTTCTTCAAAATACCAGGTTATCGAGTCAAATAAAAAGATGGAGTGCAAGGCGAATGCCGCAATCCGCTTCTTATTTGACTCGTATTGCTTCAGATACGACATAGGTGCTGCCGCCGATATAAATCAGCGGCTTTATGCAGGCCTCGGACAAGTTCCGCGCCAGAGCGACCGCCTCCGTAACGCTGTGGCAGACGAATGCGTCACCGTCGTATGCTGCCCTCGCTTCATCGGCCGGTAGGGCACGGGAACCTGCGGCATTTGTGAAAATGACCTTGGCGCGGCGCGGAATCATCCGTATCACGCTTCTGTAGTCCTTGTCGGCGACGCTTCCGTAGACCATAATCAGCTCATATCCATCTTCTTCCGCCATCCTTTCCAGCTGAGCGAAGTTATATTTCAGCCCGTGCTTGTTGTGCCCGATGTCGACAATCGTGAGAGGGGAGTCGCAGACCTTCTCCCAGCGTCCTCGGAATCCGGTGCGCTCGGCGGTGTGCCTGAGTGCGTCCAGAACAAGGGGCGATGCCGCCGACTTCGGAGTGATGCCCCTGCGGTGAAGGATTGTTAGTGCTGCCAGTGTCGTAGGCAGATTCTTTTCCTGGTAGCATCCTCGGAGGTCAAACTCGTCGAGAACCGCGGCAAGTGTGTTCTTTTGAAAATTGAAGTCTTTGTCTGCAAATGAGATGTCCGCCTCCTCTGCGGCCGCCTTTGCCTTGAACACGAGGTCGCTGTCCTCTCCGGACTCGCCGATGACAACAGGAATCCCGTGCTTGATGATTCCGGCTTTCTCGGCCGCGATTTTCGCAATGGTGTCGCCGAGTATGTTGCAGTGGTCCAGCCCGATGTTCGTGATTACGCTCAGCTGAGGAGAGATTATATTGGTGCTGTCAAGCCGTCCTCCCAGCCCGGTCTCGATGACCGCGAAATCCACACCCTCCCGGGCGAACCACCAGAAGGCGAGCGCTGTGGTAATCTCGAAGAATGACAGGTTGAGCTCGTCAAACACCGGCCACCACCGCGTGCAGAATTCCAAAACCTCCCGATGCGGAATCAGCCCCTGCCCGACAATCCTTGCCCTCTCCCGGAAGTCCAGCAGATGCGGCGAGGTGTAGAGCCCGACCTTGTAGCCCATGGCCGAGAGCGCCGCCGCAATCATGTTGCTAACCGACCCCTTCCCGTTCGTTCCTGCGACGTGCACGCTCCTGTAGCTTCGGTGCGGACGGCCGAGCCGCGAGTCGAACTCCATCATGTTTTCAAGTCCCGGATGATAGGCGTTCCCGCCGACCACCTGATAGGACGGGAACCTCCTGAACAGCCGTTCAATCAGTTCGTCATATTCCTTTTCGTCAAATTCTTCCATGTCATTGTTATATTTTCCCGAAATCGGGAAGTTCATAGTACAAATTTAATCATTCTTCCGCAATTTCGGCAATATGTGCCCGTCTTCCCTCAAGAAGAAAAGTGTAGATTGATTATCAAACAAAAAGCA
>DJRM01000096.1 GCA_002440085.1 Bacteroidales bacterium UBA6360
CCGTCTGAATGTAGAAGCCGAGGAGGGAGAATATCAGATAGATGATGGTCTGGTAGTGCTTCTCGCTCTTGTTCTCCAGGTCGTTCGGGATGCCCGCGAGGTAGGCCTGGAGCTTCGACATCGCGAGGTCTATGTCCTGCGAATCCATCGCCGCATAGAAATGCGCAACGAAGCCGGAGGCCGTGGCGGCCTTGCTCGGGTACTCGTTCAGAAGTCCCCTCGTGAAGCCTATCTTCACCTCCTTGTTCGGGTAGCCGAGGGTGTAGAGCTGCATGCGGGTGTCGTAGGACTTGATGGTCAGGTAGCCCGTCTGGTAGAGCATCGGGAGGGAGTTGTCAGAGATTTCCGGAGAGACGTCGAAGTCTGACTGCGGAACCAGAGGCAGGCTGTCCAGCTCGGTCTCGTCTATCGGGTTGCGGCGGAGGCGCTCGTAGAGGTAGGTCGGTGTCGCCGAATCAAACCAGTAGCTGCCGAAACGCCTTTCGTTCAGAGCCTTTATGAGGCTGAACGGGTTATATATGTCCTCGGACCTGTAGCTGAAGTGGTAGCCGTCGTAGTTGTCCTTCAACCCCTCCAGAGCCTCTTCGTAAATGATGCCCTGTTCATCTGCAAGTGCCTGAATCTGCTCCCGCATATTCGTCTCCATTTCAGACTGCGAGATTCCGCATATCGCCGAATACTCCGGCATCATCGATATGTTCTGAAGATTGTTCAGTTCGCTGAATATGCTCAGCTGCGCGAACTTATTGATGCCCGTGATGAACACAAACCTCAGGTAAGGGTCAAGGCTCTTTATCGGGCTGTAGAAGCTGCGCATTATGTAACGCAGCGGCTCAAGTCTCGGATTGTCATTCATGACGTCCAGAAGCGGTGCGTCATACTCGTCGATGATTATCACCGCACGCTCGCCGGTCTGCTCAAATGCACGGAGTACCAGCCCTACAAGCCTCTGGTTCGGATAGACTTCATTTTCAGCCTTTCCATACACCGCCTCATATCGTCCCAACATTATGTCAAGGTCGCCGAGCAGTTGCTCCTCGCTCTTGTTCTTTGACATGGAGAAATCGAAATGAAACACCGGATGCTTCGTCCACTCCTTTTTCGCCTCGCCGGCCTTCAGTCCATAAAAAAGTTCCTTCTTCCCTTCAAAATAGCAATGAAACGTCGATGACAACAGGGACTTGCCGAACCGGCGCGGACGGCTCAGGAAAACATACTGGTATTTATTGGCAATTTCATGCACATAGCCGGTCTTGTCAACATACAGGTAGTCTTCTTCCCTAATTTTATCAAATGTCTGCACCCCGATGGGGAATAACTTCTTGCCTATCTCCATAACTCAATTTTTTCTCCGGCTTCAAAGATAATGCTTTTTGTTTGATAATCACGCCAAAGGAGCAAAGCAGAAAAAGGAAATCCTGCGGCAGGACGGTAAAGGTGCCTGCCGCAGGAAACTTGTCAATGATGCGTCAGCATTATTTTGCGGTGACCCATATTGATGCTGTTTATTTTTTTCGTTTTTCTAAGAAACACGAAAAAAATAACCTGCACCAGATTTGTCTTTGATTTTCGAGTATAGATTTCTTTTGGAAGAAGGAGTGTACTGGACATACACGACTGATGAGAAAATAAATATAGACCGAAAAGGATGGGAAAGATGATGCAGGTTATTTTTTGAAGGTTTCTAAAATACCACCGAGAGTCCCAATCCATGTGGGGTCGCCCCTATGTTCAGGGTGTATTCACGAGGGCGCATGGCGTTGTAGGCATTCACGGCCCTTCTGATTCGGCCATTTCCGACACAATAGACGGCAATGCCGCCGGCAAGGACACCGGTGCCGACGACAAAATCCACTATGCCGCAATATGCCAGCATGAATCCCCAATAACCGCCGTCAACCGAGGAATTGTTTATCGCGGCGAGCCCCCCGATATAGGCAAGGAAACCGACGCCCGTAGCGATGCCGCCGCCAATCATCATTCCCTTCCCGGCGCGGCGCATTCTCTGTCCTCCGGTCGCGGAAGTGAAGACATTTGAAGGAAATATGACGGACATCTCCGCAGGGGTGAGCACCCTTCCGTTCATCATCAGATTGCCTTTGTAGCAGGTGAGAACGCCTTCAAGTGAAGAAACTCCCGTAATCTGTCCCGTCGCGTCGATAGTCCTGGTTTCGCCGACGGTCTGGGCCTTTAGTTCAGACACGGCTCCGGCTCCGATGAGCATCATCGTCAAAATAGAAATGATCCGTTTCATATTCATTGAATTTGTTAGTGGAATTTACTTTATTTTCAAGACAAAATGCAGGTCAGCCCCACAAGGATTGCCCGCTGCATATTCGGCGGCGCGGAGCGATTCGCCGTCCCAGACAAGGTAGGGAGAGGAGCGGAACCAGTCCTTGACCATGCGGAAATTCGCTCCGCAGGGAAGCTTGAGATCTACCCATGAGTGGAAGTGGCCGAAGATGAAATAGTCTATATGCTGCTTCTCGCCAAGTTCCTCGGCAAATTTATAGAGCGGCTCGTCCTCGCCCCGGAAGACATACTCGGTCTTGTGTCTGAGACGGTTATGCTTCGACCATGTGTTGCCCAGGCGGAACGCGAGCCACGGATGCAGGGTGCTGAAGAGCCTTTGGAGCGGGCGGCAGTGGAAGATGCCGGAGAGGATGCGGTAGCCGCGCGGAACGGGTCCGAGGCCGTCGCCGTGGCCGAGGCAGAAGACCTTACCGGAGATGGTCGTGACGTATGGCTGCTCCAGCCTCCTCATTCCGAGAGACTCGAAGTAGGAGTAGCTCCAAACATCGTGGTTGCCGCGAAAAAAATAGACATTTACACCCCGGTCAATGAGGTCGAGAATTGCCGCAAACACACGGATATAGCCCTTTGGAACCACGTCGCGGTACTCATACCAGAAGTCCCAGATGTCCCCGAGCATGTAGAGGCTTTCCGTCTCCGGCGGCAACGATTTCAGAAAGCCAACAAAACGCGCCTCCCTGTCACGAGGGTTCAGGACGTCACAGCCGAGGTGCACGTCGGCGACGAAGTATGTAAGGTTCCTTGTCATCTGCGTTCGGGTATATTATCTTCCGTGGATATGGAAATACCTGGATATGCGCCGGAAGTTGCGTGAATGGAGTTGCGCAAATGTCTGATTATGCGAATATGAATATGAGGACGGCGACGACGGCGCAGTAGAGCGCGAACCAGCCAAGCTTGGTCTTCTTCACGAGGGCAATCATCACCCGACAGGCGAAAAGTCCGGCAACGAACGCAGACAGGAATCCGAGAACGAGCGGAAGCGCCCCGATGGTCGATGCGGCCATCTCTCCCCCGACGATTTCAAGGAATGCCTCGCCGAGAATCGGGACGAGAACCATAAGGAATGAGAACTGCGCAATCACGTCGCGCTTCACGCCGCAGAGAAGTCCGGTGGCAATGGTGGTGCCTGAGCGGGAAAGCCCGGGAAGAACCGCCACGGCCTGACCGAGACCGACCACGAATGCCTGCCAATAAGAAATGCCGTTGCGGGCCACTGCTCCATCCGGCTTGTGCGAGTCCCGCGAGTCTTTAGATGCGGCATCAGAGGCCACGTCCTCCCCTGCTTTCACCGGCGAAACCCCGGCCGCCTCAATCGGAGCCTTGTACTTGCAGCAACTCCGGCAGCCCCGGAATCTGAGTCGCGAGGCGTTGTCCGAGAGCAGAAGCAGCAGCGCGGTCACGAGCAGGGCGCCGGCGACCACGTATATAGACGAGCCGAAAACGCTTTCCACGGCATCCTTGAAGAACATCCCGACGATGAAAACCGGAATCATCGACACGCAGATTTTCAGCACATAGTCCGTTCCGTCGTTGAACCTCGACGGATGCGCGATGCTCCTGAAGAGCCCGTCCTTGACAAAGAGCGACTTGAGCAGCCCCCAAATCTGCCTGCGGAACACCACAATCGTGCTCAGCACCGTGGCGGCGTGCACCACAACCTCGAACACGAGGTCTTCCCCGACGTCAATCCCGAGAAGTTCCTTTCCAATCTGAAGGTGGCCGCTGCTGCTCACCGGAAGAAACTCCGTCAGCCCCTGCAGCAGTCCCAATAGTATAGCCTCAAACCAAGTCATATTTTAACCCCTCCCGTCCCCTCCACAGGGGAAGTCGTGCTCCGTGCACGCTATCGCACAAAGCCCTCGCTTCGTTGTTCTCCGCACGGCGCTCAAGCGCCTCTCTTCCCCAAGGAGACTGATTTATTTTTTCTTATTTACTCCCATAATAGCGACAATCTCGACCACGATGCCGGCGAGAATCACCAACGGCGCGGCGACGAGCCTCTGAAAATCAAATATTTCGTAACTGAAGACCTTCGGATCATCGCTCGCTCCGCCGCACATCAGGATATACCCGGCTGCCATCACAATCAGCCCGGCAAGCAGGAGCCGCAGCCCCTTCGGCGTCATCGCCATATTCTTCGATTCATTCAAATTCATATCCTCAACTAATAATACAATTCAGATTTGTTCAACGAAATAAGCTTGTTTACAGTGAAATACGTACTCGCCACACAGATAATCAGCCCGCTCGCGACCACAATCCCGATGACTGTCAGAAGCATACCGAGGCTGAACACGGCGAACAGCTGTCCGAACTGTCCCTTCAGCAGGAACAGCCCGATGATTATCATCACTATCGCAATCAGAGCGGCAAAAATCCCCTGAAAAGCCGACTGGAACATGAACGGCCTGCGTATGAACGAACGCGTCGCCCCGACCATCTTCATCGTGTGAATCGTGAATCGCTTCGAATAGACGCTCAGGCGCACGGTGTTGTTGATGAGCACGAACGAGATGAAGAGAAGCAGAGCGATGAACACGGCAAGGAACAGGGAAATCTTGCTGAGATTCGAATTCAGAGCCTCTACTAAAGACTGCTGATAGACCACCTCCTCCACCTCCGGTGCCTTCTCCAAGGCGGCCTTCACCACTTTAAGCGAGTCCGGAGAGACATACTCCGGCTTCAGCGTGAGGTTTATGGAAACTGGAATCGGGGCTGTCTCGAAAACAGAGAGGAAATCGTCCCCGAGCAGCTGCGCCATTTCCTTTGCGCCCTGCTCCTTCGAGACGTAGGCGGAACCACGGACGAAAGGCTCCGCATCCATCGCCTTCTTGCAGCGGAGGGCCGCCGACTCCCCGACGTCGCGCTTCATCATCACGCTGACCTGCATGTTCTCCTTCAGATAATCAGAGACGCTCCTTTCGGAAACGAGCAGAAACGAGGCTATCCCCACGAGCAACAGCACCAAAGAAATGCTGACAACGGACGAAAGAAACGCCCTGACATATCGTTTTCTGATTATCTTATTACTGTCCAAAACCATAACTTATTATTACACAAGGTCATTAAACCCCGCCGTCACAACATGCAAACGCCAAAGTTAGTGATTTTATGAAAATTTATTATTATCTTTGTGGAGTTTTGTTAAAATAACGCTTGCTATGGGAGATTCCACCAAGAGAGTCCTTTTTGTAAATTCGGAGATATTCCCATATCTGCCGGAGTCCGAAATCGCGAACATCGGAAGATACCTTCCGCAGGGAATTCAGGAACGCAGGAAGGAAATCCGCTCGTTCATGCCGCGCTACGGATGCATAAATGAAAGGAAAAACCAGCTCCACGAAGTGATTCGCCTTTCAGGAATGAACATCATCATCAACGACGTCGACAGGCCTCTCGTAATCAAGGTGGCCTCCATTTCCGCCGCCCGCATGCAGGTCTATTTCATTGACAATGAGGACTATTTCCATCGCAAGCAGACTTTCACCGACGAGAACGGGACATTTTTCGCCGACAACGACGAGAGGGCAATCTTTTTCGCGCGAGGCGTGCTTGAGACCGTGAAGAAGCTCCGCTGGGCTCCGGACATCATCCACTGCCACGGATGGATTTCCCACATACTTCCGATCTATCTGAAGAAGGCGTACATCGACGACCCCATATTCTCGGGAAGCAAGATTGTAACCTCGCTCTACGGAGACACGCCGTCAGTGTCCTTCGCACCGGAATTCCGCGAACTCGTGAAATTCGGGAACATCACCGATGCGGACACGGAACTTCTGGCGGAGCCAAGCGGCATAAACCTTGCAAAACTCGCCGTCCGCTACTCCGACGGCGTCATCATCGGCGACGGGGAGGTTCCCGCCGAACTGACCGGTTTCTGTGTCTCGGAGGGTCTTCCTCTGCTTCAGTACGATGCCGCTTCGATGGAGGACGGCTCGTACATTGATGCCTATAACAGTTTTTACGACAGTCTGTAATAATGGAGTCTCTTAAAGGAATATTTTCCATAGGCGCCGCATCGGTTGCGGCATTTTGCTGCTTTTCCTGCATAAAGGTCGACGACACGCTCGGACAGGATTACATCCCGACCTCGCACATCTGGCAGGTGGTCAGCACATCTCTTGACATCAAGGACATCGAGGTTGCGAAGACCGAGGATCTCGGAGGCTACAGTTCCCGCAGGATGAGTGTGGGCGGCGTGTCCGAAGACGGTTCGATACGGAACGAGAGAATTGCGGCCTTTCCTCTGATACCTCTTGTGGACACCGCGAAATTCGACCTTGGCGACGTGCAGGAAATCTACGCGTTCCATTTCGCGGCGGCAAAGGACACTCTCTCGTTTGCCGACGATTCTCAGGAACACATCATTCAGAACATACGCGTCTATGAACTCCAGAAGCCGCTCGGCTCGGACATAATCTACGCCGGCAAGGGCAATGACGGGCTCTATGACGAAAGTAAGGGCGTAATCACCAAAGGAATACCGACTTACAGCGGAGGCGACTCCCTCTCGTTTGACTTCACGAAAGAATTTGCACAGAAATATGTCGACGCGCTGAAAAAGCGTGAGAGCTGGTCGATGGACGACTACACGAAGGAACTTCCGGGAATATGCATCGTCGCCGACAGGCCCGCATCGGGGAGCGGAAGAATCAACATGTTCGAGATTGCCGTGAGCACCAACGACTACGGCTACCTCACCGGTAATTACATTGAGCTGAAGGTTCGCTCCATATTTGACGAAGAGCGCGGCCCTGTGGACACGTCATTCGTGTTCATGGCCGGGGCGTCATCCTTCATAGGCGAGAGCACCTCCACGCTTCCGACCCAGTATGCGTTCAACATCTGCCGCAGGGAAGGGCCGGAACCGGCATCAGCCGAAGAGCTGAACGTCGAGGGCGGATGCGGATACAAGCCGGTGGTGCGTGCTAATGGGCTGAAGACAGCCGTCGAGGAGGCGATGCGGACATCGATGATTGAACGATTCAACAACATCAGCGATGAGTTCAAGTCGAAGAGCGACGCAGAAAAGAAGGACATAGTCGATGAAATAATAAATGACGGTCGAATTGTCGTCAACAAGGCTACCATCAATCTTCCATACAAGGTCTCTTCGGACTACTCCGAATTGGCGCACTATCCTCTGATGCTCAGCCCGACCTGCCGTCTTATCGGCACGAGAACCGTGAGCGGAGATGACGGAGAAACTGAACAGGAAGTGGTCTCATACGCCGGGCTTACGGACGCCAGCGTCTCAAGCGAGAATCAGGGCGACATCAACCGCTCTCTTGACTGCTACCAGCCGGACGTCAGTCACCACATCCAGGAACTCCTGCGGCTGTCCCCGAAAAACGAGGAAAGTGCCGCTGATTTCGAGAAGAGGGAAAGCCAGTATGACATCTGGATGCTGATCATGCACTCCGAGACCAACAAGGCGGCGTCATCTTCGAGCAACTCGTCCTACAACGACTATCTCAGCGCCCTCGCCTACAGTTCCTACTACAACAGTCTCTACAACGGTTACGGAGGTTACGGATATGGAGGCTATGGCTACGGTTACGGAGGCTACGGCAGCAGCTACTACAACAACTACTACAACTACATGATGATGGCGGCATACGCCTCCCAGTCAAGCACCACGAGCACCAGCACCTCGACAGAGCTCGACAAGGACCGCCACTACAGCTGCCGCCTCTACGGCCCGGCGTCTGCGGGCAAGAAGCCTACACTTACTATCACCTATTCATTCCCTACAGAATAGGGGGCGGGGCGCCTAAAAGGCGGTCTGCTTCGTTGCATGTGGATTTTAAATCCTCAAAACCGGGAGGTTGCTCCGGTGTTAAAATCCCCAGTGAGCCTTGCATCCCATCCTTTTATGCATCCCCTCTTGACTCAGCGTTTTTAGAGAAAGAATAAAATAAAGAAGAGGATGGCCTCACGTCAAACTGACGGTCTGGTCATCCTCTTTTCTGTTTTATGTCGGGAAACTTATTTTGCCTGTTTCTCGGCTACTTTCTTCTCAACGTAAGCGATTGCGTCGGCAACAGTGGCAATCTTGCCTTCTGCCTCGTCGTCCGGTTCAAGATCGAACTTGTGCTCAAGAGCCATGATGAGATCGACGCTATCAAGCGAGTCTGCGCCGAGATCGTTTGTGAAGTTTGCGCTATCGGTAACCTCAGACGGTTCAACGCCGAGTTTGTCAACGATGATTGCCTTCACTTCTTCTGCAATTGTAGACATAATTGAATCTTTTTAGTTTATATTTATTTTACGATTACTCGATTCCTGTGATTTCCCACTCGGAAATATCGGGGCAAAGTTATGAAAAAAAAATTAAAAAATGAAATTTGCAGAATGGCGGTGGATGATATAACTTTGCGGGGAAATGGAGGCACGCGTTGTGCTAGAAAGATTATATTCTGTAAATGAAAGAAAGACACATACTCGGAGCATTTGACTGGTTCCTGATTATCGGAGTCGTCGTGTGCAACGTCATATACTCTATAGTCACCGCAAAGACTGGATTCGACGGGCTCGGATTCACGGCGGCAGTGGCGGGAATAGTCTGCGTGGTGCTCGCGGCAAAGGGAAGCATCTGGAACTATGCCTTCGGGATTGTGCAGGTATCGCTCTACGCCTACATTGCCTGGAAGTCAACGGCATACGGGAATGCGGCCGTGAATGCGCTCTATTACTTCCCGATGCAGTTCATCGGCTGGTGGCAGTGGAGCCGCAGAGGAGCCGGAACAGGAACGGAAGCCGGGAATGCCGTGGAATCAAGAAGACTGTCCGGGAAGATGAGGACACTGATTGCCTCAGGAATCGCGGCCGTGACAGTTGCGCTGGCATTTTTGCTAAAGCATTTCGGGGCGGAACAGCCGTGGATTGACTCGTTCACCACAGTTCTGTGCATCGCAGCGCAGGCTCTGATGACATTCGCGTTCGTGGAACAGTGGTGGCTGTGGATTGTTTTCAATGTGTTCACCGTCATCATGTGGAGCGTGTTCGCCGCCGAAGGAACGGAGCATTCGGTGCCGACTCTGATAATGTACGTCTTCTACCTGATGAACTCGGTGAACGGGCTTGTCAACTGGCGGCGTCTCGAACGTAAGAACGCGACGAATTGAGGGCGGCGGAAAGGAATATCGTGGAGGATATATGAATATATCGGAAAAGGAACTGACTGTCAGAGAAAAGATTGCGCTGTTTCCGCATCAGCCCGGCGTCTACCGCTACTATGATGCGGATGGCAACGTCATCTATGTCGGTAAGGCAAAGGATCTGCACAAGAGGGTTGCCCAGTACTTCGTGCCGCCGGAAAGGCTCACGCGCAAGACAGCGATAATGGTCTCGAAGATTGCCGACGCGCACTATTCGGTCGTGGAGACGGAGGCGGACGCGCTGCTGCTGGAGAACAATCTCATAAAACAGTATAAGCCGAAATACAACATACTCCTCAAGGATTCGAAGACCTATCCATGGATATGCGTGAGCAATGACGAGTTTCCGAAAGTCTTTCTCACGCGAAGGCTCGTGCGGGACGGCTCACGCTATTTCGGTCCCTATTCGAACGCGATGCACGCGAGAACTCTGGTCGATTTGTTCCATGACATCTACCCTATACGGACCTGCAACAACAAAATCACCTCGGAGACGATTCTGCGCGGCAAGACGCGCCCCTGCCTGAACTTCCACATCGGGAGGTGCCGCGGATGCTGCTGCGGGGGAATTTCTCAGAAGGAATATGGCGACAACATCGAGGAGGTCGTGAAGCTGCTGCGCGGAGGCGGACGCGAGATGATTGCGCACTACCGGGAACTTATGACCGAGGCTGCCGAGAGAATGGACTTCGAGGCTGCACAGGAGTACAAGGTGAAGATGCAGGCACTTGACAAGCACTACAGCAAGTCGCTCATCCAGAGCGCGATGCCGGGAAGCTACGACGTATTCTCGCTCGTGATTGACCCCGGAGAAGCCTTCGGAAACTTCATGAGGGTGGTGGACGGAGCCGTGGTGCAGTCACTGAACCTCGGATTCAAGATGAACATTGAGGAAGCGCAGGAGACGGTGCTCGGAACATTCATCGGAGAGATCGAGGCAAAGTTCGGACGGCTGTCGCACGAGGTCATAGTGCCGTTCCTGCCGGATGTGGAGATTGACGGTGTGGAGTTCCGGATTCCTGTGCGCGGAGACAAGCTGGCTTTGCTGGAGTTGAGCGCCAAGAACGCCAAGGAGATGAGATTCAACGCGATGAAGCAGAGGGAGCACACGGATCCTGACAACTTCAGGATGAAGGTTATGGAGGAACTTCGCGATGCGCTCGGAATGAAGGAACTGCCACGACATATAGAGTGCTTCGACAACTCGAACATCCAGGGAACGAACCCGGTGGCCTCCTGCACGGTTTTCCGGGACGCGGCTCCGTCAAAGAAGGACTACAGGCATTTCAAGATTAAGACCGTGGTCGGGGCGAACGACTTCGCGTCGATGAAGGAGGTCGTGAACAGGCGTTATTCAAGGATGCTGGCAGAGGCTCCGGATGACCTCCCGCAACTGATTGTCATTGACGGAGGCAAGGGGCAGCTGTCATCCGCCTACGAGGCTTTGTACGAGCTTGGACTAACGGACAAGCTGACGGTCATTGGCCTCGCGAAGCGGCTTGAGGAAGTCATCAGAGTCGGAGACCCCTACCCCCTCTTCCTCGACATGAACTCGCAGGCATCCAAGGTACTCCGCCAGATACGCGACGAGGCGCACCGCTTCGGCATCACCTTCCACCGCAGCCTTCGGAGCAAGGCCCAGATTGAGTCCGCCCTCAGCAAAATCCCGGGAGTCGGCCCGAAGACCGAGCAGCGCCTCATTCTGCACTTCGGCTCAGTCGCCCGCATCGCCGCTGCCCCCGAAGAAGAGATCGCCGCGCTCGTCGGCAAGTCCCTCGCCGCCAAAGTCAAGCAAAGTCTCAATAAGGAATAATCAACAACACAGGTCATCTAAGACCTTTAAAGCCGCTCAAATTCAACTATTCAACAGAAAAAAAAGAAGCCGGTCGGAAATTTCCAATCGGCTTCTTTTCAAATATCTGAAACTAGGAGATGAAGAAAAAGATGAGATGCAAGTCGCACTGGGGATTTCAACACCGGAGCAACCTCCCGGTTGTGAGGATTTGAAATTCACATGCAACGAAGCAGGTCGCTTTTTCTTCGCTCCGTATTACTTACGATCGCGATTTCTGCGGTCTCCACGACGATCTCCACGTCCACCGCGACGCTCGCCGCCACGGCCGGAGTTTCCGCTCTGTGCCTGCTGAGCAGCGATGCCAGCGTTAGGAGAAAGGTCTTTCTTGCCATAGACCTCGCCGTTGCAGATCCAGACCTTCACTCCGAGGACGCCAACCTTGGTGTGAGCCTCTGCGAGCGCGTAGTCGATGTCCGCACGGAAAGTGTGAAGCGGTGTACGGCCTTCCTTGATCATCTCGCTTCTTGCCATCTCGGCGCCGCCTACACGGCCGCTGATCTGAATCTTGATGCCCTCGGCTCCGACACGCATGGTGGAAGCGATGGCCATCTTGATTGCACGGCGATAGGAAACACGGCCCTCAATCTGGCGAGCGATTGAATCAGCCACGATGTGAGCGTCAATCTCAGGCTTCTTCACCTCGTAGATGTTAATCTGAACATCCTTTGAAGTCACCTTCTTGAGCTCTTCCTTGAGCTGATCCACAGCTGTGCCGCCCTTGCCGATGATGACACCCGGTCTTGCCGCGTGGATTGTCACGGTGATGAGCTTGAGGGTCCTCTCGATCACAATCTTTGAAAGGCTTGCCTTTGCAAGACGGCTCTCAAGATACTTGCGGATCTTGTAGTCCTCAGCGATTTTCTCCGCATAGTTACCACCACACCAGTTAGAGTCCCAACCACGGGTGATACCGATTCTGTTGCTGATAGGATTTGTTTTCTGTCCCATATTCTTATTCCTCCACTGTTGTTGATGGTTCCTTAACGTCAAGAATTACAGTGATGTGGTTGGAACGCTTGCGGATCCTGCCGGCCCTTCCCTGCGGGCAAGGACGGATTCTCTTGAGTGTGCGACCCTCATCGACCATAATGGTCTTGATGTAAACATTACCGTTGTCGAGTTCCTTCGTGTCCTCCGGATTCTTGGCTTCCCAGTTCGCGATGGCGCTGCGAACGAGCGTTGCAAGCGTGACTGAAGCGTGCTTCTTGGAGAATTTGAGGATGTCGAGGGCACGGTTCACTTCAACGCCGCGGATGATGTCTGCAACCAGACGCATCTTGCGCGGAGAAGTAGGAACGTCATTAGCCTTCGCTATGGCTGTCTGCCTCTTTATTTCTTTCTGCCTCTCGGCCATTTGTCTTTTACGAGCTCCCATAATTACTTTCTCATTTAAAATTATTTACGATTGCCCGAATGGCCTCTGAATGTTCTGGTAGGCGCGAACTCCCCGAGCTTGTGTCCGACCATGTTTTCAGTGACATAAACAGGAATAAACTTATTTCCGTTATGAACTGCGATGGTGTGACCGACGAAATCAGGAGAGATCATACTTGCACGTGACCAAGTCTTGACAACCTCTTTCTTCATGCTACCCTCATTCATAGCAAGAATTCTCTTTTCAAGGGCTTCCTGAATATAAGGACCTTTTCTTAATGAACGACTCATAATCTCTTAAGTTTTATTCCGTTATTTTTTCCTTCTCTCAATAATGAACTTATTTGAAGTAGCCTTAGGATTACGTGTCTTGTAGCCCTTAGCCGGCATGCCCTTGCGTGAACGCGGATGTCCACCGGATGCACGGCCTTCACCACCACCCATTGGGTGATCTACCGGGTTCATTACAACACCACGGTTGCGAGGACGACGGCCGAGCCATCTTCTGCGTCCCGCCTTTCCGTGCGACTCCAAATTGTGATCCGGATTTGACACTGTTCCGACAGTTGCACGGCAGGTGCAGAGAACCATGCGGGTCTCACCCGAAGGGAGACGAAGGATGGCGTAGTTGCCCTCGCGTGCTGCGAGCTGTGCGTAAGTTCCGGCAGAACGTGCCATTGCGGCGCCCTGTCCCGGACGAAGCTCGATGTTGTGAACGAGTGTACCGAGCGGAATTTCCCCAAGAGGAAGAGTGTTGCCGACTTCAGGAGCGACTCCGGAGCCGGAAGCGATGACCTGACCTACCTTGAGTCCGTTAGGAGCGATGATGTACTTCTTCACCCCATCCTCGTACTGCACGAGCGCGATGCGCGCGCTGCGGTTCGGGTCATACTCGATTGTCATTACTGTAGCCTTGCAGTCGTCCTTCGCGCGAAGGAAGTCGATTACACGGTACATCTTCTTGTGACCGCCGCCGATGTAGCGCATGGTCATCTTGCCCTGATTGTTACGTCCGCCGGAGCTCTTGAGAGGTTCGAGGAGTGATTTCTCAGGTTTCTTGCAGGTAATGTCGTCAAATGCGCTGATTACCTTGTTTCTCTGTCCCGGAGTTACCGGTTTGAATTTTCTAACTGCCATAACCGTTTCCTCCCGTTAGATGTTGCTGTAGAAATCAATCTTGTCCTCGCCTGCAAGGGTCACGATAGCCTTCTTGTAGTGGTTCATGCGACCACGGAGCATACCGGCCTTGGTGTAGCGGGATTTCTTCTTGCCGTGATAGTTGATGGTGTTGACATCAGCAACAGTCACGTTGTAGGCCTGCTCTACGGCAGCCTTGATCTGAAGTTTGTTGGCCTCACGATCGACGATGAAGCCATAGCGGTTCAACTTTTCGCCCAGAACCGTCATCTTTTCAGTTACTATTGGCTTAATTAAAATTCCCATCTCTTTTTAGCGTTTGATCCTTGCAGCAAGAATGTCCTGTACGCCGTCGACGAGCACGAGTGAATTTGAGTTCATGATCGCGTAGGTGTTGATTTCGTCAACGGTGGTGACCTTTACTTCAGGAAGGTTACGTGATGAAAGGTAAATGTTGTCGGAGTTTGAAGGAAGCACGAAGAGCACTTTCCTGTCACCGGCCTTGATGTTCTTGAGGATGCCGATGAACTCCTTTGTC
>DJRM01000115.1:0-19524 GCA_002440085.1 Bacteroidales bacterium UBA6360
GGGACAAAGCTGTGGTCTTTGATTTGGCCAAGGCTCCAGACTTGCTTATCGCCGGAGCCACAAAGCAAGGCAAGACGGCGGCGATCCACGCCATAGTCGCCTCTCTGTTATATTCAAAGCGCCCGTCAGAACTGAAGTTAGTTCTCCTCGATCCCAAGGGCTGCGAGTTTTCCTCCTACAAGCGCCTTTCCGGAAGCTATATAGCCTCTATGCCAGGAGAGGAGCCTGTCGTGCAGACGGCAGCTCATGCAGACAAGACCTTGGCGGCTCTATGTCTGGAAATGGAACACCGCTACGAACTGCTTTCGGGCGCCCATACCCGCAACATTCGCACTTACAATGCGCGCATTTCCAAGACCTTGCCTTACATTGTCACCATCATTGATGAATATGCAGACTTGACCATTCCTGTAAGGCGTGACAAGCAGTCTGTGAATATGTCGCATAACATCACAGAATCCATCATCCGTTTGGCACAGAAGGGAAGAGCCGTCGGCATTCATCTCATCTTGACCACACAGAGACCGTCAGGAGGAATCACAGGTCTCATCAAGGCAAATTTCCCGACAAGAATCGCCGTCAGGACTATATCCACGACCGATTCTAGGATAATCCTTGACACTCCCGGGGCGGAAAGACTTGCAGGCAGCGGAGATATGATTTTCCAGACCGGAGGAGAAGATACTCGCCTCCAAGGTGCCTACATCAGCCCGGAGGAAATAGACCGCCTGACCTCTTACGTGGAATCACACACCGTCTCCTCTATCGGATGAGGTTTTCTGGAGCCGACGGCGCACTTGCCAGGAGAGGTGTTCATAAAACAACAGCGAGGCTGGTGTCCCGACCTCGCTGTCATCAGAATACGTTTTAGCATAGGCAGATCTGTTTCTTGATCTGTTTCTCTTTCCGTTCGACCAGCTCCCTCCAGAGCCGCGAGTCCTTGAAGTCGCAGGCCGGGATTCTGTCGGAATATTTCCGGACGAACTCCTCGGTGGCAATTTGCTTGCTGAGACTGTAGTTGTTGATAAGCGTCTTCCAATTGATGTAGTCAGCGAACTGATCGATGAGCTCAGGAGTGAGGCAGTTGTTGTCCGAGAGTTCCTCCCAGTTCCAGTCGTCCTTGAACTTTTCCAGCAGCTCCGTCGAGACGTTCTCCTCCTGGATGCTCCGTGAGAGTGCCGTCCAGTCCAGCTTCCTCTTGAACTTTTCGAGCATCTGGGTTGTCCAGAAAATGTTGGAGTTGCCCGACACCTCCTTCCAGTCGAGCTTGTCAGTGTACTTCTCCAGCTGAGCCTCGCTGAACGGGAAGTTTCCCGAAATGTTGTTCCACGCCTCTGTGTCCATCATCTGGGCGACAACGCCCTCGCATAAATTGATCTTTTCCATACTCATTTTGTTTTTGTGTATGCAAAGTAACAACTTTTTGATGCAAAAATATGGCAGTATGGCGAAATTGACAATCGATGGATATTCTAACGCATTAGTTGAATCATCCTAAATGGTAATAGGCAAGAAGTGACAAGACACGTCCTTGGTGTCGGCCAGAGGCCACTACAGAATTCTCATAGCGATTGCCGCGCAGGCCTCCGCGTCTGCCAAGGCGTGATGGTGGCGTGTGAGATCGTATCCGCAGGCCGCGGCGACAGTCTGTAGTTGGTGGTTCGGAAGAGTACAACCGAAATGTCTCCGTGAGGCCGCAAGTGTATCATAAAACTCATAGTCTGGGTAGTCCATACGGTAGACATTGAAGACGCTCTTCAGGCAACCCTCGTCGAACCGGCTGTTGTGAGCCACAAGAGGAAGGCCTTCAATCAGCGGCTCGATCTTTTCCCAGACGTAGGGGAATACCGGCGCGTCATCCGTGTCCTCAGGCCCGAGGCCGTGTACCTGCCGGCAGAACCATTTGTAATACTCCGGTTCGGGGTGGATCAGGCTATAGAAACTGTCCGCAAACTCACCGCCTCGCACCACAACGACGCCAACGGAGCAGACACTGCTCGGGCACTCGTTGGCCGTCTCAAAATCAATAGCTGCAAAATCCGTCATAACAGTTTCCACTCATCCTCTTCGTCTATATATGGAAGTCCGTCTTCATTTGCCGTCGGAATCGCGTAACGAGAAGCCATCCGTGCGACGTCATCGGCGATACTTTCGCGCAGCTCAAGCGGTTCCAGTACCTCCACGTCCGCTCCGTGCGACAGGATCTCCTGCACGAAATCGAAGGTCGGGGCGATGTGGTAGCTGAAGACCGAACTGCCGTCCTCCTGAACCGTCTCTTTTTGCGACCCATGTAGCGGCAGCGTCCGGAAGTACTTGACCTGGTCTTGCACGACACGGATCCTGATGTCCTCAGGGGCTTCTCCGATGATGACACCGAAATAGTTACGGAAATATTCCTCCGCATCGAAGTCCTTCGGAAATTCGAATCTTTCCTCCAGTTCCTCCATGTCCACGAATCGGTCCAGCGAGTATATTCTCAGTCCTAAGTCGCTGTCTCCAAGCATGTACCATCTCTGCTTGAAGTATTTGACGCAGTAGGGTCGCACGTTGAAGAAGTGCGGTTCCGGATTCCGGAAGCTCTGGTAGCAGAGGCTGATCACTCTGGAATCCCGCATCGCGCTTATGATGTCCGTCAGGAGTCTCTCGCTTGACGGAACCCTCTCCATGAGTATACGGTCCTTCATGTCGGCGTTCTCATGCAGCACATTGTTGATGCATAGCGTGTGCAGCATCCAGTCGCTTGTCTCGCTACTCCCGACATTTGAATGCCCGATGTAAAACCCGAGGCCCCTGTCGTTGAGTATCTCTATTCCGAACATCTCGGCTATTGCATCCTTGTGATTGAAGAACGTCCTCTCTGACAGCGGCTCTCCCGTCTCATTCAGGGGACTGCGCCGCCACGCATCGCTGATCTCCTTGAAGGAGACATATTTCCTGCGATTGATCAGATCAATCAGCCAGATGTATCTCTTGAAAAAATTCTTTGCCATATTTTTTGAATACCTTTATGCAAAGGTAGCGCTTTTTACTGAAAAAATGTGGCAGTATGGGGCGCACCGCTGCCGTCGAAATGGACTGGAGAGGACAGTCTTGTCTTCGACAACTGCGTCGCGAGCATCGACACATCGCGAGTTTTGCCAATATTCTATTTCACAAAAGTGGCAATGTTGCCACTTTTGTGAAATATGAAAAGATCCTCTGCAACGACTCCGGCGTGGCGACCGTTCTCGCTCACTCCTTAGCCTCGAAAATCGTAATCGTCATTTCCTGAATCTTCCGCGAGGCTCCGGCGTAGTTGGCATTTGTACCGACGAATGTCACCGTATATGTGCCAGGCTCGTTCCACGTGTATTCAAAGCTGTGGAGATAGTTCTGCAGGTTCTTGATTACCACACCCTTGTCGTTCTCTACCGTGGTCTGAGATTCCTCATCCGCTGCACTTTCGTCCGCCTCATATCTGTTCCGGAACTCGTATTTATGCCCGGTTTCGCCGCTGTAGAACACGATGTTGTCGACATCGCCGCTGAAATTGAAGCGGACAGGTCGACCGGCCTCGTAGGTGTTTGCCCCATCGAGAGACACGTTGTAGCTGATTTCATAGACAATCTCCTGCCGACAAGAGACGACAAGAGCGACAGCTGCAATGAACAATAATATAATCTTTTTCATATCAAATCAAGTTAATTCGCCCACAAAGAGTTCTGCTTGAGCTGCTTGTTCACGCCCAGCTCGATTGACGGAATCGGAAGAAGCACGTTCCTTGCCGTGACGTTGCCGCCTATGCTTGCCGCACGTGACGCGGTGACGTTCTCAGTCCATCTGGCATCCGCGGCCCATGTGGGGTAGGCATTCATTTCTTGAACATAATTGCCCCAGCGGATGAGGTCGAATCTGCGCAGGGACTCAAAGCAGAGCTCGCGTCCCCTTTCGTTGCGGACGAGCTCGCGAAAAGTCTCCTTATCGTATTCGCTGAACGGGCGGGTAGCGATGCCGGCTCTGCTGCGGACTTTTTCCACGCAGTCGTAGGCGGCCTGCGTCGGTCCTTCGAGCTCGTTGGAAGCTTCGGCATACATCAGGAGTACGTCGGAATAGCGCAGGATGGGGAAGTTAATCGTCGTGTAGAGGTTCTTTGCCGTCTTCTGCCCCTCATAGATGACCTCACGCCTGAACTTGCCGCAGTTGCGCATCGCCGGAGCCGCCGTCAGGTCCTTTGCCGTTGACACGCTCTTGTAGACGTACGGTGTCTTGTCTATTCCTGAGACGCATTGCCCGCTCGTTTCTCCGAAAGGCGGCTGATTCTTGTTCCCGGCATAGTTGTACGGCGGGAGATTCCACTCCTGACGCTTGTCAGTGACGGTGGCAAGGGCATTCTCCGAGTCGGTTCTGTCCGTCTGCCAGTAGAGATCCCAGAGCTTGAGCGAGCCGTTATACTGGCCGTATGAGTAGTTGCAGTTGAATTTTCCGAAATCTTTCGAACTGCTGTTCCCGCTCTGGAGCCCGAGCAGGTCGCCTATACGTCCGTTGGACCAGCTTTCCGCGCTTGAACGGTCGCCGAGAAACTCCGCCTCCCACATTGACTCGTGCCACTGCGTGTCGTACTTGTCCTCAATCATGTTGATGAACACCTGCGAGTAGTCCGGGTTCAGTCCGTGCTTGCCGCTGTCAATCACGTCCTTGGCAAATCCGCGTGCCTTAGTGAGGAACTCCGTCTTGTCGCCCCCTTCCACGCTTGAACCGGCCATGAAAAGGTAGACGCGCGCGAGTATTCCCTGGATGGTGGTCTTTGTGACACGTGAAGGCTGCACCGTCACCTCCTCGTCGGCGAGTTCAAGGCAGGCTTCCATTTCGGATGCCGCCCAGCTGAGGACATCGAACTGTGACGTTGCCCCGCACATTGTCTCGTCCGGAGTCTTAACGGCCTTGTCCCTAAGCGGAACGTCTCCCCAGGACTGCGCGAGGAGGAAATGGTAGTATGCCCTGAGGAACCGTGCCTCATTATGATATCTTCCATCCTTGTCAAATTCAGAGTTTGCGACGGCATCCATAAACTCGTTGGCATTGCGTATTCCCTGATACATCGCCGTCCAGATGTCATAGATCTGAACAGTTGCCGCATCGTGGCGGTTATATTGCAGGAAGTTGGTCTGTACGTCCCTGTTGAAATAGCATAGGTCGTCGTTGTTGGCGTACATTAGACTGTAGTAGTTTCCGTAGAACTGCTCCTTGTTCATCGCGCCATAAATCCCTGCAAGTCCGTACTTTACCTCGTCTTCCGTGTTGTAGAACGTCTCGGAGCATATCACCTGCGGCGTCACGTCGAAGAAACTGCATGACGCAAAACTTGCAGCCGCCGCAAGGCAAATCGTATATTTCAATATATCTTTCATACTCTCAATGAATTAGAATGTGAATGAAACGCCTCCTGTGATTCCGAATGCCCTCGGGTATGCTGACCAGTCAAATCCCGGCGTGAGCACGGAATTCCTCGTCGACACTTCAGGATCAGGACCGGAATATTTTGTCAGCGTGAACACATTGTCGGCGGAAACATACACCCTCATCGTGTCGAACTTTATCTTTCTCAACGCCTTGCGGGGGAGGGTATACCCGACGGAGACATTTCTCAGACGGAGGAATGAGCCGTCCTCGACGACGCGTGAGGAATAGAGATAGACCCCGTTTGCCTGCACTCTCGGGATGTCACTCTCTGGATTGCTCTCCGTCCATCTGTACTTGTAGGTAGCCCACTGGTTCGTGTTGATGACGTTTCCGTTTTCGAAGTACAGCCTGTTGGCGTTAAGAATGTTGTTTCCGTAACTCCATGAGAAGAAGAGGTTGAGGTCGAAGCCGTGGAAATTGAACGTAGTGCCGAAACCTCCGGTGCTGAGCGGCTGCCCGCATCCTATGACCGTGCGGTCGTTGTCGTCGATGACCCCGTCTTCGTTGATGTCCCTATATTTCGGGTCTCCGGGTCTGACTGAACTTTTCCCGACGCTTGTCAGGTACGGCACACCGTCCTTGAGATCCGTGCCAGAATTGAAATCATCGTACTTGTAGGTTCCATCATATATGAATCCGTACATGAGCCCGGAAGGCTTCCCGACCTGGGTTATGTAGGGATACTGACCGTTGAACTTCTGATCCCATGACACCTTGCTCAAAAGCGAGTATTGATCGTTGGTGAGGGCGGTGACCTTGTTTCTGTTCATCGCCATGTTGAAATTCACGCTCCACGCGAAGTTCCTTTTCTGAATCAGCATCGCGTCCAAGGTGAGTTCCACGCCCTGATTGCTCATTGAGCCGATGTTCATCATCGCGGTCGTGTAACCGGAAGAAGCCGGAATCGTGGCCTGAAGAAGCAGGTCGCGAGTGTTCTTGAGGTACCAGTCGGCGGTGAGCTTCAGACGGCTTTCGAAGAACGAGAGGTCGAGTCCGATGTTCCATTGCTCCGTGGTCTCCCATTTCAGTTTGTCGTTCGACATATTTGATGGGAAATAGCCCGAAACAATCTGACCGTTGAACACGTAGTCGTATGAGTTCGAGTCGCCCGGAAGAGTGGAGATCTGGGAATAGTAGTCGTAGGGGGTCGTCGTGCGGTTGTTTCCCGTGAGGCCCCATGATGCGCGCAGCTTTCCGTTGGAGAGCCACGACGCGTCCTTGAGCCAGTCCTCGCGGTTGAAGTTCCACGAAAGTCCTGCGGAAGGGAAGTAGCCCCAGCGGTTTCCTGCCGGGAACTTTGAAGAGCCGTCGGTGCGGAATGAGGCGGTGAGGTAGTATTTGTACTTGTAGTTGTAGTTGAGCCGGAAGAGTCCGGACATCATTGTCCAGTCATATTGCCACGGCTTTACTGTCTGATAGTTGCCGGTGTGCAGCCCGTTCAGTCCGAGCGCCTCCGTCGTCATCTGCGTGGCTGCAGTGCCCTTGTAGTCGAATGTCTCTCCCTGCATCGTGAAGCCTCCGAGAAGCTGGAGATGATGCCTGCGGCGGATGTGCTTAGTCCATGTGAGCGTGTTCTCGTTGAGCCATGTGACCTTGTCGTTCCAATAGATGGCTCCGTTTATTCCCTTTCCCGAAGGCGAGCCGGCATATCCTGTGTAGGTCTGCGTGCCGTTGAATTCCTCGCGACGGCGCTTGTTCATCGTATAGCCTCCGGTAACCTTGAGCTTGAGTCCGTCGATGATTTCCCAGGTCAGGCCTGCATTGGCGTTGAGGTAGTCAACGATGGTCTTGCGGTGCTCGTTTTGCGCGGTCTTCACAGGGTTGAAACGGTAGTCGTTTGCTCCCGTCACTTCCGTGTCCACGAGGTCATCGTATAAGTCATCGCTGTTTCCCGAGCGCAATGGCTTTACCGGGCGGTAGCCCCAGACCGAGTACATGAGCCATCCCGTGGCCGAAGACGCTGCCTGAGCGTCGGTAGGGGTGACGCCGTTAGTGATTGAGCGTGAGTAGTTCGCTAGCGCGTCCAAAGTCACTTTCTTGCCGAATTTCTGCTGAAAGTTGATTTTTCCCTGATAGCGCTGGAAATTCGAGCGTATGATGATGCCGTCCTGGTCGAGCGCGGAGAGGCTTATGTTGTAGCGGTTCCCAGCCTCCTTGCTTCCTCCGGATACTGAAACGGAGTAGTTCTGGGTGAGGGAAGTGCGGAAAAGCTTGTCCTGCCAGTCGTTGTAGGGCACTCCGATGTAGTCTTCCGGGGTGTATGCCGTGATGCCGGCTAGCTCGTCCGCCTCGGAGGGGCTCAGGTAGGCATTGACGTTCCCGCTGATGTCGTAGATCTCGGTCTGGAGCTTGACGAACTCATAACCGTCCATAAGCTTCACCTTGTTGGCAATCTGATTCATTGTCCAGGTCGCGTTGAAGTTGACCTTCGGCTTGCCTTCCTGCCCCTGCTTTGTCGTGATTACAATGACTCCGTTGGCTCCGCGTGCTCCGTAGATTGCCGTTGCCGAGGCATCCTTCAGAATGTCTATGGATTCGATGTCCGCCGAGTTGAGCGATGTCGCCATCGAACTTTCGGTCGGGAAACCGTCTATCACATATAGCGGAGCGCTGCTCTGGGTCAGCGAGTTGTTGCCCCGGATGGTGATGCTGGCTTCAGAGCCGAGCGCTCCGTCGGATGTCGTGACCACCACTCCGGCAATCTTTCCGGTGAGTGCCTGGTCGAAGTTCGTGACCGGCGCCTTCATCAATTCGTCCATGTCGACCTTGCTTACCGAGCCGGTGAGGTCTCTTCGCGCCATCGTACCGTAGCCCACGCTCACGACTTCCGCGGCGTCAAGCGAAAGCTGCTCCTCCTTGAGCGTCACATCAACGGTCGTCCTTCCCCCGATGTTCTGTCTGTTCTCGGTGAATCCGAGGCAGGAGAAAACCAGCGTGGCATCCGATGAGGACACGTTCAGGGCATATCGACCATCGGCATCAGTCACCGTCCCGTTGGAAGTCTTGCCATCCTCGTACACCGTCACCGCAACGAGCGGACTTCCCGTGCCATCTACGACTCGGCCGCTCACCTTAACGCTCTGTGCCGACACCGCGAGTGAGGTGCAGAGCAGCAGAATGGTCGTGAAAAATTTTGTCAAAGCTTGCATTTTGTCTTATGGTTATTGTTTCTTTATTCTGAACTCCACCGGCTGACCGTTGATGCAGGTCACTGAAAGCCTCGTCCTTCCGTCCTTCTCATCGACCGTAACCGCATTATTCTCTTCGCTTAGCGCATATTTCCCATTGAGAACGACTTCCTTGAGCAGCGGCTGGCTCGGCTGCGAGGTCGTGTAGCCCTTTTTCGTGATCCCGAGATCCGGAGTGCAGACGCTCATCACGACGGTCCCGTCCTCTTTCTTCCGCTCCATCACGATGGTTTCAGGCTGGATTTCGGCTGTGAGGGTCTTGTCCGAGCTGTAGCCCCTGTAGCTGACATAGGCGGTGATTCCGGTGGCAGCGTCGTTCACGACGTGCGCGTCATTGTCTGCCTGCAGTACCGTGTAGGGCAGTTTTTTTACATATTTCCCGACCTCTTTTCCGCTCGGTCTCACCAGCATCATATACTCGTATGACGCCTCTTTCGGAGACGCGCCATGGTCTATGTATGCCGTCACGAAATCGCCCTCTCCCGTCTTTTTCTTCGTGTCTGACGGCGAACTTTGATGCTTCTTCTCAACGACAAGCCCGTTTCCGTTCCTTATTATATAGCTGTTCCCGTTGACGTCCGTCAGAACGACTGGGCTGTTTTCCTTGTGTCTGTAGGAATATGGGAATGTCCCTGAATATTCGTCGTTTATGTCGACTTCTGCATCCTTGTCTTCGAGCCTGAGCTGATAGATCGTGGTCTCCGTTGGATATTGCGATTTGTTGGTGATGCCTGTCCCTATATGTATTATCCTGTTGTCAAAGCAGAAAACGCTCTTTGTGGCGGTCGCTCCGGCGCAGAAATTTTTCCGGTCTTTCTCGACATAAGTGAAAGCAAGGCATCCGTTCGCGCCTTCGAGTGACGAGACGCCCGGGAAACGTGAGTCATTCCTTTCCATAAGCGTTCCCTTCAGCGGGTTCTCCAGAAGGTCGAACGGCAGATGCACGGAGGTGACTCCGGGGTAGCGGTTCCAGTCCCAGCCCTCCTGCGCATAACCGCTTGCCTTGGCCCCGTCCGGGAAGATGACCTGTGCCGAGCCATAGCTCAGGTAGCGTCCGTAGCGGTTGTCGGCGGCGTAAATCTCCGACCCCCACACATCGGAGTTGAAGCCCTTGAGGGTGAGCATCCATCCGTTCCTGCGGTGTACTCCGAACGCCCCGTAGTTATAGACTCGGAAGCCGTCCGGTGCCTGCTTCGCCTTAATTCCCGCTTTCTTGAATGCCGCGAGAGCCTTCCTTTCCTTGCCTCCGAGCGCAATGTATGCACCCGCGAGATCCGGGTCGGCAGCGAGGCCTTTGCCTGTCAGGTCTCCGAGAAGCGCGAGCTGTCCGTAGGCCTCTACATCCGCGTCCGGAATCCTCCCGCTGAGCGGATGCCGTCCGCAGACTCCTATGCCCCAGTCGCGTCCGTTGGTGTAGTCGTACATGGCCATCAGAGCCTCCTTGAAATCTCTCCTTGCGGCCTCATCAATCTCGAAATCCGTCCCGAACGTGAAGCGGATGAATTCTCCGAGCGCGGCGAACGCTCCGACCGAATAGCCGGGGTAGTGCCCTCCGTGGTGGAATGACGTGCCGTCCACCTTCAGGCCGCCCACAGTGCCGTCCGTGAATCCGAGCGAACCTGAAGTCCATGCTCCCAATGCTTTCATATATGCATACTTGACATCGTCCGACGACTCCAGCATTGCTGAAACAACCCGGCAGTTGTGGAGTGTGTGCCATGCGTCAAGCACCCCGTCGCGCGTCTGCTCGTAAGGCATGCGGACTTCCTGAAGCCCGGACCAGTAGCTGAGTGTCTTGAGGTATTCCTGAAGTTTCCCTTCCTTTTCGAGAGGTTCCCGAAGAATCCATATACCTTTATAGAGATTGCGGACCTGATAGCCGTAGTGGTGGTTAGTTCCCATTCCGCTTCCGTATGCAAATCCCTGGTCTATGGCGTGATCCATTGCGTCGATGACCTTGCCGACGTTGGCTGTATTTCCGGTGTATAGGTAGTCAAGCGCATACCAGTAGACGATGTCCTGAATGAAGCGTATCCTCATTTCTCCGGCGGCGTTGTTGAACTCGTCATCGCTCAGCAGCGGTGCTCCGGTTATGCTCCCGCCGGGAAGGCGATGTATTCTGTATTTGTCGATAAGCCCCTGTGCCCTTGACAGAAGCGTGTTCTGAGTGTATTCCGCTCCCGGGTTGTCGGAGCCGGCCCATTCGTCCATTCGCTTCTCTACGGCGCGGAGCATTTCCCTCTCTCCTTCATTTATTGGTCTGATTTCCGGTTCCTTATACTGCTCCCATTCCCAAAGCCGACACCATTGCCACAGGTCGCGTTCCAGGTTGAAGTTGTTTTCCGGAATCTGCATGTCCGGAGTAATCTGCGCATGGAGCTTCTTCGTCGGGAAACTTACCCTATCTATATATAGGGTACCTTGCGGAGCCATGGAGGTTATTGTCATCTTCGCCGCGAGCGTGTTCCTTTCTGCCGGCTTCTTGTCTCCATAGTGCCCCTCCGGCGTGAGCATGTCGATATATTTCATCCATATAGCCCTCCATCCCGTATGGTTCATATTGAAGTTGAAATGGCATATTTCATTTCCCAACCAGTCGTAGAACGTGAAGAGTAGCGGTTCATTCATGGATTCCGTATTATAAACCCACATCATCAGCCCCGCTCCGTTCACTTTCATCGAAGACTCGATGTCCGAATGATTCGAGAACACGATTTCCGACGTCCCGTCCCATGAGTATTTTACGGACTGTTTTCCGTCCTTGAATTTCTCTGTTGATGCAGCTGCCCGGCCATTGCCGCTTACGGAAATGAATGACGGCATTCCACTCTCGAAATTATACTGGGCGTCGATTGCCGCCAAAGCATTGTGCGAAAGCGCTATAAAGAACAAAAGAAATGTCAGTTTCTTCATAATTTGCATGTTTGGAATGCAAATGTAATAAATCTTTTCTTAACTTTGCGCTGTGCTCCGTTGGCGTGCACGGATTTTTTTAGAGCCGCGTAATTTAGAAACTTTCAAGTGATAATCAAAACATTTGCAATAATATACGTTTTGTTTGTGCTGACTGCCCTCCTATCTGTGAGCACGGAGGCACAGTCCGTTGATTACGGTCCTGACCACGGCGTGCTTTCATTTGAGAACGGCATCTCACCGGCAGTTCCAGGGAGGAACTCTTCAGTGAGTTTGTCCGGTCTTCACTATAAACTTGGCACTCATTCGCTTGAATGGGACTGGAAACGCGCCGGAGCAAAACTTTCAATTCCTGGAGAGATTCCGTATATGAAGGAGAATCCCGACCCTAAGGAGACTTCCGTGTCGACCTTTGTCTTTTGGGTCTATTCCGACAAGCCTCTCGAAGGCTCGCTGCGGTTTTCTTTCCTGAAAGGCGGACGCGAATGCTGCCGTTTCGATTACAAGCTCGGCTTCACCGGATGGCGCGGCGCCTGGGTCGCGTTTGACAGGGACATGACAGGAACGCCGGAGGAGGGGATGGACGAGGTCGTGATAACGTCTCCGCACGGGGTGCGTCACGGCCGCTTGTGGTTTGACGGGATCATAACCTCGGCTTTCGAGGATGTCCGCTACCACACTCCGGACTGGCAGGCTCCGTTCATAAACGAGAAAACCGACATTCACTGGCTTGTGCTGAACAGAAGCTGGAATCTTCGGCTCGACATTCCGGAGACGCCGCTTTCGGATTCCGACATAAGGGATATTGAAACCGTCACGGAGCGTTTCGTCAGCCTTGTCAAGCCCGGAAAGGTGCCGTCAATTGACAGGCTCCGCGAAATGTACGAAAGCTATGGGATAAAGGAAAATCCGGACGGGACGGTCACGGGCAAGCCGATTTGGTTTACCCGTTACGGAGAAACTTTCATCAACCTTGGAATACCCGATGCCTCTGCCGCGTTCCGCAGGAACGGTCAGTTGCTTAAGGACTATAACAACAATCTTCTGGATGTCGCAGCTGCATGGAATAATACGTCAGACGAGGCTGAACGACAGGAACTTGCACAGATGTATGTGATGATGATACGACATCTGCTCGATCAGGGCTTCGCGGCAGGAAGCGCCCAGGGCACGCTGCATCATCTTGGCTATAGCATGAGGAATTTCTACATATCACCGATGCTGATGAGGGAAGTGTTGCGCGAAGCCGGACTTTCAGAGCAGGTTCAGCAGGCAATGGAATGGTTCTCCGGAGTGGGGGAGGTAAAGACTGCTCCGAAGGCTCCCGGAATGGACATCGATGCCTTCAACACTTCGCTCATGGGCAGGGTCGCATCGCTTCTGATGCTTGAGGATTCCCCCTACAAATGGGCTTATCTCAAGGCTCTCTCACGGTGGATTGACAACGGGTTCAAGTACGTTGATGGAACGCGGCCATGCTTCAAGACAGACGGCTCAATCTATCACCACCGCCGTGCCTACCCTGCCTATGCGGTCGGAGGTCTTGACGGGGCCGTGAACTCTGTTTGGATGCTTCGCGGAACTGCTCTTGCAGTCTCTGAGGAAAGCCACGAAATTCTAAAACACGCGCTTTTGGAAATGCGTTTCTGGTGCAATCTCCGCTCGTTCCCGCTGGCGATGTCTGGTAGGCATCCGGACGGGAAGGGAGAACTTTCCCCTAAGCATTTCGCGATGCTTGCCGAGGCCGGCACACCTGACGGGACATCTCCTCTAGATACCGCCCTCGCATCCGCCTTTATGCGACTTGTGCCGGATGCCCGAGCCAAGGAAAAAGCCTGGGCCCGAAAGTTTGGAGCCGCAGGAATCGTTCCGGAGCCGACTCCGCAGGGAAGCCGAAACTATGGCTACAACTGCTCTCTTTCGCACCGTTTCGGAGAGTCCCTCGTGACATTTGCAGGTCACAGCCGCTATCTGTGGTCTGCGGAAATCTACAACCACGCCAACCATTACGGGCGTTACCTCACCCACGGCAGCATGCAGATTCTCTGCGTAGGAACGCCGGTCATCGACTCTTTCGGAAGCGGATTTCAGGTGGACGGCTGGGATTGGTGCCACATTCCGGGAACCACGGCAGCTGAAATACCGATGACTCGGATGAAGGCGAATGTCCTGAACGTGGACGAGCATTCCGGATATGAGGAAATGCTCCTTTCCGATGAATGGTTTGCCGGTGGAGGCTCTCACAGAGGACTTTATGGTGCCTTTGCAATGAAACTGCATGAGCATGACAAATATAACGGCAGCCTGCGTGCCCGCAAGTCTTTCTTCGCTTTCGGTGACCGGATTGTCGCTCTTGGCTCAGACCTTGAGAATGCGCTGCCCGGCTCCGAACTTCACACGACCCTGTTCCAGAACACGATAGAGGAGGACACCCCTACCACAGTGAACGGAAGTCCCGTAAGTTCAACGGATTTTGCGACAGAACTCGACTCTTCGCTCATCGTGCTGCGTGACAGGCTTGGCAACGCCTACCTCGTACGTGACGCGCTTGTGCGTGTTTCGCGCGGCCTCCAGCATTCGCTTCATGAGGAGACGGACGCTCCGACGGAGGGAGTGTTTGAAAAGGCGTATATCTATCACGGAGACATCGTCGGGAATGGGGCCGTTGCCGGTGACATCTATGTGAAAGACGCTTATGAGTATATGGTCGGGCTTCAGCCTTCGGACGAAAGGCTTGCCTTTTGGCAGTCTCACAAGCCCTATGTCGTGGTTCGTAGGGACAGGAATGCCCATGTCGTAAGGGATCTTGAAAGCGGAGTGACTGGCTGCGCCGTGTTCGAGGGAGGTGCCGTTGATTCCCTCATTGTCGAGTGCTCCCCATCAATGATAATGTATTCAGGCGATGGAACGAATCTCACCTTGAGCGTGTCCAATCCCGACCTTGCCCTCTATGAAGGCGAAGCCGATGAGGTCTATGACGAAGACGGCAAAAGGATAGAGCGCAGCGTGTATGGACGTGAATGGGTTGATAGTCATTGCCTTCCTACGATGGTGAAACTCAGGCTGAAAGGCCTTTGGGAAGTCAGTTGCTGCGGAACTTCCGTTGTCGAGGACTCCCGAGAGAACAATTGTACAACGCTGGTGTTCCACACCGGTGAGGCTAAGACTGAAGAAATCACGCTTAAAAGAGTTTTGCTATGAGAAATGCCGGAAAAATCCTGAATGATGGGCTGAAATGTCTGCTGCCTTTGTCCGCATTGGCAACCTTGTCTTGCCGTGCCGGAGAGGAGACTATGCCGCCTAATATAATATATGTGTTTCCGGATCAGTTCCGAGGCTCTGCTCTTGCGTTCTGGGACGAGCCGGAATACCAGCCTTATGTCCGTTGGAAGGCCGACCCGGTTCACACGCCTGCTCTCAATGCCTTCGCGTCCGAGTCGGTCGTACTCGCCAATGCCATGAGCAATTGTCCGCTTAGCAGCCCGTACAGGGGAATCTTCCTCACCGGGATGTATCCGGAAAGAAGCGGAATTACACTGAACTGCATGTCGGAAAGACCTGAGAGCAGTCTTCGTAAAGATGCGGTCTGCATAAGCGACGTTCTGAAGGCTCAGGGCTATAGTTGCGGCTACATAGGCAAGCTTCACGCGGACTTCCCGACAAAAAATGATCCTGCGCACCCGGGGCACTATGTCAGTGACAGACGTCCTGAATGGGATGCCTACACTCCACCCGAGCGGCGGCATGGCTTTGATTACTGGTATTCCTATGGTACCTTCGATGTCCACAAGAACCCTCACTATTGGGATACGTATGGAGTCCGCCACGACCCCAAGGAATTTTCAGTCAAGCACGAGACGGACAAGGCCATTGAATATCTCCGTAACGAACATGGCGAGCGGGACAAGGATGCCCCTTTCTTCCTTGTCGTCGCCTACAATCCTCCGCATTCCCCGTATAGCGGCCCGGAAGACTGCATGGAGGAAGATTACGCTCTTTATAAGGATATGTCATACAGAGACTTGTATGTACGCAACAATGCCGACACAACGCTCGTGAAGGCTCCGTCGGCAAGATACTACTTCGCTAATGTCACTGCGGTTGACCGGGAGTTCGGACGCATTCTCGACGAAGTTAAGAGGCTCGGGCTGGACAGGAATACGATCATCGTCTTCACGTCCGATCATGGCGAGACCATGTGCAGCCACGGCACTCCCGATCCGAAGAATTCAATCTGGACGGAATCATTCAATGTCCCGATGCTCATCCGTTATCCAGAAAAGATTCGTCCCCACGTCGACACGACGCTGCTTTCTTCGATAGACATAATGCCGACACTCCTATCTATGGCCGGACTTCATGATGTTGTCCCGTCTTCGGCCGAAGGACGTGATTTGTCGCCTCTTCTGATGGAGACGGGCGAAAGCTGCACTGCTCCGTCTTCGGTTCTCTATCTTCGCAATCTCAACGGCACTACAGCTCCGGACGGCACAGTCTCCGGCTTTTTTCCGGAGGCACGTGGAATAAGGACGGCGACGCACACTATGGAAATCGCCGTCAACCGGGACGGGAGTCTGAAAAGTGTCATGATTTTTGATGACGCGGCCGACCCGTATCAGATGTGTCCGATTGACCATCATGAAGCTCCGAGGCTGTTTGAAAGTCTGTTGGCGGAACTTTCCGCGAAACTGAAGGAGGCTGACGATGTGTGGCATAGGGATGGCGTTCTGGACTCTTTGGACTTTAATGACTGATTTGTAGAGGATTTATGAATAAGGTTAAATTTTTCCTGATTTCTTGTGCGGCATTGTCCGTTGTTTCCTGTGACTCGTCGGAGCTTGAAAATCGCCTGGATTCATTGGAGGGGCGTGTCTATGGCCTTGAGAAAACATTGGGGCAGGTCTACGAAAACACGAGGGCAGTCCGGAAGATGCTGACGGAAAACACCTGGATTGCCGGATATGAGGAGAAAAGGGATGAGCGTGGCATCGTGGTCGGATATTGCCTGACTTTTGGCGACGGAACTTCCATTGAAGTAATTTATGGTCTTGAGGCAGAGACTGTTGTTCCGATGATTGGGCTTGATGCCGAAGGCAAATGGATAATGTCGATGGACGGCGGACGGACATTCTCCCGGATAGAAGGCGCATCGGACGCATCGGATAGGGACGGTGCGACTCCGAAGCTCCGTGTCGGCAAGGACGGGTGTTGGCAGCTTAGCCTTGACGGAGGAAATTCCTGGACAGACATACTCGGTGAAGACGGCAAGCCGCAGACTGCGCTTCCTGTCGCGGGGTCGGGATCTTCTTCCATAATCAGGAATGTCATATATGATGAAGACAAAGGAGTCGTGGTCATTTCTCTCGCCGATGGTCAGAGTGTCACCCTTGATGTCGTGCGGGACTTTTTCTTCGGACTTGAGGGTTATGAGACCGGCACCGCGATAGAATTTGGCGCGACTTTGAACTACAATGTCATGGAAAAAGGCGTGTCTCAGGTGAGGACTGACGTTCCGAAGGGCTGGAGGGCGGTTATAGATGAAGGCAAATTCAGCGTGACAGCACCATCGGAAGGCGTGCCCGGAGACAACAAGATCAGCCTCCTGCTTGTTTCCGAACGTGGTTTTGCAAGGCAGGCTGAGTTTTCATTCAGGCTGTCGGAGGCCTCTTCTCCGGAAACTCCGGATGACCCTTACTCGGAATTAACGAAAGGCCTTCCTGACTTTTCCTATGCCGGATACGATCATGGAGAGACGGCTCCGGCCGAGGCGTCCGCCTTGGGCTACAAGGTCTACAATGTCTGTGACTACGGTGCCATCGCTAACGATGGCAAATCTGACAGGGAGGCATTTCTTGATTGTCTGAAGGCAGCTTTCGGCACCGATTATTCGGTGAATGACAATAACATAATTTGCTTCAACCATAAGGAGAAGGCGAACGCTGTCATCTACTTCCCCGAGGGCGAGTTCATCCTCCACACTTCGGACGATGATGTGGAAATGGCCGGGAAAAGTCCGAGCCGGACCATTCAGATACGTTCCGGAAACATTGTCCTTCGCGGCGCTGGGCGGGACAAGACAGTGCTCGTGATGCAGGATCCGAACATGCCATCCGACGAAAAGATTCTTTACAGCTCGCCTGCAATGATTGAGTTTAAGCATAACAGCGGCCTTGGCAAAGTGACGGACGTGACGGCCGATGCCGCAAAGGGAGATTTCTCGGTCGAGGTAGCATCAACAGCAGGACTTTCGGAGGGACAATGGGTCTGTCTTTCTGTTGTAAACAACGATCCTGCATTTGTCGCGGCTGAGCTCAAGGCCGGTAATCCGACGGATACGGAGCTTGCGAACATGACAAATATAAGGATGGTCGGTGTGCAGGTCTATGACTATCACAAGATTCGGAGCATTAGCGGCAACAAGGTGACATTCGTGGAGCCCCTCATGCACGAGGTCGATCTCCGGTACACCGCGAACACCAGTCCTTCCGGCTACAATTGGAGCATATACAAGTTTCCGCACTATGAGAACGTAGGGGTCGAGGACCTCACTTTCAGGGGCAACGCGAAGGAGCATTTTGTGCATCACGGAAGCTGGCAGGACGACGGAGCCTACAAGCCGCTTAATTTCGTGCGCCTTACGAACTCATGGCTTCGTCGGGTCGGGTTTGAAAGCGTCAGTGAGGCCTGTTCCATTGTCAAGAGTGCCAATGTTTCTGCATATGACATAACCATTGGAGGCCGCCGGGGACACGCCGCAGTGCGCTCTCAGGGCTCTTCACGCGTGTTCATAGGTGCCGTGACTGATTCCGCTTCCGGAGACCTGATTGACAGTCCGGGAACATACGCTGAGGGCGCGGGGCAGTACCACGCCGTTGGAGTGTCGAAACAGAGCATGGGCGCGGTTCTCTGGAGAAATGTCTGGGGAAATGACAGTTGTTTCGAGTCTCACGCCACACAGCCTCGTGCGACCCTCATCGACTGCTGCACCGGTGGCTGGATGCGTTTCCGCCAGGGCGGTGATGCGGCTCAGGTTCCGAATCATCTTGACGATCTCGTGATATGGAATTTCAATTCCCTCACGGCTCAGACAGACTTCATCTTTTGGGACCATTCGAGCTCGTGGTGGAAATTCCTGCCGCCTGTGATCATCGGCTTCCACGGCAAGTCTGTGGCCTTTGACATGACGCAGGTCAGCCGGCTTGAAAGCAACGGAACCCCTGTCGAGCCGGAGTCCCTCTACGAACATCAGCTCAAGGCACGCCTTGGTGCTGTGCCTGACTGGCTTCAATCACTTAAATGACAAACTGATAAATTGTAAGGTATATGAAACGAATCATCTCATTTATTCTTCCTGCAGCGGCCGCATTCCTGTTCGCCTGCTGCACGGATTCCGGACTCGGAGACCGGATTGATTCCTTGGAGAGCAGAATTGTTGCGCTCGAAAAGAATCTTGGAACGCTCAACGACAATGTGGTGGCACTTCAGGCCATTGTGAACGGCGGCGTGGTGACTGAAGTTAAGGAAAAGGACGGTGTCTACACCATAGTTTTCAGTGACGGCAGAACCGTGACTCTTGCGCAGGGCAGCACAGGTGTCGCGACCGCTCCGGTGATGGGCATTGACGGTGACGGCTTCTGGACTGTCAGCTATGACGGCGGCAAGACTTTCGAGCAGGTCAAGAGGGACGGTCAGCCGGTCAAGGCTGTCGGGACGGACGGCGTGACCCCTAAGTTCGGAGTGGATTCCGAAGGCTATTGGACCGTGAGCTATGACGGCGGCAAGACAGCGGAGCGTGTCAAGGATGCCGACGGCAACCCTGTGAAAGCCGTGGCTGAGGCAGGCGGAAGCACTCCGGTGGCGGACAGTTGGTTCTCGTCCGTCGATGCGAAGGGCGGAAAGCTCGTCGTTGTTCTCAAGGATGGCACCACCACGTTCGAACTCCCGATTGCAAGCGGTTTTGTCTGCGCAATCAAGGGGGCCGAGG
>DJRM01000115.1:19550-38234 GCA_002440085.1 Bacteroidales bacterium UBA6360
CCTATGGGGAAACCAGGACCTTTGATGTGGAACTGAAAGGCGCAGCATCCGTCATGGTTTCCGCGCCGCAGGACTGGAAGGCCTCATTTGCCGACCCGACGCTCACCGTGACTGCTCCCGCAGCGGCTACCAAGGCTCTTTCTGCCGACAGCGATACCGATGTTTGCCTTCTTGCCATCTCCGAGGGCGGCGTGACGGCCCTTGCCAAATTAAGGGTGAAGGTTTCCGCCGGCAGCGCCACGGATCCGGACACTCCGGTCTACACCGGACTGTATGCCAGGTATATGGCCGGCGAGGAAGTGGAGATTGCCGGGGTCAAAGTCAGCAAGGCTGCCTATCCGGATGCCAACTATATATCTTCCACAAGCGAGGACAAGACCCTCAAGTCCGGCGTGAACTTCGTTGAGGCCGACGTTGTCGCCGAGTTCCCGGCGGGGAAGGGCAATGAGATTGTGCCTCCGTTCTTTGTGGTCGGCAATACCGAGGGGACAAGGACATCCCTCAAGGCTACGGCTCAGGTTCAGTTCAACTCCACGGCTACCATAGAGAATAATGTCATAGGTCTTCAGAATGTGGAGCTCGGTACTGATGGAATTACAGAGGGCTATCTCATTGCCAATATGTTAGATAATGCGATGAACCGCATTTCGTTTAAGGATTGCCGCATCAACCTTGTCGGAGACAAGAGTCTTATGTATATGGCAGCAACCAGACCTGTGAACACTTTTGTAGTTGAGGATTGTGACGTGAAGTGCAATTCAACAAAATCTTCCGAAAACAACCTTCTTAAGGTCAGCGGTGCGGACTACACCATGGCAGAACTGACTTTCACAAACAATGTGTTCTGGTCCGACAGCGAAACAGGTACCAAGTCATTCAGCCTATATCTTGACAGAAAAGCCGCAGTCACGAAGCTCACCGTTACTCACAATACATTTGTAAACGTGTATCCGCAGGCTTCCTACGCATATTGTCAGATAAACGATATGGTCGCGGGAGACCTCTCCAATAACCTGTTCTATTTCAAGGACTATGCTGCGGCCACAGTAAGTGTGAAAGGTGATGCAACATATACTGGTATTGTGAAAGAAGAGACGGCTTCCAATGTTGTTGAGGATGATTATGCCGCTTTTAATAACAACTATGCCATTTATGCCGTTGAAACAATTCCTGCTCAGAAGCTGAAGCTCGGACAGAATGCTAAGACAACCAACATTGTCAGCAAAAAGCAGTCTGATGCTTCAGAAGTATTCGACTTTACCGACGACTCCGAGAACTTCAATATTGCAAAAGGAATCTTCAAGCCGAAAAAAGCCGAGTATGGTGCGCAGAGATAATTCCCTATTGTATTGATTGTCAATGAATAAAGGTGGTCGGATTCTTGTTCGACCACCTTTATTCGTTTGCGCCGATGTTTTTTCTCTACTCCAGAGTATCTACGGCAATGTCCTTATTATACAGTTTGCCGCTCTGTCTCAAAAATTCGGCCTTCATTGCACTGAGCCGTTCGGGGTCACTGACCGGTGTCGCCTGCCCTGGATCCGTGCCGAGATTCCACAGCGTGTCCTCGCTGTTGTTGCCGAGTTCGATGCCGGTCGAGTTATATTTTGCTCCGCTGTAGGCAGGAATCATTACATAACTTCCCTTTCTGTAGGCGAGTCTGCCCTGCGCCTCGATAATCTGGTCCGGGCGTCCGCCTTTCAACTCGCGTCCCAAGAGCACCTCCGGATAAGACTGGCTGTCAAGCCCAGAGGCGACCTCGCCTCCTGTGATTTCCCCGAGCGTCGCATAGAGGTCCATCTGGCAGTAATAGGCATCGCTGACGGCAGGGGAGACAGTTCCTTTCCAATAAACTATGAACGGAATGTGTGCACCGGCATCGTAGAGGCTGTACTTGCCTCCCCGCAGGCCGTTGTCCGGGTCGTGACCTTTCTCATGGGCGATCTCCTCCGCGCCATCGTCATATCCGTCCTGAAGCACGGCTCCGTTGTCCGAAGTGATGATAATCATCGTGTTCTCAAGCAGTCCCAGCGAGCGGAGTTTCTCCACGACCTGCCCCACGCACCAGTCTGCCTCAATGACGGCATCGCCCCTGCATCCGAGTCCGCTGGAACCGACGAAACGTGATGCTGGAACTCTCGGAACATGGGGCTCGTGCAGCCCGTAGTAGAGGAAGAACGGTTCGTCCTTATGGCTGTCAATGAATGAGTTGACCTTGGAGAGGAAGTAGTCTGCCATCGTGTCATCCTTCCACCTTGCCGAATGACCTCCTTTCATGTAGCCGATGCGCGGCACTCCGTTCACTATTGTTCCCTGATGGCCGTGCAGCCATTTCATCGTCATCATCTCCGGATTTGTCAGCGCTGTAGGCTCTCCGTCAAAGTTCTTTTCGTAATCTACCATAATCGGGTCTGACGGGTCGAGTCCGAGCACCTTCCCGTTCTCGACATAGACAGTAGGAACCCTGTCCACGGTGGCCGGAATCAGGTTCGTGTAATCGAAGCCCACGGTATTTCCCGACGGCACGATTTCTTTGTTCCAATCGAGTTTACCATAGCCCATTCCGAGATGCCATTTCCCTATTGCCGCCGTCGCGTATCCCTCTTCCTGCATCATTTTAGGAAGCGTCGGCATCGATGGGTCAATCAGCAGAGGTGCGTCTCCGGGAAGGATTTTAGCATCCGGATTTCTCCATGGATACATCCCAGTGAATAGCGCGAAACGGCTTGGCGTGGATGTCGCTGAAGTTGCGTAGCAGTTGCGGAACCGCAGTCCGGCATCGGCGAGCGAGTCTATGTGCGGCGTGCTGATAGTCTTTGAACCATAACAGCTCAAATCTCCAAGTCCAAGGTCGTCCGCCACGATGAGCACAACATTCGGTCTCTGCACTTTCTGCTGCTGTTTCTGAGCGCATCCGATGGTTCCTGCAGCCAGAGGTGCCAAAGCCAGCATCGGCGAGGCCTTACCGAGCGCAGCAAAATTCAGTGAGTGATTTGTTTTCATATAGATGTGGATGATAAATTGTTCTCCGTCAAAAGTGGCTATTAAAAAAATAGTGTGACTGCAAAAATAGGCAATAAAAATAACTTTGTCAATGTGAGGAAATGAGACCCCGGATATGTGAAACGAAAAAACTGAATTAGTGGAACAAAAAAAAGGACACAGACTTCTGCGCCCTTTTCGTACCCCCGTGCGGAATCGAACCGCAACCGTCAGAACCGGAATCTGAAATTCTATCCATTAAACTACGGAGGCAAACGGACTGCAAAGATAAGAATTTTAAATAGAATTTCTATGACTTCACGAATATTATTTCTTAACTTTGAAGCGTTTCATGCCTATTCCGGACAATGGTAACAGGCTATGAGCGGATTCTGAAATTGCACGATTTATGAAAATGATGAAAAACGTTTTGTCGCTCTGTGTAGCAGCGACGCTTGCCGTTCTGTGTCCGGCGGTGACATTTGCAGGGGAGTCTTCTTTTGACGACAGATTTGTTGACACGACCTTGCGCGTAGATTACGTCTTCAGTGGAGACACTGCCGCGCAGTCCGTGAGCCTTTGCCGTCTGTCGAGTTCTGAGGGCTGGTATGGGCGCAGGGCGAATCTTGACAGAATGCCGCTCAGAGGCAACGGGGAAGTTGTTATGACGGATACTGAGACTGGGGAGCGTCTCTATGTCTGGTCTTTTTCATCGCTTTTCAGTGAATGGCTCACGACTGACGAGGCGCGACATACCGCCCGCTCCTTTGAGCATACAGTGCTGCTTCCGATGCCGCGTGCCAAGGCTGTTGTCGACTTAAGACTTTTCGACAAACACGGCTCTGTTAGTGCCGAGCATCATTTTCTGCTTGACCCTTCAGACATCCTTATTCATCGGAAACATCCGTCCGGCGTGCACTGGAATTATCTTCACAAAGGTGGGGACAGCCGGAAGTGTATTGATGTTGTGATTATGGCAGAGGGATACTCTCGGAAGGATATGAAACTTTTCCGCAGGGATGCGCGGGCTACCTGCGATGCCTTGCTTGCAGCACAGCCGTTCTCGCAGTTCAAAGACAAACTTAACATCATCGCCGTCGAGTCTGTGTCTGAGGATTCCGGAGTTTCAGAACCTCTGAAGGGGATATGGCGCAGCACTGCCGTCAACTCACATTTCTCTACATTCTATTCCGACCGCTATCTCACGAGCGAGAATGTCTGCGATATCCACGACATTCTCTCCGGAATTCCTTGCGAACACATCATAATCCTCGCCAACACAGATACATACGGAGGTGGAGGTATCTACAATTCCTACACTCTCACGACCGCCCATCACAGCAATTTCCGTCCTGTTGTAGTCCACGAATTCGGTCACAGTTTCGGCGGGCTTGCGGACGAGTATTTCTATGATTTTGCCGATGCCCTCGATTCTTCTTACGACATTTCCGTGGAGCCATGGGAGCCGAACATCACTACGCTGGTTGATTTTGACGCGAAATGGAAGGATATGCTTCCGGAAGGCTGCCCTGTGCCCACGCCCGGAGGACATCTGAAAGTCACCGAACTTGATAACTCGCAGGAAGCGATTGACCGTATCGGAGTCTATGAGGGCGGCGGTTACCTCATGCATGGTATGTTTCGTCCGTCAGATAACTGCCGAATGCGCACCAACGAGGCCGCCGGTTTCTGTCCCGTCTGCCGCCGCGCCCTCACCGATCTTATTCTGTTCTATACAGAAGATTAGAGGAGCGGCTTTCCCAAAGACTACATCGTCCGTTATTATAACACAAACAAGGTAACCATTCTTGCGAATAAATACCTTGTTGTAATATTTCTTCGATTTTTTAGTGAATCTCTTTTAAGGTTTGCGTCAACAACTCTTTGAGGTTGTCGCCCTGCGGGTAGTGAACAGCCTGCATTCCGTTGCGACGGGCGGCTTCAACGTTGATGGGGGAGTCGTCGATGAATAGCATCTCTGACGGCTGAACCGGAGATTCCGCTGTACCGGAGAGACGCTGAATTTCGCTGATGGCCTCCTGGTAGATGGCGTCGCCGGGCTTGAGGAGGTGCATCTCGAAAGACAGGAAGGCCTTCTTGAAGACGCTGTCAATCGGAAGCCCCTTGCGCTCGAACTCCTCGACGGCGAACGGCCAGGTCATCGCGTTGTTGTTGCTCAGAAGATAGAGGTTGTATTCCTGGCTCAACTCCTTGAGCAGCGGCACCTTGTAGTCTGCCATGCCGATAAGGAACGGACGGAAGGCCTCCCGCACATCCTCCCGAGTCTTGCCCGGAGCGGACATCGCGAGAACGCCGTCATAGAACTGGTCTGCCGTGATGTTTCCTGCTTCAAGCTCCATAAAAAGCCCCTTCTGGTGGCACGGTCCGACAAACTCGTCAACCCGCTCGAAGCCAAGCCTCTCCCTGCAGGATTTGTAACATGCGTCCAGGTCGAGATCCAGGAGCACACCTCCAAGATCAAAGACAATCACTTTTATCATAATGACTAATAATTAATTACACAAATTACTCTGCTGTGCTGACTCCTCGCTGGAAGGCTTCGGAGGGATTGCCTAGTGTCAATGCGCGGCAAAGATACTCAAAAATAAATCAAGTTATGCCATCGTATGCCCCAGCTGCAGTAAAAAAACTTTTGCATATATTGAAAAAATATTCCTATATTTGCAGTCCGTTTCGGTTGAGGAACGGAAAAAGCGGGTGTAGCTCAGTGGTAGAGCATCGGCTTCCCAAGCCGAGGGCCACGAGTTCGACTCTCGCCACCCGCTCAGAAAAGTTTGATTGACAGATGATTGTGTCAATGAAGAATATGCCTCTGAAGATTCACGCATCAGCGTGCCATGTCTTCGGAGGCATTTTCTTTTGTGACGATGCAATTCCGCAAAGGAGATATTCTTCTTCAACGAAATGTCAATGAAAGAATATATTAACATAATGTACAACAATATGAAGCGATTCTTTTTGATTGCGGCGACGGTGATTGCCGCGCTCGTTTCGTCCTCCTGTGCGAAAGAGTATGAGACGGTCAAGAACGATCCGATGCACACGCGGATCTACACGCTCGACAACGGCCTGAAGGTCTATATGAGCGTCAACAAGGAAACTCCGAGAATCCAGACCTACATCGCGGTCAAGGTCGGAGGTAAGAACGATCCGGCTGAGACTACCGGACTTGCGCATTATTTCGAGCACCTCATGTTCAAGGGAACGGAGCGGTTCGGAACAAGCGACTACGCGGCGGAGAAGCCTATGCTCGATGAAATAGAGAACCTTTTTGAGGTTTACAGAAAGACCGTCGACGAGGCGGAGAGGGCTGCGATTTATCACAGGATAGACTCCATCAGCTACGAGGCGTCGAAGATTGCGATTCCAAACGAATATGACAAGCTCATGTCGATGATCGGCGCCGACGGAACCAACGCGTTCACCTCCACCGACGAGACCGTGTATGTCGAGAACATCCCGTCAAATCAGATTGAGAATTGGGCAAAGATTCAGGCAGACCGCTTCCAGCACCCGGTAATCCGCGGATTCCATACGGAGCTTGAGACAATTTATGAGGAAAAGAACATGTCCCTCACGAAGGACAACAGGAAGATGTACGAGGCAGTGCTTGCCGCGCTCTTCCCTCACCACCCTTATGGAACCCAGACTGTCCTCGGCACTCAGGAGCATCTGAAGAACCCGTCAATCACAAATGTGAAGGCCTACCACAAGACCTGGTATGTGCCGAACAATATGGCAATCTGCCTCTCCGGAGACTTTGATCCGGATGAGATGATCTCCATAATAAAGAAGTATTTCGGAGGCATGCAGCCGAATCCCGGGCTGCCTAAGCTTGAGTTTGAGCCTGAGGCTCCGATTACGACTCCGGAAGTTCGTGACGTCTACGGACTTGAGTCGGAGTATGTCTACCTTGCCTGGAGACTGCCTGCTGCCGCAGACAAGTCAAACGACGTCGCGGATATTGCCTCGTCGATAGTCTATAACGGCAAGGCCGGAATGCTTGACCTTAACGTGAACCAGCAGCAGAAGGTGCTCGCTTCATACGGATTCAGCAACAATATGCCGGACTACGGAATGTTTCTGATGGTCGGTTATCCGAAGCAGGGCCAGACACTTGAGCAGGTTCGTGAGGTGCTCCTCGACCAGGTCGCGAAGCTTCGCGCGGGTGACTTCGACGAGGAACTCATAAAGGCCTCTGTCAACAACTTCCGGAAGGACTGCATGGCGGGTCTTGAGGACAACGACCAGAGGGCTATGAGCTATGTCAATGCATTCATTGACGGCGAGGACTGGGCAGACTGCGTGGCCAAGATTGACCGCTGTTCTAAGGTGACAAAGGAAGACGTCGTTGCCTGGGCTAACGAATATCTCGGTGCTGACAACTATGTGGTAATTAACAAGAGGCAGGGCGAGGACAAGACCGTAAAGAAGATCTCCGCTCCGAAGATTACCCCTATCGTCACCAACCGCGACCGCCAGTCGGAATTCCTTGCGGAGGTTCAGAACACTGAAGTCAAGCCGATTGAGCCTGTTTTCGTGGATTTCAGCAAGGAAATGTCCACATTTTCGGAGGCAGATGGCGTCGATGTACTCTACAAAAAGAATGAGACTAACGGACTGTTCAACCTCGAATATGTATTCGACATCAACCGTGAACAGGATCCTGAACTTTCGTTTGCGCTGAACTATCTTTCCTACCTCGGCACGGCAACCAAGAGTCACGACGAGATTGCGAAGGAACTCTATGACCTCGCGGCAGATTATAATGTATACGTCGGAAACACAAGAACATACGTCACAATGGAAGGACTCGGGGACTCGATGAAAGACGTGATGGCAATTGTCGAGGACGTGATCTACAACGCGCAGGGCGACGAGACCATTCTTGAAGGTCTCAAGGCAGATATGCTCAAGGACCGCGCCGACAGCAAGCTCAACCAGCAGAGCTGTTTCCGTGCCCTTCAGAGGTACGCGCTCATGGGCGGTGATGCCATTCGCCGCAGCACTCTCTCCAACGAGAGGATTCTTTCCCTTACCTCGGACGAGTTGCTTGCCAAGGTACGCGGACTTTTCGACAAGAAGCATGAGGTTGTCTATTACGGACCGGATTCAGAGAAGGCTCTCAAGGCAGCTCTTGCCGATGTTCATGTGAAGGGCAAGGCTCTTGAGGAAACGAAACTCCAGTGGCCTGTCTATCAGACGACAGCGGACAACTCTGTGGTGATGGCGCAGTATGACGCCAAGCAGCTCTACTACATCCAGTACTCATGCGACGGACGTCAGTTCACACCGGCTTCAGAAGCAGGCATCGACCTATATAACAGCTACTTCGGCGGCGGAATGAACAGCATCGTGTTCCAGGAGATGCGCGAGGCGCGCGGCCTTGCATACTCGGCATGGGCATCGCTGATTTCTCCGTACTATCGTGACGGCAAGTACTACTACATGGCTTTCATCGCCACCCAGAACGACAAGATGAAACAGGCCGTTGAGGCGTTCGATGACATCATCAACAATCTTCCGGAGTCGGAGGCTGCCTTCAGCATAGCGAAGGAGGCTCTCATCGCGAACCTGCGTACCTCACGCACAATCGGAATGGGCGTTCTGAACAGCTATATCAACTGCCGCGACCTTGGCCTTTCCGAGCCTCTTGACAAGGAAATTTTCGATGCCCTTCAGAACATGACCCTCGAAGACGTGAAGGCGGTTCAGGCCGAGTGGGTGAAGAACCGTCGCTACACCTACGCCATCCTCGGCGACATCAAGGATCTTGACAAGAAGTTCCTCGCCACCCTTGGACCGGTGAGGGTCGTTTCGCTTGAAGAAATCTTCGGCTACTAGGACGGGCGAATCTGAGATCGGCTTACACTCCATCTCGCATATTCATCCTCCTGTCACAGTTTTTTACTGGTTTAACTTTATAAGAATCAGGGCATTTCGTGCAAACGGAATGCCCTGATCCCTTTTCTTGAAAAACTTGTTTTCAAAAAAAACTACGAAAGTTCGAAAAAAATGCTTAACTTTGCGCCCGTTTATTCCATTTAAACAATTAACCGAAACTTTGTCCTCATAGGATAAAACCTAAAAATCTGCAAGTGAGAGGAGCAGAACGATATATGGCAGCGGTTATAGTGACCCTGCTGTTGGCGTCATTAGCGCTTCCGGCCCAATCAAACATGGGCGGGCGTTCGGGCGTTGCCGATGCTGGCAGGGTGGTTGGCATTGATCGATGTGCGTTCCGCGTAAATGCTCTGGAGCTGCTCTGTACCGTTCCGAATGTAAATGCTGAATTTGACTTGTCCTCCTCGCCTTACAACAGGATGTCGTTGGGGCTTACCATGAAATACAACTGGAACACGTGGCACAATGTTCCGCCGGAACTTGCCTTCAACATGTTTGAGCTGCGTCCGGAATTTCGGTGGTGGTTTCGCATGAAACCGAAGGAAAATGCTGAGGCGAAGGAAAGGGCTTTCTTTGTCGGAGCATACGCCCATGGAGGTACATATTCCATAAAACCTGGTACATACGGCATTCAGGGGCCGATTTTCGGAATAGGCGCACTTTTCGGATATGACATTCCTCTCTACACCTACCGGCATTTTGCAATTGACTTCGAACTCGGCATTGCGGCCGGATTTGGCGTGACATCGTACGATTCGTTCGCGATGAACCGCAGCGGTTCGGACTATGTCATTGTTCCGGAGCGTTCCCGGAGGCTGCACCTCTGCCCGTTTCCCGTGGTGTCGGAATTAAAGGCCTGCTTCGTCTTCAGAACGCTGTCAATCAAGGACAAATACAAGAAAGTTGATGCCCAGAAGATGATTCTGAAGCAGGAAAGGGAGGACGCGAAACAGGCGGCGAAAGAAAAACGGGACGAGGAGAAAAGGTTGAGGAAAGAGGCGCGCAAGGCAAAGAAAAATGGCACGGCTTCAAAAGATGAGGGAGGGAATGGCGAATGAGAAAGTTGATGTCTGCGCTTGCGTGTTGCATAATTGTTTCCTCTTGCGTGATGCTTGACTTGAAGACGGCGGAAACTTCCGATGCCTCTAAGATTGAGTTTGCTGTCGAATGGGGCGGCGTCTCTGAAGTGGAACGCCCGGACACTGTCTTCATTGCCATGAACCATTTGCCGGACGCGATACGCTATGCCTTCGAACTGGATGCTTCAGGGAACTATCTTCCTGACAATGACCATGACAGTTCTGCCGTTTACGGAAATTACATCATACTTGCCTACACCCGTGACCGTGAAAATTATGATTTTTCGGGTCCGGACGCTTTCATGTCAGATCCTAAGGTGTCGATGCTGGACTTCAAGGTGCGCCTGAAAGATTTGCCGCAGGATGAACTGGATGGGCTCCGTCAGGGGTCCCGGTTTGATTTAAATGCTGCCTACCGCTTTGTGCGCCATTCGGCTCCTCTCTGGTGCGCTTCTCAGAAGGGAGACGTTTCGGACACGCGTGAGAATCTTTTCAACTTCACCATGCGTCAGATGCTCCAGGACATCACCTTCACGGTGGACCTCGTGCCGGAAGCCGGAGTTGACATAGTTTCAGTCGTCGCTGAGATTTCAGGGGTTCCAACCGGTTTTAACCTGCTGACTGGTGCCGTTGATATGGAGGACATGGCGCGTGTGGTTTTCCGGATGTCACAATCGGGAGAGCGGTATGAGGGCACGGTTGGCGTACCGGGTCTTTTCCCGTCGGAGAATGTCAATCTGTACTCGGGCCCCGGCATAATGTGCCTTGCCGTGACGGCGGAAAAGGATGGGGCGCGGAAAGTGCTGCGCCCGGCAATAAATATTGGCGACCTGATAACTTCAGCATCGCTTATGGAACGCATCCCGGGCACGGACGGTTACAGAATTTCTCGAAGTTCTGCCGTTCTTGAGGTTCCGGTGCCGCTGACTATAGGAGCCGGGAGCTTCCGTTCGTCGGACTCGGGTGGCAGTGTCGAGGGTTGGTTTGACAGTGACAATATAGACGTTGAGATATAGTTTGAAGAAGAATGTGCTCATATTGCTTTCGATGCTCATGCTGACCTCCTGCACCGACAAGTCATGGCGCGGTGTGTCGGGTGGCGACTCTGATGACGATGACTCCCGTATGCCAGTCCTTATCGGAATGGGAGACGGTGTCTCGTACACGAAAGGGACCGGAGCCGTGGACGACAATGACGGGCGTGAGTGGAGAGACGTGGATGTATACGTCTATGCTTTCCGGAAAGATGCCCCTTTCACCGAACCGGCCGTTTCGGGCGACGACTGTCTTATTGACGGCACTGTTGACGATTCCGGAAACTTGGCGGGCCGCAGGGCAACTTACAGCAGTACGGACGAATACCTCATCTGGGCGGATTCCAACGAAGAAATCTACTATCCACAGGGAAAGACGAACTACGATTTTTATGCCTATTACATTGATGACATGAGCATTCCTCGCGCTTCGATTGAGCGATCACACGATAGAATCAGTTTCCCTGTGACCATTGACGGAAGCACGGATCTGATGACCGGAAGAGCCGTGGTCTCAGATGCATCGTTCAGGAACTCGAATTTTTCCGCAGAGGAGAAGGAAATGTTGAAGAGATATGCCTTCAGTTCATACACCGCCAAGCGCGGAATCACGCCTATGCTGGAGTTTCGCCATCATCTGACGCGGATCCGCTTCGAGATGTATCCTGCCGCGGACATGTCAAATACGGTGATAATCAATTCTATAAAAGTGAAGGCCAAGACCACCGGAACTTTTGTCGCCGTCAGTCGTGACGATGCCGCCACCGGCGTTGACTTCCCGTCCACATCGACCATGGACTGGCTCGAACTTGCGGAAGCGGACGGAAGCCCGCTGAAACAGGACGAATACCACACTACAGACAAAAAAGAAGAGGTCGATTTTAGCAAACCTCTCTATGAACGCCCGCATGTTCAGGTGGGCGGTTCGCTGCTGCTCTCTCCGGATGCGGAGTACGAGGTTGAGCTCGGTCTAAAGGAACTTAAGGGGATTGGACATACCGGCAAGACACCGTTCTCGATAAGTAGAGACGGAGGATTCAAGGCCGGACATCAGTATGTCGTGAGATTAGGCATATATGGGATGATGGAAATCCGTCCCGTTGTGGAGATTGAGCCGTGGGGCACGGGGGGACGCATCACGGTGGATGAGGAGGACGATTTTGAGGCCACGTATGGGAGTTGAGAACCCATCGCCATGGATGAGGAACAGATACAGATGATATATTTTGACAAATATATATTTATTAACAAAATTATTTTATAAACCTTAAACACAAATGGTTATGAAAAAGTATCATTTATTTGCAGCAGTTGCGGCCATCGCATCGTTGGCAGCCTGCTCGAAGTCGTCTGTGACGGCTGTTGAAACTGAAGACGGCGCTCCTGTGCCTGTGCAGTTCGGGGTTGGCTCACCGATGGATGTCCGCGTGAAGTCTGTCGGTTCTGTCGGCGGAACCGAGGCTCAGGGCAATGTCTGGAACGGACAGGAGCTCAAAATCTACGGATTTGAAAGGTCTGTTACGGACTTCACTTCGCCCGCTTTCATCGACAATGTTTCTGCAATTGCTCCAGTCGGCGAGCAGAAGGGTGTTCTGTCAGTGAGCAACGCGGCTGCCGGCAATGAGCCGTTCTACTATGAGTCAGGTTTCTGCTACGACTTCTACGGCTATTTCACCGATGACGCCACACCGGCTGAGACTGAGCCTGTGAAGACAGCTGAGGGAATCTCAGTTCCATTCACGATTGACGGTTCTCAGGATCTTATGATTGCCAAGGCAGACCAGCAGACAGACATTGACGCTGCCGGTGCAGGTGACAAGGTTAAGGAGGATCGTGCCTACAGCGCATACGCGGCACGTCGCGGAGTGCAGCCGACGCTTTCTTTCAAGCATCTGCTCACAAGGTTCACCTTCAAGATTGTTGCAGGCTCGGCGTCCGCTAACGATATCAGCGTTGACAAAATCTCGCTCGTGTCCAAGACCAGCGGCAACATTGTTGTCGTAGGAGGCGAGAGGGGCCTTGCCAACATAGATGAAACCACAGCGGAACTGTTCCTTCAGCAGCGCGGTGCAAATGACTCCATGGAAGCCTTCACTCCGGTAAAGACAGAAGAGTGGGTAGAAGATCGCAGCAATGCCGTTTCTGTGGGCGAGAGCCTTATGGTAATTCCTGCCGAGGATTATCTTCTCACGATTTATATGAGCAAGGATGGTTCTGCAACGGAAGTTAAGCCTACCACGACATCCCTCAATATCACTAAAGTCACTGACGCTCCGGAAGGTGCAACTGCGTTTGAGGCAGGCTACTCATATGAGGTTACTGCTGTCATCTACGGACTTGAAAAAGTTGAGATCACGGCTGCTCTTGAGCCATGGAAGGACGGCGGTCACGCTACCATCGACCCTGACGAAGAATGGGCTGAATCGCTTTAAATACTGGGAGTTATGAAAAGATTAACATACATTTCGCTGCTCGTCCTTGCCGTTTCATGCGGCAAGGCGACTCCGGCAACGGATGCCGATGCCTGGGTGAATGACGAGACACAAAGGGTTCCGGTGCTTTTCAGCACTTCGAAGGCTGAGTCCGCAAAGACAAAGGCCATTCAGTACGGCCCGATTTCAGGCAGTGTGATGAATACGCTTGATGTCGGAGTCATCGGCGTTGCCGAAAAGGAGGTCGATTCGACACCGGTCACTTGGGGCACTGACACAGAGAACACAATACTCATCGACAATCGCAAGGTTACGACTTCTGCAACCGGCGCCATCACGTTCTCTCCGGCGATCTACTACCCGTATAGGAATCAGTATGCCTACACATTCTACAGCTACTATCCGTATACCAACGCCGGTGGCGAAGCCGCGACGCTGACAGATGGTGCCTACAGCATCACCTACGATCTCGGAAATACGGACATTCTCTGGGCAAAATCCGCTGCGGAGGACTATAACGGCATTCTTGGCTTCAACGCCGCATACTGCCGTGCCGTGAAGAAGGATAACCTTCAATCAGAGAAATTTCCGAAACTGCAGTACAATCACCTGCTTACGGCTCTCGTTTTTCGCGTTGTGGGCAAGGAGGAAAGCATTGATAACTACGGCGTTTCTGTGACGGGGCTCCAGCTCACGAACACCTACACTTCAGCGACGCTCTGCGTCGCCGACAGCTTTGGTGAAAAGACCGGTGTGCTTACGGGCAGCGGAAACGGCAGCATCGGATATGCTGACCTTGACGTCGACGTGACTGCCACGGAGGCTGATATCTGCACGATTATGGCCGTGCCTGCAGGACGCTATACGGCAGATTTGATCGTCTCTGTAGGAGGAAAGTCGAACTTGCTTAATCTGAAAATAGGAAATGGTTCTACAGAGTATCAGGCCGGCTATATCTACTATTTCACGGTGACTGTAAACAATCCTGAGTCTGTCACCATTGTCGAGACTGGACTGACGGAGTGGAAGCCGGGAACTAATCCTACTCCAGGTACCGAAATCTAAGGCGTGACACCTAAAAGGCGTCCTGCTTAGTTGGACGTCTTCCAGTTTAGAATAGCTTAAGTTGAAACAGACAGGAAAAAATATTGTTGTTGCGGTTGCGCTGCTCGTTGCCCTTGGGGGCTTCGGGTGGCGTGCCGGTGCTCAGCAGGTTGCTCTGCGTTCCAATGCCTTGCGGGCGGCTTTGCTGACGCCGGACTTGGGCGTGGAGTTGGTGAGCGGGGAGCACAGTTCCGTCTCTTTGTCGGTTTTCGGCAACTGGAAGCCTTACGGCATCGATTCGAAGCTGATTGCCGTTCAGCCCCAGTTCCGCTGGTGGTTTAACGGCCGTCCGCTCGTGAGGGAATATGTCGGAGTGGCTGCGCTGTTCACCGACTACGACATCGGCTGGGGAGAACGTCGCTATCGTGGGCTGGCGGGAGGACTCGGACTTACGGGCGGATATGTCCTTCCGCTCGGCACCAGATGGGGGGTCGAGTTTTCCGGCGGGCTCGGGTTCGTCCTGTTCAGCCAGCATCGCGGCAGCCGCTACGACAATTTTGACTATCTTGACGGCGGTGCCTACACCTCAAGAGGTTACAAGATATTGCCGATGAATGTCGGCGTGACGTTCATTTATATTATAAGGTAACTTCAAGAGAGGTGATATGAAAAGGAATTTGTTGATATGCCTGTTGGCCGCGCTTCAGCTGCTGCCGCTCTCTCTCGGGGCGCAGGAGATGAAGCGCGTCACTGGGCATATACTCGACAAGACGACAGGCAAGCCGATTGACCAGAAGATTGTTTCTGTCCAGGTCTACGGTTTCAATACGGTTGCTCAGGCAGAGGACGTCAAGAAGAAGATGGATAGGGACGAGAATACATTCATAGTTCCTGATTCTCAGGCGTTTCCTGACGATAACGGATATTATGAGATTTCCGTTCCCGAGACCGGTGCACTGATTTTCAAGGCAGAGATGAAGTCTGCCGTGTTTGAAAAAGTCAATTTCCGTCTCGAAATCAACGTGAAGATAGAGATGGGAAACTACATCAACACGAGTATGGTCACGGCCGTCCGGGACCAGGTTGGAGTGCTTGACCCGCAGGGTGACATCGAGGGCAACTATCTCAAGGCCCGCAGCACAATCAGCCTTCCGGAAAACAGCGGCAAGACCAACGCGAGGATGATTGTGCAGCCTGTGCTGATAGACGGAGCGACGAAGGACACGCTGCGCTATCTGAAACCGATGGTGATGGACGGCAGGGAGTATCATCTGACTCAGCTTCGCCGCATGAACTATGACCCGTCTCTCGATCCTCTGAACAGATGGCTTTCTCCAGACACTCTCACGGCAGCTTCGCAGAACATCAGCTGGGCAGACACGATATATCTCGAAAATCCGTCGAAGAACTATCAGGTCAAGGGTATCATCATGCTGGAAGACTATAATCTTCCATATTTCCGCAAGGATTATTTTCTCGCGTCCTCGCGCCTTCGTCGTCCGCTGCGTTTTCTCGAATATTCGATGGCCCCGTATAGTCTCGACCCGGACCAATATAGAGAACGCGCAAAACGTGAGAAGCGCAACACTGCGGGAAACATGTCCCTGAATTTCAAGGTGGGAAAGGCGCAGCTCGCGGACGATGACGCGGAGGGCCGTCGGCAGATTGATTCCGTGAAGGCGGTTCTTTTGGACATTATCCATGGAGAAGGCTCGCAGCTCAAGGAATTTCACATCACGGGCACGGCTTCTCCGGACGGACCATATGCGGGGAACGTAAATTTGGCGAAGAAGAGAATGGAATATGCTCTGAATCAGATTGTTTCGGTGCTGCCGAAGGCTGTGAGAGACAGAGTGTATATGACGACTACGGCTTCTGTGGCTCCGTGGACTGCAGTGGCGGAACTGCTTGAGGCCGATTCGCTTATGGTCGAGGCAAAGGCGATAAGGGACATCGTTGCCGCAAATCCGGGTGGGCAGGACAGACAGTGGGGGAAAATCAGGGCGTTGCCTTATTATCGCAGCGTGATTGTCAACTATCTTCCGCGTCTGCGTTCGGTGCGCTACCAGTACGGCTATGAAATTTTCCGCGAACTCACTCCGGAGGAGATTATGGAGCGTTACCAGAATGACGAGGACTACCGCAGCGGCCGAAAGAAGTTCGCGCTGTATGAGTATTGGCATCTGTTCCGCATGGTTAAGGACCAGGGTGAACTGGAAAATCTCTATCGCCGGGCGTACGACGAGTCGATAGAGGCCAACGGAAAACCTTGGATTCTTGCGGCGAACAATCTTGCGGAGTCGTACATCAGCCGCGGTGTGGCGGACACCACTCTTCTTTCTCGTTTCATCGATTTGCAGACTCCGGCGGTGGATTTCCGCCTCATGAGGATGAACGGGAGCGGATATGACATTGTGAATCCTGAGGCAGTGGTTGCGAACCAGATGATTATGTATGTGATGTCCAATGACTTCCGTAGGGCAGGACAGCTGACGAACATCCTACCGGCTTCGGACAGAAACCGTCTCGTGAGGGCTTTCGCGCTCTGTCTCGGAGGTTACTACAAGGGCGGGAACACCCCTGATCAGCGCTCACGGGCGCGTGATGTTTTCGAGACTGTTTCGGAAAGTTCGCCTCTGAACCGTGTGGTGCTGAACCTTGCGATGAACACGAAGGCCTACGATGCGCTTGCGGAGGAGGCCATGGCCGCGCTCCCGCAGGATTCTGCCCTTACGGACTATCTCTGGGCGGTGATTTACGGGCGCAAGGGAGCCCGTTCCCATGACTTTATGGATGACATGAACTCGGAGGACCGCCTTGTTGCTTGCTTCAAAAAGGATCCGTCGTTCATCGACATTGCCGCAGGTGACGGGGATATTGTTGAAACGATTATGAAAAATGCGCGTGACCGTTATGAGAATGGTGAGTAGAAGTAATATATTTGCGGTGCTGCTGATGCTCCTGCCCTTCTCCATGCGTGCTCAGGAGCCGGATACGCTGAGCTTCAATGCCTTGGAGTACAGCATGCAGAAACGCTACCGTCCGGCCAACTCCGAGTTTGTCTCGGCTAAGTTCACGGACAACACCTTCATCAGTGTGAAGGCAGGCGGCTGGAGCCTCTTCTCCAATTCTGCTTCAGGTTATTCGCAGGGACCGGTGACCGGCGCTTCTGTCGGAAAGCAGCTTAACGTCTATAACGGGCTGTCGGTCGGGCTTTCCGGCGGCAGCCTGCGGCGCAATGCCGATGGGGTTCGCGCTTGGAATGTCTGCGGTGACGTCTCGCACAGCTTTGACATTACCTCCTATTTCTATGGCTACAGGCCTTCTCGCATTCTGCGTGTCTCAACATACGAGGGAGCCGCTGTTGAGATTGTCCGGGCCTCGGGCCGCAGCTCTCTCGCCGCGAAGCTTTTCGTGGGTCTTGAGTTCAGCGCTCAGGCAGCCCGCGATTTAGACATATTCTTCCGTCCGTCCCTGCTGTTCGGCTCGGATGGTCTCGACCGTCTCTCCTCTGCAGCCCGCTGTCACGGCGGATATTCGCTTGATTTCGGAGTGACGGCTCATTTCAACCGTTTCCGGGCTCCGGAAGACGGCGTGAGAGAAAATTTCGGCAAGTGGTTCGTCCGTGATGCCTTCATTTCCGTTTCCGCCGGCGCGCAGTTCCAGGCATCAGACCTTGTCTCCGAAACCGTCGGGTTCATTCCTTCGGCTCGCGAAAGTCTGACTCTTTCATACGGACGTCTTCTGACCGGACCTCTTTCTGTCAGATTGTCAGCCTTCTACGGGCGTGACATCTGGAAGAAGTTCCCTGACGGCCGGCAGAAGAACTGTTTTTATGGCGGTGCCCGCGGAGAACTGATGTTCGATCCGATGTTCTGGCACAAAACCGGCAGGGTAGTGTTCTCCATGCCGATTCTGTTCGGTCCCGAAGCAGGACTGATGCAGAAGTCGGATGACGGCTACACAATCCGGAGAATCTATCTCGGTTTTACCGGCGGTATACAGTTCCGCTTCAACATCGACCGTCATTTCGGACTTTTCCTCGAACCCCGCGTCTCCATAGTTCCGTATTCATGGAAATCCCGCAGCGGAAACGCCATCGTCAACACTCTCGCGAACTGGTATGACACGGTCTACGGTCTCCTGGCAGGCGTCAACATTCCTCTGTAAGAAGCTGTTTTAATTTTT
>DJRM01000115.1:38337-42502 GCA_002440085.1 Bacteroidales bacterium UBA6360
CAAAAATACATCTCAAAATAACTGAACAAAAAATTCAAACAGCTTCTAAGTCCGGTCGACAAATCTCATAGTGGCGGCATTCGTTATCCGATATTTCGGAAAAATTGTCATATTGGTAAAATTTTTCACCCCTTGGCACGTCTTATGTCACATTTTCGTGTGCTTTGCATCTAAAGGTGGTTGGTAGATTATGGTGAAATCGCTGAAATACATTGTCGCGTCGTTCGGTCTTCTGACCTGCGTCGCGGGTTTCCGTGTCTCTGCACAGTCGTTGGAGACATGGAAAAGCGATGGCGTGCATTCATATATCTTTGGAACAGAGCTTTTTAGATTGGATGCGCCGATTTCTGGCAGGCGAGTGACAGCCGGGTGCGCATACATCGACTGGCTCAACAGGCCCAAGCGGGCGGGAGTCTTTGATGAGCTTCTCGGGCCGATAGGGCAAGTGAAGAACGGTCCCTATGCCGCGTGGAACACTAAAATAGCGTATCTGACGGTTACTGGGAGCATGAAATTCCAGTCTTCTCCGCTCGTGAAAGACACGTGGAGACTTTATTCCTCCACCTATGACCGCTACGACTTCATCCTCGGTCAGGAAGCCCGCAAGGACGTAACTTTCAGACTGTCAGGCTCATATTCAATGAACGGTATGAAGGTATTCGACACGGACAAGATTGCTCATTGCTACAATGTGGCAATTAAGCCTGAAGCCGTTCTCAACAGCATCAGATGGCAGGGGAAGGGAGCCTCTGCGGTCACGCTTTCTGCGCTTGCAGGCCCTGAACTCGGGGTACTTTTCAGTATCGACAACTGGATTCTTCAGGCGCGTTTCTATGCCGGAGTCACCTCGGCAGTCCGTTTCGACTACTCCATAGCCGATCGTTTCTGCCTCTATTTCGAGCCGCGCCTTTCCTACGTTCCGTACACTCTCCGGAATCTCATCGGCAACCGCCCCTCCACATCCGTGAACCGCTTCGGCTCAATCGCTCGTTTGAACATGGGGCTGCGTGTCTCTTTCTGACGAGGCGGTCTACATCGCGTCCCGGGGCTAATCCAGATTCGCGTTGAACCTGCTGCGGTATTCCTTAGGTGAAATGCCCACTTCGCGCAGAAACATTGCCGAGAAGTAGGAACTGTCATCGATGTTGAGACGCCATGCTACTTCCTTGATGCTGAGGGATGACTCCGCAAGCAGACGGCAGGCCTCCTGAATGCGGAGTCCGAGGATGTAGCGGGCCGGTGAGATGCCCGTGTGCTCGCGGAACTTCTTGCGGAACCAGGAATAGCTCATTCCGGCCTCCTTTGCCACTTCTTCGAGGTCGAGAACTTCGCGAAACCGTTCCCTGATGATGGCCTTGGCGGTGTCAATCTTGTTCGCCGCGTAGTCTCCGGAGGCGGTCTTGTTCGCGTCATTGTAGATGGCGATGCCGAGAAGCATGTTCACCGTGCCGGCAAGATACTGCTGGTAGGAGGGTTTTTCCTGCACGGCAATCTGAATCGCGTTCTTGTACATCGAGACAATGTCCTCGCGTACGCCGACTCTGTATATTGTCTTGTCAAGGAATCCGCCCCTCATCCTCTCCTCTATGACCGGACCCTGAAAGCCGATCCAGTATTCCTCCCATCCGGTCTCCCTGTCGGGCATGTAGCTGTGCCAGCATCCGGGGCGCAGAAGAATCATCTCGCCGCAGTTGATGTCCGCACCGTTGCCGTCCCTGTCGTACATAAGCCCCTTTCCTGAATGGATGTACAGCAACTGCCAGCTATCGAGGACCCGGCCTTTCCGAACATCAAAGTAGAAGCCTTCCGGATGCCTTTCGGCCGGAGGGTAGCTGGTGTAGCCCTTTTCTATTGTCTGAGTCCCGACCGTATTCACAGTGAGTCCCCATTGTTCATCCTTCTTCCCGCTCAGAAGATACTTTATGCTCTGTACGTTTTCCATTTTTTGGATATATGACATATTCCTCGGCGAATATAATTCAATAAAATCAGAAAACAACATTTTGATGCCATAATAATGGCAAATAAATGTCGGGAATCCGTTTACTTTGTGTAAGACAATTCCGCCGGGGATTGTTTTCAAACATAATCAATGAACACTATATGGCATCGTTGGCGATAGACCTCGGCGCGACAAGCGGCCGCATCGTACTCGGGAAATATACCGGTAGCGAGATTCAAATGACTGAAATACACCGGTTTCCAAATAATATAATTAAAGTCTGTGGACGCAGCTACTGGGATTTGTGGGGGCTGTGGAACGAGATTGTGACGGGGCTGCGAAAGGCGGCAGCTTCTGGCGAAAAAATCGAATCTGTCGGAGTGGACACATGGGGCGTGGATTTCGTGTTTCTCGGAAAGGACGGACATTTTCTCGCACAGCCGCGCTCCTACCGCGACGACTATACCGTCGGCGTCCCGGAAAAATTCTTCGAGGCCGTTCCGCGCGATGAACTCTATCGCAGGACGGGCATTCAGATTATGAACTTCAATACGGTCTTTCAGCTTTTTGCGATGAGACAGGAAGGCAATTCCGCCTTTGATGCGGCTAAGGGGCTGCTTTTTATTCCGGACGCAATCTCATATATGCTCTCCGGAGAGCGTGTCTGCGAATACACCATACTCTCCACTTCTGCGCTGATGGATCCGGAAACGCACGACTTTGACGACAGGATTCTTGATGCCGCCGGAGTCTCGCGCAGTCTTTTCGGGAAAATCGTTATGCCGGGTGACGTCATCGGCACGCTCACTGACGATGTTGCAGCGGAGACGGGACTCGGGAAGATTCCGGTGATTGCAGTTGCCGGGCATGACACGGGATCCGCCGTTGCCGCAGTTCCCGCCACTGACGGGAATTTCGCCTATCTGAGTTCAGGGACATGGTCGCTGATGGGAGTCGAGACACCGGCGCCGATTGTCACGGACAAGTCTTTCGCGATGAACTTCACCAATGAGGGCGGAGCCGAGGGCAACATACGCTTCCTCAAGAACATAACCGGAATGTGGCTGCTGGAAAGATGCCGCGCATCGTGGAAAAGGGAAGGCCGGGAATACAGCTATCCGCAGATTGTCGCGATGATGGGGACGGCCGCTCCGTTCCGCAGCATGATTGACCCTGACGACGCTTCCTTTGCCAATCCCGAGGACATGCCTTCCGCAATCAGGGAATATTGTCTTTCGCATGGAGAACCGGCTCCGTCTTCGGACGCGGAGTTCATCCGCTGCATATTCGAGTCTCTCGCCCTCAAGTACCGTATAGTGCTCGGAAGGCTGAAGGAACTCTCCGGCAAGAAGATAGAGAGGCTGCACGTCATAGGCGGCGGCTCTCTGAACGCGGAACTTAACCGGATGATAGCGTCTTCGCTCGGAATACCGGTGATTGCAGGTCCGGCGGAGGCCACCACGGCGGGCAACCTCATGGCTCAGTTCGTCGGGCTCGGTCTTGCGGACTCTATGTCCGGAATGCGCGGTGCTCTGGCCTCCGATCCGTCTCTCCGCCGTTTTGAACCGGAGGACAGGCAGGGCTGGAACGTGGCCTATGCCCGCTTTGAGGGGATGCTTGCGAAGTGAAGTCGGGAGATCTGAAAAACAGACATGAAACAAATATAAAACATAAAAATATGAAACAGGAACTCATAAACAAGGCATACGAAATCGCCAAGGAACGCTATGCCGAATTTGGAATCGACACGGAAAAGGTGCTCGCGCAGCTTCAGGATTTCCATCTCAGCATGCACTGCTGGCAGGCAGACGACGTGAAGGGCTTCGAGGTGCAGGCCGGCGCTCTCTCGGGAGGCATCCAGGCAACCGGCAACTATCCGGGAGCCGCACGCAACATCGACGAGCTCCGCGCCGACATACTCAAGGCCAAGAGCCTCATTCCTGGGACACACCGTCTCAATCTTCACGAGATTTACGGAGACTTCCAGGGCAAGGTCGTCGATCGCGACGAGGTGACTCCGGAATATTTCCAGAGCTGGATTGAGTGGGGAAAGGAACATGACACGAAACTCGACTTCAACTCCACGTCTTTCTCGCATCCGAAGAGCGGCAACCTCTCTCTTGCAAATCCGGACAAGGGAATCCGTGACTTCTGGATTGAACACACGAAACGCTGCCGCGACATCGCCGATGCCATGGGAAAGGCTCAGGGCGACCCGTGCAT
>DJRM01000115.1:42588-44964 GCA_002440085.1 Bacteroidales bacterium UBA6360
GACAGGATTTTCGCCGAGAAGAAGGACAACATGAAGGACTGCATCGAGGGCAAGGTCTTCGGCATCGGCCTTGAAAGCTTCACTGTCGGCTCCCACGACTTCTACACGGCATACGCAGCGAAGAACGGCAAGATTCCGACCATCGACACCGGTCACTACCACCCGACCGAGAGCCCTGCCGACAAGGTTTCCGCGCTCTTGTGCTTCGTTCCTGAACTTATGCTTCACGTAAGCCGCCCTATCCGCTGGGACTCTGACCATGTCACCATCATGGACGACAGCACAGTGGAACTCTTCTCCGAGATTGTCCGCGCCGGCGCCCTTGACCGCGTCCACTACGGGCTTGACTACTTCGACGGCGCGATGAACCGTGTCGGAGCATACGTCATCGGCTCCCGCGCTGCTCAGAAATCAATGCTCCGCGCTCTTCTCGAACCGAAGGAACTCATCTCCAAGTATGAGCTTGAAGACCGTCATTTCGAGGTGCTCGCCCTTGAGGAGGAGTGCAAGTCCCTGCCTTGGAACGCCGTCTATGACGAGTTCTGCCTCCGCAACGATGTCCCTGCCGGCAGCGACTTCATCCCGGAAGTTCAGAAGTATGAAGTTGAGGTTACATCTAAAAGGTAATCTGGATGGGAGCGAAAGGCGAAAGAGAGGATGACGGGAAGCCACGACGCGATTTTTTTCATGAGCGGAGGGCTCCCGCCATCCGACTTGAAGCCGTAACTTCTTATAAAACGATGCCAATATGAATATAGTAATAGGATTGATAATAATTGCGCTTGGAAGCTTCTGCCAGTCAAGCTCCTACGTGCCTATAAAGAAGGTGCGGCAGTGGAGCTGGGAGAGTTTCTGGCTTGTGCAGGGCGTGTTTGCGTGGATAGTCTTTCCGCTTTTGGGTGCCCTTCTTGCTGTGCCGCAGGGCAGTTCTCTCTCTGAAATCCTCGGAGCGGAGACATCTGCAGCATTCAAGGCCATGGGCTTCGGCGCCCTCTGGGGAGTTGGTGGTCTCACTTTCGGCCTGAGCATGCGCTATCTCGGGGTTGCTCTCGGCCAGTCTCTCTCGCTCGGGCTCTGCGCGGCCGTGGGGACCCTGATGCCTGCAATCCTCTCGCATGAGGATCTCTTCCATGGCAGCGGACTCATACTGTTGCTCGGCGTATGCCTCACGATAGCCGGCATCGCTGTCATCGGCTATGCCGGTGCGCTTCGCTCACGGCAGATGAGCGAGGAGGACCGCAAAAAGGCAATTGCTGACTTTGCGCTCACAAAGGGCCTGCTTATCGCGGTGCTCGCCGGCGTAATGTCCGCCTGCTTCAGCCTCGGACTTGAAGCCGGGAAGCCGCTTCAGGTCAGCGGAATGAAGCCTCTGTTCGCGACTCTTCCCGCCACTCTTATGGTGACTCTCGGTGGATTTGTCACGAACGCCGTCTATTGTCTATACAAGAACTTCCGTAACCGCACTTTCTCGGACTACACAGACACGAAGGTGCTCGGAAACAACATCCTCTTCTGTGCCCTCGCCGGTCTGCTCTGGTACAGCCAGTTCTTCGGTCTCGGCGTCGGCAAGTCATTCTTTGAGGACGATTCTGTCGTGATGAAGTTCTCCTGGTGCATACTCATGGCACTCAATGTCATATTTTCGAATGTCTGGGGCATAGTCCTCAAGGAGTGGAAGGGATCCGGCAAAAAGACGGCCGCCGTGCTTGTCTGCGGGCTTCTGCTCCTTGTCTTCTCCCTTATATTCCCTAATTTGTTTTAGAAATGAAAAACTCCGTACTTGAAAACCGCCCCGAACTGAGGCGCGAGATTGAAAAGGTCGCCGAAGTCGCCGGCTATCTCTGGGAAAAGGGATGGGCCGAGCGAAACGGCGGAAACATAGTCGTGAACGTCACCGAATATGTCGATGACCGGATGAGGGCGCTGCCGGCCATAGCCCCTAAGATGCCGATGGTTCAGAAACTCCCGAACCTCGGGGGCTGCTGGTTCTTCTGCAAGGGCACCAACCGCAGGATGCGCGACCTCGCCCGCTTCCCGATGGAGAACGGCTCCATAATCCGCATCTGCGACGACTGCGAAAGCTACGAAATCGTCGCCGACAACCCGGTGAAGCCAACCTCCGAACTGGCCTCCCACCTTGCCATGCACTCGCTCATGATAGAGCGCGGGAACGGCTACAAGGCCTCCCTGCACACCCATCCGATAGAGCTCGTCGCCATGACCCATCACCGCCCGTTCCTCGCGAAGGACGTGCTCACCAGGCTCCTCTGGTCCATGATTCCGGAGACACGCGCATTCTGTCCTAAGGGTCTGGGCATCATCCCCTACGAGATGCCGTCTTCCGCCGCCCTTGCCGACGCCACGGTCGCTCAGCTT
>DJRM01000141.1:0-2151 GCA_002440085.1 Bacteroidales bacterium UBA6360
TTGTGAAAAATCGTTTCGTATTTTCGTGAAAAATCGGTTATGGACGAAAAATTCGCTTCGCTTGAACAATATCAGAACCTGTATCAAAAATCAAAACCATTGTGTCATAAATCTAAGCATTGTCGGTGGGATTGTGCTTAATTTTGTCGTTCTTTGGGGCGTTTGTTCTCTGAAGAGTGGTGCGTTTGTGAATAGAAAAACTGATAACTTTATGAATAAGGTGAAATTAGGTATTTCGGCTCTTGCCGCTTTTGTTTTTGGATGCGGCGTTTGCCTCGGCGGAAACGGAAAGGAGATGACGGTCAATTCCGTTAAGGTTGGGGGATATGTCGGTGGGAGGATTGATGATTGTTTTCGGCATAGGGTGAAGGAACAGGACGTCGATGAGATTGTCGAGCCGTTCAGACACAGGATTGAAAGCTGGAAATGGAATAGCGAGTTTTGGGGCAAGTGGACCCTCGGCGCAATCGGTGCTTACCGCTATACCGGAGATGCCGAACTTTATGCGAAAATCGCGAAGTCTGTAGACGAAATCATTGAAACCCAGACGCCTGACGGATATATCGGGAACTATCCTCCGGAGAATCAGCTGAAGGAGTGGGATATATGGGGACGCAAGTACACGATGCTCGGATTGCTGAGTTGGTATGAGCTGACCGGAGAGCGCAAGGCTCTTGATGCGGCTGCCGGTGTTGCGGACCATCTTCTTTCGCAGGTGGGGCCGGGCAAGACAAACATAGTCCTTACAGGCGGCTATCGGGGAATGCCGAGCTCATCCGTACTGGAGCCGATCATGAGCCTCTACAACAAGACCGGCGAGCAGCGCTATCTCGACTTCGCGAAATATATTGTCACGCAGTGGGAAACTCCCGAGGGACCGCAGCTCATAAGCAAGGCGGATGTTCCGGTGGCCCTGCGCTTCCCGCATCCGGCGAGGTGGTTCAACTACGCCAACGGACAGAAGGCATACGAGATGATGTCCTGCTATGAGGGGCTTCTTGAATTCTATAAGGTCACGGGCAATAAGGTGGACTATGACGCAGTGCTGGTGGCATACTCGCACATACTTGCGGAGGAGATAAACATCGCGGGATCCGGCAGCGCGGTCGAATGCTGGTACGGCGGAAAGTCTCTCCAGACGGTTCCGACCTACCACACTATGGAAACCTGCGTGGGCTTTACTTGGATGCAGTTCTGCAGCAGGCTTCTTGCCATCACGGGCGACTCGCGCTTTGCCGACAACATCGAGCGGACGTTCTACAATGCCATACTCGGCTCGCTGAAGGACGACGGCTGCCAGATTGCGAAGTATACTCCGCTTGAGGGCTGGCGCGTGGAAGGCGAGAGGCAGTGCGGCCTGAACATCAACTGCTGCAATGCAAACGGTCCACGCGCTTTCGCGATGATTCCTTCCCTTTCTTATGTTGCTGACAAAGACTGTCTTACGATAAATTTTTACGGTGAGTCCGAGGCGGAAGTTTCTCTCGGCAAGCGCAATAGGATGAAGGTTGTCCAGACGGGCAATTACCCGGCCGGCGGGGACATATCCATAGAAATTGCCCCGGACAAGGCCGCTGACTTCACCGTTGCCCTGCGCATTCCGGAGTGGAGCCGCCGCAGTTCCGCGAGGGTCATCAGCGGTGCGGACACGCTTTCCGTGAAACTCGATGAACTTACGGTGGGAGAGTATGCGAAAATCAGCCGCCGGTGGAAGAAGGGCGACCGCATTGAGCTGGGGCTTGACATGACGGCGCGGGTTGTCGAGCAGAATATGCACTATGCGATCACCCGAGGACCGCTCGTCCTTGCCCGCGACTCCCGTTTCGGTGACGGCTTTGTTGACGAAGGCGTCGTGATTAAGGCTGCGGAGGACGGATCCGTAGAGCTGACCCCGGCCGGCAACGGCGGGTTCGCATGGATGGCTTTCACCGTTCCGATGGTGGCAGGAACCGATCTCGAAAACAACGGCAAGCCTCGGCAGATCCATCTCTGCGACTTTGCTTCCGCCGGCAACACATGGGACAAGTCAGTCCGCTACCGCGTGTGGCTTCCGAAGACCCTCAACGTGATGAAAGGCGAGTACCGCGCCTACAACGACGGCCCGACGAACTGATTGCTGCTCTCGAGAAATTAAGAAGCTGTTTTAATTTT
>DJRM01000141.1:2275-15513 GCA_002440085.1 Bacteroidales bacterium UBA6360
CAAAAATACATCTCAAAATAACTGAACAAAAAATTCAAACAGCTTCTAAACATATTTTGAGGGTGCGGATGCCTTCGGCGTGTCTTGTAGATGGAGGAATTATCTTATGGGGAATAGACATATTATCATGGCGTTGGCGCTTTCTGTGGCCGCGCTTTGCGGATGCGGGCAGAAGTGGACAGAATCGGCCGGTGACGGGTATAATGTCATTGAGCAGAAAGGCGGTCCGACATTGGGGTATAATCCTAAGTCCGGCATCACGATTCTGCATCAGGACGGCTATGCCTTCAAGGATCTGAACCGCAACGGGAAGCTTGATGTCTATGAGGACTGGAGGCAGTCTGTCGAGGCGCGTGTCGCTGACCTTGCCTCGCAGATGAGCATGGAGGACATTGCCGGGCTTATGCTCTACAGCAGCCATCAGACGATTCCGTCGAAGCGTGCCGCATACAATGGCAAGTCATTGGAGGAGAGCGGTGTTCCTGCCTGGACTCTGACCGATGAGCAGAAGCGTTTCCTGGAGGAGGACGGAGTGCGTCATGTGCTTGTCACGGCCGTTGAGAGCCCTGAGGTCGCCGCCCGTTGGAACAATGAGGCCCAGGGTTTTGTGGAGGGACTTGGATTCGGCATCCCCTGCAACAACTCTTCTGACCCGCGTCACTCGTCTCGTGCGGACGCAGAATTCAATGCCGGCGGAGGCGGAAAAATCTCCATGTGGCCGGGCAGCCTCGGAATGTGCGCCACTTTCTCTCCTCAGATTATGAAGCGCTTTGCCGAAATCGCGTCCGTTGAATATAGGGCTCTTGGCTTTACGACCTCGCTCTATCCGATGGTCGATGTGGGCACAGACCCTCGCTGGATGCGCTTCTGTTATACTATGGGAGAAGGCACTGAACTTGCCGCTGACCTTGCCCGCGCCTACTGCGACGGGTTTCAGACATCCGAGGGGGATGCGGAGATTTGTGACGGCTGGGGCTGGAACAGCGTCAATACAATGGTAAAGCATTGGCCGGGCACCGGAGCCTGCAATGAGGGCGGACGTGACGGTCATCAGGGCTACGGCAAATATGCCGTGTTCCCGAACGGAAATTTTGAACTCCACACGATTCCTTTCACAGAAGGCGCGTTCAATCTTGACGGAAAGACCCAAAGGGCCTCTGCGCTTATGCCGGACTATTCGATATGCTATGGCATTGAGCCGGACGGCGTCGGCAGCGGGTACAGCCATAAGTTCGTCCAGGAAATGCTCCGCGAAGAGCAGGGCTACGACGGCGTGATCTGTACCGACTGGATAATCACCCATGATGAAGTCGGGGTCTATGCCTGCAAGGGAAAGTGCTGGGGAATGGAGGACAAGAGCGTTGCCGAGCGTCACTACCGTGTGCTTATGGCCGGAGTTGACCAATTCGGCGGCAATAACGAGCGCGGACCGGTGCTTGAAGCTTACCGCATCGGAGTCGCTGAGCACGGCGAGGAATGGATGCAGGAACGTATGCGCACCTCTGCGCGTCGCCTGCTGACCAACATTTTCCGCACGGGACTTTTCGAGAATCCCTACCTTGATCCGGCTCGCACTTCCGAGGTTGTCGGTTGTCCTGAATTTATGGCGGAGGGCTATGACGCGCAGCTCAGGAGTGTCGTCATGCTCAAGAACCACGGTGGGGTGCTGCCTCTTGAGGGCAGAAAGAAAATCTATGTGCCGGAACGCCATGTTCCCTCGTACACTGACTTTTGGAAGCAGCGCATAGCCGAGCAGTTCATAACGCCTTTGAGCGCGGAACTTGCAGGACGCTATTTCGAACTTGTCTCCACACCTGAGGAAGCGGACGCAGCAATCGTCTTCATCGAATCCCCGAACAGCGGCTACGGCTTTGACAAGGAGGCGGCGGCCTCCGGCAAGGACAGCGGCTATCGTCCCATCAGCCTGCAGTACGGTGACTACACCGCCGTCTACGCCAGGGCGGAGAGCATCGCCGGAGGCGATCCGTACGAGGATTTCACAAACCGCAGCTACCGTGGGCGCAGTGTCAGGACAGTCAACAGGGAAGACATGGATCTTGTCGTGAACACGAAGAAGCGCATGGGCGAAAAGCCTGTCATAGTGGCCATAAACGTCCTCAATCCTCCGGTTCTGAGCGAGATTGAGCCTTACTGCGATGCCATATTCCTGATGTTCGACGTTCAGCGGCAGACGATACTCGACCTCGTGTCCGGAAAAGTCGAGCCGTCGGCACTCCTGCCGTTCCAGATGCCCGCCGACATGCGGACTGTCGAGGAACAGGCCGAGGACACGCCTCGCGACATGCGCTGCTACCGCGACGCCGACGGCAATCTCTACGATTACGCCTTCGGTCTGAACTGGAGCGGTGTCATCGACGACGAGCGCGTGCGGAAGTATAGATGACGCAGCCCCGAAGACTACTTTTTCTTTCCGGGGCTTACTATCATGAAGCAGATGGCGAAGATGGCGAGGACAATGCCGATGGCTATGTTCCAGGACATCTTTTCTCCGAAGACAAGTGTGCCGATGAGGATTGCCGTGAGCGGCTCGAATACTCCCATCACCGAGGCTTTTGTTGCTCCGATGATTTTCGTTGATGCGGCGAGGGTGGCGGTGGAGATGACCGTCGGGATGATTGCGAGAAGGATGAGGTTTATCCACATCGAGGCGTGGCTGTTGAGAAGCCGGAAGTCGCCGCTCATGGATATATTCCCCATTCTGCTGCCTATGAATGCGATGGCTCCGAAGACGATGCATCCGACAGCGAGTGAATAGAATGTCAGAACGTCGTTGTGGAGTTCGCGCAGACAGCGTTTCCGGTTTATGAGGACGATGAAGAACGCGTACGCGAGCGCAGAGAGAAACGCGAGCACCATGCCCTCGAAATGAACCGGCTGCGAGGAGTCATAGTTGCAGAGGAAAAGAATGGCTATGAACGTCACAGCAATCGAAACCCACGTCTGCCAGCTCGGGTAGACACGGAGGAACACCATTATGAGTGCGACGAGTGTAGGGTAGAGGAACACAATTGTCGTCGCTATGCCCGAAGGGATATAGTTATAGGCAAGGAAGAGCCCGAGGCTGCTGCACGAGAACAGGACTCCGAGTACGATGAGCCATCCAAGTTGTTTCCGGCTCACTCTGAATGATTTCCTGCCGGCCAATATGACTCCGGCAAGCACCAGCACCGCCACGGCGTATCTGACGAACAACACGGTGTCCGTCGACACCCCGGCCCTGAGAATCGGCATGGCGAACAGCGGGTTCATTCCGTATGTCACTCCGGTGATTATCCCTGCAGCATAACCCCAGACTTTTCGACCCCTCCCGTCCCCTCGAAGGGGAAGTGGTGCTCCGTGCGCACCATCGCACATGGCCATCGCTTCGCTGTTCTCCGCACGGCGCTCAAGCGCCTTGTCGTTGTTCATGATAAAATTCTTTTGAAAAAACTTGGCGAAAATTTCAAGAAAAAGAGTGAGAGCAAGGCTTGCGAAGAGGGCAAAACCGCAGCGACCTGACGGTTGTGAGGATTCTGACGTCGAAGCGTAACGCGGCAATCTCCTTTTTAGTAAATTTTCGGGCGGCAAAGGTATATAAAGATTTTGTATCTTTGCACGGCTTTCGGCGAAAAAGATTGCCGGACGCGGAAATTTATGGAAGGAACAGCGACGGTCGTCAAACATACGGGCAGCCACTATCTCTTGGCGCAGCTTCCCTCGTGGAGGCTGTTCCCTGCGGTGCTGCGCGGAAAGGTGCGGCTGAAGGGAAGTTCAGCCACAAATCCTGTGGCTGTCGGGGACAAGGTCGAGTTCCATGCTGACGGTGACTGCCTCTCCGACGGGAGCGTCCCTGCCACCGAGACGGATCCGGCCGCAATCACAGCCATACTTCCGCGCCGCAACTACATAATCCGCAAGTCCGTGAACCTCAGCCGTCAGGCGCACATTATCGCTGCGAATGTCGATCGGGCGTTCATCGTCGTCACCCTCGCCTTCCCGGAGGTCAAACTCCCGTTCATCGACAGGCTGCTTGTCACCTGCGAGGTCTATGGGGTGAAGCCGGTCATCGTGCTGAACAAGAGCGACATCGTCGATGAGTTCCGCGACGAGTTTGCGGAAGCGCACGCGAATTTCCGCAGGATATACGAAGGCGCCGGCTACCGCATACTCGAAGTCTCGGCGAAGACCGGAGCCGGAGTTGATAAGCTCCGTGCGCTGTGCCTCGAAAAGTCAGAGGACGGAACGCCTGGCATATCTCTCTTCTCGGGAGTTTCCGGCGTGGGCAAGTCCTCGCTCATCAAAGCGATGGATCCGTCGCTCAACCCCAAGACGGGGCTCATTTCCGAAGCTCATCTTCAAGGGCGGCACACCACGACATTCTACGAGATGTATCCTCTCTGCGGAGGCGAGGGCGGGATAATCGACACTCCCGGCATACGGGGATTCGGACTCGTCGATCTCGCTCCCGAGGAAATATCCCTATATTTCCCGGAAATGCTGAAGGCTTCGGAGAACTGCCGCTTCACCCCGTGCACCCACACTCATGAACCGGGCTGCGCGGTGAAGGCCGCCGTCGATGGGGGGACGATAAGCTCGGAACGATATGCCTCTTACCTCGGGATGCTGGAGGAATATACGAAGTACCGGAAATAGCCTGAAACTCAAGCGGAAAGAATTGTTCGTGACATTGGGTGAACAAGAATATGAACAGAACATCTGCAAAGGGCATAAACAAGGAGATTTTTTCGCTCGCCTTGCCGAGCATACTGGCGAACATAACCATACCGATTGTCGGCATGGTCGACATCGCCGTGGCCGGGCACCAGCCTGCGGGAGGACTTTCAGCCGCTACATTCATCGGTGGGGCGTCCATCGGCTCCATGCTCTTCGACCTGCTCTACTGGAACTTTTCGTTCCTAAGGGTTGGCACCGGAGGCATGACTGCGCAGGCCTACGGCAGGGGCGACACGCGTGAGTGCGCCAACATACTCACACGCGGCCTTGGCATCTCCTTCGGCGTCGCGGCTCTGTTCTGGCTTATGCAATGGTTTTTTGTGCAGCTGGCATTTTTTTGCATCGACTGCACTCCGGAGGTCCAGGAACTTGCGACCAAATACTTTTACATACGCATACTCGCCGCTCCGGCGACCCTCAGCCTCATGGCGTTCAAGGGCTGGTTCATAGGGATGCAGGACGGTGTGAGCCCGATGATTACCGACCTTGTCGTGAATGGTGTCAACATATTCGTCAGCATATACCTCTCCCTCGGATTTACGCTCGGCTCCTTTGTGTTTGAGGGAGTGGGGTTCAGCGGCATCGCTTGGGGAACCGTTGTCGCCCAGTACTGCGGATTGGTTACGGCTGTCGGCATCGTGCTCGGCAAATTCCGCCGCAGAGTGTTCTCCGGCTACGGGTGGAAGGACGTGAAGGGCGCGTTCAGGGGAGGGGAGACCCACCGCTACTTCACGATGAACGCCGACCTTGTGATACGTTCTCTGAGCTTCATCGGAATCTATGTCAGCTTCTCCGTCATCGCCGCACACTTCGGGGATATGACCCTGGCAGTCAGCTCGATAATGCTTCAGGTCCTGCTGCTCTTCTCCTACTTCACCGACGGCTTTGCCTACGCGGGCGAGGCCATGAGCGGCAAGTATATCGGTGCCGGAAACCGCTCCAGCCTGCGTATGACTGTCCGCTACACATTCATCTGGTCGGGGCTTGTGTGCCTGCTGTTCATGGTGTTCTACTATTTCGGCGGCGAGTGGATGCTCGAAGTCATGACCAACGACGCCGATGTAATCGCCGGCTGTGCCCCGTACATGTTCTGGCTCATGGTAATGCCGGCATTCGGCTGCATCGCCTTCACCTGGGACGGGATCTACATCGGAGCCACGGCGGCACGCCCGATACGCAACACAATGATACTCTCGACGATTTCATTTCTGGCGAGCTATTTCATACTCGCATTGTTCGTCCACCCGGACGGAGTGATGGCCGTGCATCTACTGCTGGCAGCATATTTCGTCCACCTTGTCGTGCGTTCGGTGGCCCTTACCTTCGATTACAAAAGGACAGTACTGTCGAAGACACCGTCAGATGATGAATCCCTCCAATAAGTGCAATCTTCTATGACACAGGAACAATCTTCAATACATCAGGAAATCGAAAGAAAATTTCTCGTCATCGGCGAGGAATACAAGGCGGAGGCATATAACTCAACGCACATTGTCCAGGGCTACATCAGCCGCTCCCCCGGACGTACGGTGCGTGTCCGCGTGCGTGGGGACAAGGCGTTTCTGACCATCAAGGGAGGGGGCTCGGCCTCGGGTATGTCGCGCCTCGAATGGGAGAAGGAAATTTCTGTGGAGGATGCCCTTCAGTTGATGCTGCTGTGTGAACCCGGCATCATCGACAAGACCCGCTGGCTCGTGAAGGCCGGCGATCACACGTTTGAGGTTGACGAGTTTTTCGGTGACAATGAGGGACTTGTCGTCGCGGAGGTGGAACTCGGCAGCGAGGAAGAGACATTTGAGCGCCCGTCATGGCTCGGGAAGGAGGTTACGGGAGACAGGCGCTACTACAATTCGTCGCTGACAAGGTGTCCCTATTCCGAATGGGGCAGAGACAAAGCCGAATGAGCCGTTTGGCGATGTCCCGTTAAGATTTTGTGCGAATTCATGAAAAAGAGCATATGAGTGTCTACAGTTTTTTCAGAATAAGTCGTCCGGCGGCGGCTCAGGTCCCGGAACAGGAAGTGGAGCCGACCTACAGGAAAGTGCGCCGCAGCACATTCCTCGGCGTGACAATCGGCTACAGCCTCTACTACGTCTGCCGGATGAGTCTCAGCGTGGTGAAGCAGCCGCTGATTGACGGGGAAGTGATGACGGCGGGGGAACTCGGGCTCATCGGCTCCGGACTGCTGCTGATTTACGCCTTTGGCAAGTTCATCAACGGCTTCATCGCCGACTACTGCAACATCCGCCGTTTCATGGGATTCGGACTGTTGCTGTCTTCGGTCATAAACTTCATTATAGCGCTCCTGGGAATAGGCGTGACTTCGTTCGGAATGCCGCATTCGGCGTTGTTCTTCTCGGCGGTCTTGCTTTGGGGAATGAACGGATGGTTCCAGTCCATGGGGCCCGCTCCCGGAGTCATAAGCCTGTCGCGCTGGTTCCCGCAGTCGCGCAGGGGGACTTTCTACAGCATATTCTGCACAAGCCCCTACATCGGGGAATTCATATCCTTCGTCCTCATCGCCGCCGTTGTCGCGAGGTGGGGATGGGAATGGGGCTTCCTGCTTGCGGCGCTCATCGGCTTTGCCGGCTCTCTGCTCATCTTCCTGACGGTCAAGGATACGCCCGAAAGCTGCGGACTTCCTTCCGTACAGAAACTCTCAGGCGAAGAGATGAAACCCGAGGATTCAATGAAAACGCTGAGTCTCCAGAAAAGAGTGCTGAGGCATCCGGGGATATGGATTATCGCCGCGTCGTCCGCGTTCATCTATATAACGAAATATGCCATAACGGGTTGGGGTGTGCTGTTCCTACAGAAAGCAAAACTTTTTTCGTTGGAAAAGGCTTCGAACACCATTGCTGTGGCCGCATTGGTCGGAGGTTTGGTCGGGACCGTTTCCGCCGGGTGGATTTCTGACAATTTGTTCAAAGGGGACAGAAAGCGTCCGGCGCTGCTTTCGGGGTTTTTAGGCATCGTGATGCTGTCGCTTTTCCTCTTCACGGGAGGCGGATTTGTTCTGAATACGGTCTATGTGGCGGTCTTTAACTTCGCCATGGGCGAGCTCTACTGCATTGTGGCGGGGCTTATGGCCATAGACATCGTGCCGCGAAAGGCCACCGGTGCCGCACTCGGGGTGGTCGGCGTCTCAAGCTATGTCGCTGCCGCCGTCCAGGACATCGCGAGCGGCTATCTGATTCAGGAGAACGGAAGCGACTTCACCGCCGTATCAATTTTTTGGATTGTTGCGGCTTTTTTGGCAACTTTGCTGCCGGTTCTCAACTGGAACAAGATGAAAAGGCGTTCGGCTGAAACAGCACGTCTTCAGGACTGACCGAATATGACACTGACACATAAGATAACCATAAAATAACCACATATATGAACGCTCTGATTTCAATTGAATACAACACTGTCTGGGGTGAGTCCCTTGTGCTGTGTCTCGGCAACAGGGAAATCCCGATGGTCAGCGATGGCATGGGACGATGGTCAGCCAAGGTGGCGAGGGTTTCCTCCGAGGCTCTCAATCACTACAACTTCAAGCTTGTCCGCCGCGACGGCACGCAGCGGCACGAATGGAGGCATCACTCCCTGAATCTTGCAGGGGCGGCGGCCTCGACCTCAATCGTCATCCGTGACCGCTGGCAGGACGCGCCCGAGGACGCTCCGTTCTACTCGTCGGCCTTCACAAAGGGAATATTCTCACGGGAAGGCATCGTGCCGGGTGATTCTCAGGCAACTGCTTCCGGCGCCTCCTCCGCTGTCATTCCGACCACCTCCTTTCTTGGCATTCCGAGCAAAGCCGAGGAGTCATTACTTGTGAAGAAGGTTGCGGTTTCCAAGGCCGCAAAGACAACCCTCATCACGGTCAATGTCCCGGTAGTCAGCCGCGACGAGGTTCTCTGCATTGCCGGGAACGGTGAGGGTATGGACGAATGGAAACGTCTCATCCCGTTGGACGACAGCAACTTCCCGCAGTGGAAGCTCGCCGTAAGCACGGAAGAGGATTTTGAATACAAGTTTGTCATCGCTGACCGGGGGACGCTCACGATAAAGGAATGGGAAAGCGGCGAGAACCGCATCTGCACAGCGGCCGAGGACAAGTTCACTATAATTGCCGACATCAGCCACCGTTTCGGGCTGCGCCGTTGGCGCGGAGCCGGCACGGCAATCCCGGTATTCTCGCTCCGCAGTGAGAATGACTTCGGGGTGGGCGAGTTCCTTGACCTCAAGAAAATGATAGATTGGGCTGCGTCAACGGGCCAGTGCATACTCCAGCTTCTTCCGATTAACGACACCACGATGACCGGCACATGGCAGGACTCATATCCCTACAACGCTAACTCCACCTTTGCCCTTCATCCGCAGTTCATAAGCCTAAAGGCCGCAGGAGTCAAGGAAACTCCGGAATACAGGGCATTGCAGGCCGAGCTTAACGCCCTGCCGCAGGTGGATTATGAGCGCGTGAACAACGAAAAGACACGGCTTCTTCGTGAGGCATTTGAAAAAACCTTTGCAAAGCTCTCTAAGACAGCGGCCTACAAGACATTCATCTCGGCAAACCGCGACTGGCTTGAGCCTTATGCGGTGTTCTGTGCCCTGCGCGACAGTTTCGGAACTGCCGATTTCAGCAAATGGAAGGGATATGCGAAATACTCTGCGGCCAAAATTGAGAAATACTGCGCCGAATACCGCACCGAAGTGGATTTCCACTGCTTCGTCCAGTTCCATCTCGGCAGACAGCTCACCGAAGTCCGAGAATACGCCCATTCTAAGGGGGTCGTGCTCAAGGGCGACCTTCCGATAGGCATTTCCCGCACCAGCGTCGATGCATGGCAGTACCCGCACCTGTTCAATATGGACGAGTCGGCTGGGGCTCCGCCTGACGCTTTTGCCGCCGACGGTCAGAACTGGGGATTCCCGACCTACAACTGGGACGAGATGGCAAAGGACGGATTCGCATGGTGGAAGGCGAGGCTCAGGAAGATGTCGGAATATTTCGACGCCTTCAGGATTGACCATATACTCGGATTCTTCCGCATCTGGGAGATTCCTCTCAAATACAGCAGCGGCCTGCTCGGACATTTCTATCCCGCGCTTCCGTATCCTGCCGAGGAACTTGCCTTTGACGGCTTTGACGTGGCTTCAGGGGCGTTCGTGACGGCTCCGGCCGATGACCCTACAGATGTCCTCTTCGTCGAGGATCCTGTGATGAAGGGCTACTGGCATCCGAGAATCGGGGCGCAGAACACCGCCTCCTACCGCAGACTCGACCCGCATCTACAGCGGACGTTCAACCGCCTGCACGACGACTTCTTCTACCGTCGCCACAACGATTTCTGGCGCGAGTCCGCCATGCGCAAGCTCCCGTCCCTGCTTCATGCCACCGATATGCTTGCCTGCGGCGAAGACCTCGGGATGATTCCGGACTGCGTGGCCTCCGTGATGTCGGAGCTAAAGATTCTCTCTCTCGAAATCCAGAGAATGCCGAAGAGCACGAGCGTGGAGTTCGGCGACCCTAAGCACTACCCGTACCTCTGCGTCTGCACAACTTCGACCCACGACATGAACCCTATCCGCGCATGGTGGGAGGAGGACAGGGAGGTCTCCGCTCGGTTCTATCACCTGAACTTCGGCGGCGAGGCTCCGTATTTCTGCGAGCCGTGGCTCTGCCGCAGCATTGTCAGCGACCATCTCGGCTCCCCGGCGATGCTCACCATTCTCCCGTTTCAGGACTGGCTCTCCATCGACGGCACTCTCCGTCTCCCGGATCCGAACGCTGAGCGCATCAACATTCCCGCCGTCAGCCGCCACTACTGGCGCTACCGTATGCACCTCACCCTCGAAAGCCTCCTCAATCAGCAGGCCTTCAACGACGAAATCGCCACTTTAATAAGCGATTCAGGAAGGTAGTTGAAAGAAAGGGGATGCAAGGCGCACTGGGGATTTCAACACCGGAGCAACCTTCCGGTTGTGAGGATTTGAAATCCCCATGCAACGAAGCAGACCGCCTTTTAGGCGCCCCGTCATTGGGATAGCCAGGTCATAAAGTCATCAACCCGTGCCCGTGACACGGTGATTTCAAATTCAGCGGGCGGATCCGGAACAATCTGGAGACGCCCGTTTGCCTGTTTGATGATACTTTGGATGGCTCTGACTGATATTATGCAGCTGCGCGATATACGGAAGAATCCCTTTTCCGGCAGCTCGTCCGCGATGATGTCCAGCGACGAGTCCATGACATATTTCTTCCCGTCGAAGGTGTAGAGGAAATTGCTCTTCTCCTCCGAACAGAAATAGGCGATGTCCTCCACCTTCACGGGAACGATGCGGTCGTTGAGCCTCACGATGAACCTTTCCTTGTGCCGTCCCTCATCGACCGCCCTCAGCACCGAACCGAAGTCCGCCGGAACGCCGCCGCTCCTGAGGACCCTGCTCACGGCACGGTCAAGGTCGGCGGGACTGATCGGCTTGAGAAGATAGTCGAGCGAGCCGGCCTCGAAGGCCTTTATGGCGTAGCTGTCGTAGGCCGTGGTCATGATGACCTTCGCCGTAATCTGCACCTGCCTGAAAATCTCGAAGCAGTTGCCGTCGGAAAGCTCTACGTCCATAAAAATCACGTCCGCCCCGTTGTCCTGCACCCATCCGCCGTGCATTCCGGCGCCGTTCGCCGAATGCTCGTTCAGCCACTGCACCGTCTCCGCCACGGAGCCCGTGCACCCGACGACCCTCATCTGCGGATACCTGCTCTCAAGTGTCCTCGCCAACGCTTTCCGCGCCATCACCTCGTCCTCGACTATCAGTACTTTCATATTATCGTAATTCTTTTCAAATCAAACTGTAATAACCGGAGATCCTTCTCTATGTCATAACCGGACCTCGTCGGGACGGCATCCGCCCGCACTTCATATCAGCGGCAGCCTCACTATGTATTCCGTCTCCGTCTTCTCAATCAGGACCTCCCCGCCGTCGAGGTCGCTGTACTGCTGGCGTATGTATTTCAGTCCCACCCCGGTGGACGGAGCCTTCGATGCGCGTGGAATCAGTGTGTTGCGAACCTCAAGACCACCATCTGCCGACCGCATCGCAATCCTGAGCGGCCGCGCCTCCGACACCGCATTGTGCTTGAACGCATTTTCCACGAGCATCTGCACCGCGCACGGCGGCACCGTCTTCTTCAAATCCTCCCAGCTGACCTCTTCCGTCACCTCAAAGCCCTTGGGAAACCGCGTCCTCATCAGGTCGATGAAAGCATCCACGAACTCCATCTCGCCGCTCAGCGGCACGAGCCTCTCCTCCTCGTTGCGAATCATATAGCGATACAGCCCGGCTAATTTGTGGATGAACTCGCTTGCCTCCTCAGTCTGCCCGTCAAGCACAAGGGAGTCGAGCACGTTGAGGGAATTGAACAGGAAATGCGGATTCACCTGCTGCTTTAGCTTTTCGTAGCGGAACTGGGCGTAGTGCCGCTTCTCCTTTTCCGTCCGCATTGCCTGCTGAACCTCGATGGAATGATTCGCGAGATAGATTATGCAGTAGGCCGAGATGTCCGTGACGAGGCACAACACGCAGAGCTGGATGAAGTCCGTCGATGTGTCCGGCTGAATCACGCAGTCCGGCGAGAGGCAGACGATGTACGCGACCATCTGCGAGGTGATGAGCAGAAAAAGAATGAATATGAACCAGAAGCATTTCTTCCCCACTCCGTAGATTATCCGCCTGCGGAAGCGTATGAATATGATGTTGACGCAGATGAGCGTGATGATTACCGCAGAGTTTGACAGAATCATGGACAGGATTTCGAGCGTGCTCCACGGGTTTCTGCCGGACGAAGAGAAGACAAAAATCAGAAGGCGGAGGAGAAATATGAACGCGAAGGCGAACACGAGTATGCGTGTCTGCGTCCCGGGAATTCCGTGTCTTTCGGCGTCTCCGTGCGGAAATGCCTTCGTGAGCGCCGCAGTGCTCCATCCGAGTATTATTGTAGTGAGGAACGTGACGAGTGAACTCGCCGCCACAGGGTCATGCAGCACCTTTCTCAGCAGCACGCCTCCTTCTGTTCCGATGAGAAATCCCGCGACGTTCACTACAATCACGCAGGCGGCCGTGATTTCGATGTTGAGGCTGCGGCGCAGGCACAGCACCACGGTCATCGCCATGGTGAGCAGTGTCAGCGTGAGCTCGTCGCTGACACCGAATCTTCCTAAAGCGTATGCCACAGCGGCGTGTGCGAGCGCAAATGCCGTGACAATCAGTCCATTTATTTTAGTGTCTTTCTTCATTTCAAGGTCTCTCACTCCGTTCAGGATGACAGTTCCATTGTGGTCAGCAGGCGTTTCCGCGAATGCTTGGTAAATGTTTCCGCGATTGCCTTAATGCCTGCAAGTTAGGAAAAATCCGTGAATATCGTTTCATTCGTCGCCGAAAACTTGCCGTTCGTCCCCATATATCACCCGTTCGTCAGAGGATATGCCACATTATATTTATAAAATTCATATATTCGCATC
>DJRM01000141.1:15572-29102 GCA_002440085.1 Bacteroidales bacterium UBA6360
AAACTGACCACGGAATGAAATCGTCCAAACCAAAATTGTCCTTTTGGCAAATCTGGAACCTCAGCTTCGGCTTCATGGGTGTTCAGATAGGATATTCGCTTCAGAACTCCAACACCTCGACCATACTCCAGTCATTCGGTGCGGACCTCGGCTCGCTCAGTTATTTCTGGCTCGCCGCCCCCATTGCCGGACTCATAGTGCAGCCGATAGTCGGAATGTTCTCTGACAAGACATGGACGAAGCTCGGCAGGCGCATCCCGTTCATTCTTGTGGGGGCGATAATCTCGGCGCTCGCCCTCGTGCTCATGCCGAACTGCCCGAAGCTTCTGGCATTTGCCCCGCTTGCGATGGGTGCGCTCATCTTCCTCTTCATGGACCTCTCGTTCAATGTCACGATGCAGCCTTTCAGGGCGCTTGTCACGGATATGCTCGATGACAGTCAGAAGACAGAAGGCTTTGTGGTTCAGACACTTCTGATTAACCTCGGAGCCGTCGTGGGGGCGCTTCTTCCTCTTGTCATGACATGGTGCGGGGTCAGCGACACGGCCGAGGAGGGTCATGTCTCCGACCACATCGCGTACTCATACTACTTGGGGGGGGCAATACTGCTGGCCTCCGTCCTTGTGACGTCATTTAAGGTAAAGGAATATCCTCCCAAGGAGTTCGCTCTCTATAACGGGACTTCCGACGACCGGGAGGGCATCCCGGCGGACATTCAGGCGGACGCCAAGGCCGCCGCGCCGAAGACCGGTTTCATACAGCTTCTCAAGGGCACTCCGAAGGTGATGCTCCAGCTCGGCGTGACGCAGTTCTTCTCATGGGCGGCGCTGTTCCTGATGTGGAACTACCTCAAGCCGGCAATCACCGGGGTCGTCACGGACAATTCCGGGGCGGTTCTCGCCGAAGGCGCCACGGCCACATGGGTCGGCGTCCTCAACGCGGTCTATCCCGTTCCGGCCTGCATCATAGCCCTTTTCATGACGCAGATTGCCAACCGCTACGGCAACAAGACCGTCTATGCGGCCACCCTCGCCTGCGGTGCACTCGGCTTCCTCGGGCTTTCGCTGCTCCATAACCAGTATCTCCTGATGCTCCCTATGGTCGGTATCGGAATCGCGTGGGCCGGCATACTCGCGATGCCTTATTCAATCCTCTCCCGCGCCATTGACGCGAACAGCGCCGGGGCATATATGGGAATCTTCAACTTCACGATTGTCATCCCGCAGATTTGCATGGGACTTCTCGGCGGGGTCATAGTCAAGTACATCTTCGGCGGCAATGCCGTGGCCATGCTCGCCCTCGCCGGAGCACTGATGCTCTGCGCGGCAGTCAGCGTGGCGTTTATAAAGGATAATAGGCGGGACAGCGTGGAGTCAGATAGAAACTAATCATAAAAACAGATACAATGAAACGTATAATCATGGTTTTGGCGGGTCTCGCATCCGCGCTCTCGCTCTCGGCTCAGGCGGGCTTTGATGTGAAGGGCGTCGTGACTGACGCGACTGGTCCTGTCATAGGCGCCACTGTCATCGAGCAGGGCACTTCCAACGGCGTTTCCACCGGAGTTGACGGAGACTACGCGCTCACTGTCGCATCTGCGGAGACCGTCGTCGAATTCAGCTGCATGGGCTACACCACCGTGACCTTCAAGGCTTCCGAGGTTCCGGCGAAGGTCGTCCTGAAGGAGGACAGCGTCTTCCTCGACGAGGCCGTCGCAATCGGCTACGGCTCCCAGAAGAAGAAGGAGGTCACCGGTTCCGTCGCCTCGGTCAAGGCCGAGGACTTCAACGCCGGCGTGAAGACCAGCCCGATCGGACTTCTCCAGGGCAAGGTCGCCGGGCTCAACATCATCAAAACGACTTCAGATCCGACATCGACCGGCTACAGCATCCAGATTCGAGGATTCTCAACCCTTGATAAAGGAGCTGGAACGAGTCCTTTGTTCATTGTTGACGGTGTTCCTGTGAGCAACATTGACAACATCTCGAATGATGAGATAGCGTCTATGGATGTTCTGAAGGACGGTTCCGCCGCCGCAATCTATGGAACCCGAGGTACGAACGGAGTGATTATCATCACGACAAAACGCGGCTCCAACTTTAATGATGTTCCGCAGACAAAGGTCGAGTATTCCGGATATGCTTCGGTGTCAATGAGAAACGGAGACCTCGGTATGGCCACGGCGGATGAATTCATCAATCTCGAGGAACTTTCCGGAGGGGCTGTGAAGCCGGTCATTTATTATGATGCTGACGGCAATCCGAACCGGACTGACTGGATGTCCGCGATAACGAGAAAGGCCGCCATTACACATAGTCATAATGTCGCTGTTTCTGGCTCTTCCCGCAAGTTCAATTATCGTGCATCTGTAAACTACAAGAACGCCGAGGGCATTGCCAAGGTCACAAACCGCGAAGAAATCATCGGTAAGATAGCCGCCTCACAGAATGCCTTGAACGGTTGGCTGAACTTGCAGTATGACCTTTCCTATATGCACTACCGCAACGACTATTTCTGCGGCGACTTCAAGCAGGCCGCGATTCTGAATCCGACATATCCGATTTATGATTCGACATCTGAGACCGGATATTACATAACTCCGGGAACAGGTGAATCAAATCCTGTGGAGACAATGAACAATAAGGAATCCTACGGCACCGGCGATTATTTCAGAGGAAGCGTGAAGGCGACTATAAACATTCTTCCAGTCGACGGCTTGAAGATCAATGCCTTTGCCGCGATGGAGAAGGGAAACAACGCGTCATATTGGGCAAACGGCAAGCTGATGAAGGATCTTGCCGGTTCCGGGCAGGCCGGGCGCTCGAATGACGGTAGCTACAACAAGTTGTTCGAGGTGACTGCGGATTATGCGCATTCATTCGGAAGGCACAATGTTGCGGCGGTCGCCGGCTTTTCCTATCAGAGTTTCCTGTATGACGGTTCAAGCATGAGCAACAAGGGATTCCCGAGCGAATCGATGAAATACTATCAGATTGGCAACGGGGACGCCTCGAAGGACTATCTTAATGTAAGTTCCAGCCGCAATTCCAATGTACTTGCCGCAATGTTTGCGCGTGTCAACTACAACTACGCGGAGAAATACCTCCTTTCCGCTTCAATCCGCCGTGAAGGGTCTTCACGCTTCGGCGCGAACAACAAATGGGGATGGTTCCCTGCTGTCAGTGCCGGCTGGAGAATCAGCGGAGAAGACTTCATGCAGGGTGCATCGTGGGTAAATGACCTGAAGCTCCGTCTCGGATTCGGCGTCACAGGAAACAACCTTGCGTCTGATCTCAAGTCGGTGGCTCTTCTGTCGAACGGTGGAACGTTCTGGTATAACGGGAAATACGTCTATACCTATACCGTAGCGCAGAACGTGAATCCGGATCTGCGATGGGAGAAGAAATATGAGTATAATCTCGGACTCGACTATTCGTTTCTTGACAACCGTCTCTATGGAAGCCTCGACCTTTACTACCGTCAGACACGCGACCTTCTCTGGGACTATGAGGTGCCGACGCCTCCGTACCAGTATTCCACGCTGCTTGCCAATGCCGGCCAGATGGACAGCTACGGCGCGGAGATTACGATAACCGGAGTGCCGGTCAAGACGAAGGACTGGACTTGGTCAACTACACCTACATTCGCGTTCAATAAGAGTGTCATCACCAGGCTGTCCGATCCGTCAAAGGGCTTCAACTACAAGCAGACGACATCCGGCGGAGTGGGCGAGAACGGAATCATGAACACCAACACGCAGATTCTCATTGAGGGGTCTCCGGTCGGGCAGTTCTACGGGTATAAGTTCGAGGGAATCAAGTCTGACGGGACATGGATGTACAGGACTCCGGAAAATGGCTATATATCCAGTGGAAATGCGACGGAAGGTCATAAGATGAATATCGGAAGCGCACAGCCATGGTTCACTTTCGGATGGAACAACTATGTGAGGTATAAGGCGTTCGACTTGTCTTTGTTCTTCCGCGGTGTTGTCGGAAACAAGATTCTGAACGTGACGCGCTGGGCATACGGTCCTCAGGCCGCCGTCGCTTCAACCAATGTGTTCATGAAGGATGTCAAAAAGAATGGCACGGTTATAAGCAACAAGACGAATTTCTCGGACTATTATCTTGAAAACGGCTCGTATCTGAAGCTTGACAATCTTACCGTTGGATATAACATTCCGTTGAAAGAGAACAAATATGTCAGCAACCTGCGTGTCTATCTTACCGGGCAGAATCTGTTCACAATCACCAAGTACAGCGGGCAGGATCCTGAAGTCGACACGACAAATGTCTGGAGCGCCGGCATTGACTATCCGAGCTTTTATCCTACGGTCGCCACTGTTCTTCTCGGTCTTAACATCACGATGTTTTAAAATTAGAGAAAATGAGAAAGTTTATATACATTATTTCACTTGCCCTGACGCTGTCCGTCTTCTCTTCGTGCGACAGCATGCTTGATGAAGTCAACTATGGTAATCCTACGGTGTCGGACATGATGACCAATGAGGAGAATGTTGTGCTTCTCGTGGGGCAGGCCTATGCTGACTTGAAATGGATACATGATCATTGGGGATATTTCGGCGTGTCATCGCTCACGGCGGACGAGTGTCTGTGCCCTACTCGTGGGGATGACTGGGCAGACGGAGGATATTGGAGAAATCTGAATACGCACAAGTTTGACATCCACGCGAAGGCCTTTGAGAATATATGGAAGATGACCATTTCGGGCGCCGTACTGTGCAATAAGCTCATTCAGACCCTTGCTGACAGCAGGGAGTCCATGAATCCTGCTGTGTATGCCCAGTATGTCGGTGAACTTGAAGTGCTCCGCTCATACTACTATTATCTTCTGTTTGACTGTTTCGGTCGCATTCCTTACACGGAGGACTATTCGGATGAATCGCGCCCTCTTCTGGCTCCGCAGGAAACATGGTCGGCTCTCGTCAACTGCTTGGAAAGAAACGCGCCTAACATGGCTGTCGTTACCGACGGAAATCGTTCCGCCAACTATGGACGCACGACGCATGGCTTTGCTTATGCTCTCCTTGCGAGGCTTTATCTCAATGCGACGTCTTTCGGATGCACTCCCGATAATGTAAGTCTTTCGGATAACTCACAATACCGTCCCGATTTCAAGGCGATTGCTGGTGAAGCTGATTTTTACACCAATGCCGTTGCCTGCTGCGACAGGGTCATAAACTCCGGCTCATATTCCATTGAACCCGACTTTTTTACGAACTTCAAGATAAAGAATGAGGACAGCAAAGAGAATATATTCGTAATCGTTGAGGACGGAAGGGCGGACTTCGACGAGAGAAGCGGCCCTGACGGAAATATGAAGAACAAGCTTCGTGTCCTGTTCCTTTCACTTCACTATCAGCAGCAGGAGGCATACGGGACGCAGCTTGACTGCTGGAACGGCTTCTGTGCGCGACCTTCTTATCTGGAGCGTTATAACAGGCGTGATGTCCGCGGGACCGGAGATGAAGGCCTTGGAACCAATGACACGCACCATTGGGGATGGTTCGTCGGCCCGATATGCAGAAAAGGTTCCACGACTCCTCTGAAGGACAAACGCGGTAATGATGCCGTCGTGTTTCCGACAGTTTCCTCATTGACTGACGCGGCAATCGGTGACGGCGCGAGAATGTTCAAATACGAGGTTGACAGGGAAGGCAAGTACAAATACTGCGAGAACGACTTTGTGCTGATGCGTTACGCAGATGTTCTCTGGATGAAGGAAGAGGCCATACTTCGCGGAGGACAGGGGACTTCCGGATATAATACCTCTGACTTCAGGACTCTTCGCAACAGAACTTTTGCTTACGAGGCAGATCCGGAGACTGCCTACAGCTCCGCATATCCGACGGTGCTGACCCTTGACGGAATCCTTGATGAGCGCGGGCGTGAGTTCGCCTGGGAACTTGTCCGTCGCCGCGACCTCATAAGATACGGGAAGTTCGGAGATCCTGGCTATGTCGAATATGTCACCGACACGGACAAGAACAGGAACTGGTTCCCGATTCCGTATTCTGTGATAGAGAAGTCCGTCCGAGACAAGGATGGCATGCCTCTGTGGACTCAGAATCCAGGATATGACACGATTTAAAAACTTTAATAACACATTAAAACCTATTTATTATGAAAAAGATTGCATTATTCGCAGGACTTGTTGGCCTGTGTGCGTCTGTTCTCGTTTCCTGCAATAAGGAGGAGAACAACAACGGTGGTAACCTTGACGATGTCATCGAAGACGGATTCTATGTTACCGGCGCTGCAACCGGATCGGACGCCGTTGCGGCAAAGTACATGATGTCAGCCGGAATGAATGAGGCTGATGGCAATGCCAAGCGTGACGGAATGTATGAGAAGTATGTATGGCTTGAGGCTCAGAAAGACTTCTCACTTCTTCTCTACACGGCCGGAAATGAAGTCCGCTACAGCGCTGTCCTTGAGGACTACAACACTAATGGTGAGAATGATCAGGTGAATGTCATCGTGAAGAGAGGAAAGCTTGTGACCGGTGATGACGCTCCTGCGATGAAAGTTGCCGAGACCGGCTTCTACCACATCGTTCTGGATCTCAACAAGGCCGGCGACCTCGCATTGGGCGCTCAGATAGTGCTTGCTCCTGTCAAGTGGGGCGTTTCAGGCTCAATGAACTCTTGGGGCAACACTTTCTTCCCGGATCCGAAAAAGGAAGGTGACAAGCTCACATGGATCCTCACGGAGCAGATTATGCCTGCCGACTATGAGTTCAAGTTCAAGTATGGCAATGGCTGGAAGATTCAGCTTGATGACGCCGGAAAGGTCAAGGCAAACACTAACCTTGGCGAAGGCATGATACAGGGCGCACCAAATATCAAGGGTCATGATGTCAAAGGATACTACACCATTACGCTCGTGTACAATCTCTCGTCCGGTGATTTCTCGAAATGCTACTCGTTCACCTGCGAGATGGTTCAGGATCTCAGCTATGTTCCTGATGAGCTTTTCTTCAAGGGAGATCAGTTTGCGGAGGCTCAGAAAACTATCCTTACGAACAAGGTCGGTGAATATTGGGCTATACGTCAGATTGAGGCCGGCAAAGCTGTGAAGTTCTTCTCTGACGAGGCCTGCACGAAGTCTGCCGCAGAGGTCGTGGCGACGGTTGACGGGGCGACAAAGGTTGACGGCGGATTCACAGTGCCTGAAACTGCCATGTATATCATATACACAAATCTCATTGACAAGAAGATAACCGTTGAGAAGGCGACTGTCTATGGCATTGGAGACGCGTTCGGTAACTGGACTGAAGGAGAGCATCCGTTTACAGTCGAGAACGGCAAGGCTTCAATAAAAGCTGCCGCTGCCGGCAATCTCAGAATGTATGCCGGATATTCAAAGGCAGATGGTGGTACATGGTGGACCCGTGAGTTCAACATCTACGATGGGAAGATTAAATATCGTGCAAATGGTGGCGAACTGGATGCGGTTGCAGTATCTGCCGGACAGACCGTCACCCTCGACTTCAACGCGGGAACAGGCTCAATCGAATAGTTTTATCTGAACTGTATATTATCGGCCGGCGGCTCCTGATCGGGCCGCCGGCTGCAAATGTGAGAGGCGGTGCGCCGTCGCTTCCCGATGCGGAAACTGCAGCGGAACGGCTCTCGAAAAATTCGGAATAATGAACAAGAACATCCTTTTCTCCGTGGCGGCCGCGCTCGCCCTGCTCTTTTCCTGCACTCCGCCGGAGAGTCCGTCACAGGAGCCGGAGACTCCGTCGTTTGACATAGAGAAGCTTCAGCCGGGACTTTCCTCCGACCCGCTGACCCCATCTGCTGACGAACCATGCACGCTCTACTACAAGGCCGGCGGCAGTTTTCCCTTCGCAGGCTACACGGGCGAGCTTTACGCCCACATCGGGATTGTGAACCTAGAATGGGAGCACGTTCAGGCGGAGTGGGCGGTGAACACCGAAAAGTGCCGCTGGCAGAAGACCGGGGTCGAGAACGTGTGGAAGCTTACGCTTGAGCCTTCGTTGCGCGAGTGGTTCGGCGCGGGGGACGACGAGGTCGTGACGAAAATCGGGGTCGTGGTGCGCAGCGCGGACGGCTCGAAGCAGACCGCCGACCTTTTCTGCAAGGTCACCGACAGCGGCAAGGGATTCGTGCCGGCGGCCGTGACGGAGGCGGCCCTGCCTTCCGGAACTGAACTCGGAATAAACTATGACGCTGATGCCACTACAGTCACGCTCGTGCTCTATGACCGGGACAGGGACGGGGAGCATTATCCGCACTGTTTTCTTGTCGGTGACTTCAATGACTGGACGGTATCAAATAGTTGGCAGATGAAACGCGATGAGGCGGCGGGATGCTGGTGGCTTGCTCTCGACGGGTTGACTCTGGGCAAGGAGTACCGCTTCCAGTACCATCTCATTGACTCGGAGGGCGAAGCGCTCCGCATTTCGGACCCATATTCCGAAATCATCTACAGCAGCGACGACAAATGGATTTCCTCCTCGACATATCCCGACCTCCCGTCCTATCCTTCTGGGGCTTCGGGTCTCGTGTCGGCGTTCTGCACTTCGCGGCCGGAGTATGAATGGAAGGTCACGGACTATGAGGTTGAGGACAGGGACGACCTTGTGATATATGAGCTTCATCTTAGGGATTTCAGCGCCACCCATGACCTTTCCGGCGCGGAGGCTCATCTTAACTATATCGAGGCTCTCGGGGTAAACGCGATTGAACTGATGCCGGTTCAGGAGTTTGACGGAAACGACAGCTGGGGATATAATCCCTGCTCCTATTTCGCCCTTGACAAGGCATACGGGACACGCGAACGCTACAAAGAGTTCATCGACGAGTGCCACAGGCGGGGGATTGCCGTGATTCTCGACGTCGTCTATAACCACGCGACCGGCGCTCACCCGATGGCGAAGATGTACTGGGACTCCGCCGCCAACAAGACTGCACCGAATAATCCGTGGTTCAATGTCGATGCCCCGCATCCATATTCTGTATTTCATGACTGGAACCATGAGAACGGGATGGTGCGCGAACACGTCAAGCGCAGCCTGCGCTACCTTCTTTCTGAGTACAGGTTCGATGGCTTCCGCTTCGACCTCACAAAAGGCTTCACCCAGAGAAAGAGCACGGAGGCGACTGCAGCGAACTATGATGCGTCGCGTGTGGCGATTTTGAAGGACTATGCCTCGGCGGTGTTTGCCGTGAACCAGAATGCCATCGTGATTTTCGAGCATTTCTGCGATGCTCGTGAGGAAAAGGAACTGGCCGAAGCCGGAGTGAAGCTCTGGCGGAACATGAACAATGCCTACTGCCAGACGGCCATGGGCTGGCTCAAGGACGGGGACGACCTTTCCGGGATGTGGACGGGAAATGCAGCGATGCCGTTCGGTTCGCTTGTCGGCTTCATGGAGAGCCACGACGAGGAAAGGACCGCCTACAAGTCGCTCAAATGGGGCAACGGGATTGCTTCCGACCTCGCTGCGAGGATGAAGCGGGAAGAACTCAACGCAGCGTTTTCCCTTCTTGTTCCCGGACCGAAGATGCTCTGGCAGTTCGAGGAGCTCGGCTACGACATTTCCATCGATGAGAATGGCCGCACCGGCTCCAAGCCCCTGCACTGGGACTATCTCGATGTTCCGGAGCGCAGGGCGCTGCACGATGTCTATGCCTCCCTGTTGGCGTTCAGACATGACAATCCGCGATTTTTCGACACCGACGCCAAGTTCAGCTGGTCTGTCGGCAGCGGCGCTGAGGTGAGGACGATGACCTGCACTGCGGCGGACTCGCGCTCCTATGTGGTTGTTGGCAACTTCGGGGTCACGGATGTTGCCTCAACCGATGTCCAGCTCCCGTCCGAAGGCACATGGTACGACCGTTTCGGCGGCACGCAGCTGACGACCGGCTCCGACAATGTCCTCGTCACCCCTCTTGCAGCCGGCGAGTTCAGGCTTCTGACAAATTTTAAGTAGAGTGCCGAGCGGAACGGAGTGGAGTCGAGGAATTTTTAAATCTGGATGATAATTTATTGAAGATGAAAAAGATATATGTTGCAATCGCAGCCCTGCTGCTCGCGGTCTCCTGCGCGGAGAAAGCGCCGCACGCACGGTGGACCTATGACACCGTCGTCTATGAGATGAATGTCCGCCAATACACTCCGGAGGGCACTTTCTCCGCTGCGCTGGCTCAGCTCCCGCGTCTTGAACGGCTCGGGGTTGACATCATCTGGCTCATGCCGATTTATCCCATAGGCGAGAAGGAGCGCAAGGGAACTCTCGGCTCCTACTATGCCGTGCAGGACTACTGCGCGGTGAATCCGGAATTCGGAACCATGGAGGACTTCGAGTCTTTCCTTGCCGCCGCCAAGGCACGCGGCTTCAGGGTCATTCTCGACTGGGTGGCCAACCACACCTCCCCGGATGCCGTGTGGATAGACATCGAGCCTGCGGACTGGTACGAGAGGGATTCGCTCGGCAACACCGTCGTGCAGTACGACTGGACCGACATAGCCGCGCTGAACTATGACAACCCAGCCGTGTGGGACGCGCAGGAAAAGGCGATGCGGTTCTGGATGGAGAAGGGCATCGACGGCTTCCGCTGCGACATGGCCTGCGAGGTGCCTTTCGAGTTCTGGACCAAGACGATTTCATCACTCCGCGCCGACTGGCCCCAGATGTATATGCTCGCCGAGGGGGAAGCCCCGCAGCTTCACCGCTCCGGATTTGACGCCTCTTATGCATGGGAACTTCATCATCTTCTGAACGACATTGCGCAGGGACATAAGAACATTCCGGAACTGCTCGACTACATTGAGCGCGACGCGAAGAACTATCCTCCGGAGGCTTTCCGCCTGATGTTCACTTCCAACCATGACGAGAACTCATGGGCGGGCACCGAGTTCGAGCGCATGGGCGACGCCGCGCAGGTGATGGCAGTGCTTACGTTCACACTTCCGAACGGGCAGCCTCTGATTTATACCGGGCAGGAGACGGGCTGGAACCACCGTTTCCAGTTCTTTGAAAAAGACCCGATTCCGGTGTGGGAGGAGAATGACTACACTGCGTTCTATCAGAACCTGATACGCTTCCGTCACGACCATCCGGCTCTCCGTGCGGGCGAAAAGGGCGGACGCTTCGAGGTGGTTTCCACTGAGGACAGCACGCTCGTTTTCCGGCGCGTGCTGCCGAATGATACGGTGGCAGTGACTGCTGAATTGAAGTCTCCTTGGAGTTGGAGTATAGAATAATTGATTAAATTTGCGAGAGATGAAAAGAATATTTTGGATTATGACGGCGATTATGCTGAGTTCGTGTGCGGGAAACGGAAAGTTTGTGCCGGAGTCGGTGGCGGACGCTTCCGATGCGCAGGTGAGCAGGGTCGAGCCGCTTTCGTGGTGGGTCGGGATGAACACTCCGCTCCAGCTGATGGTGCACGGGGGCGGGATTTCGGAATATGACGTCGCGCTCGAAGGCGCTGAAGGCGTGAGGATTCGCGGGGTACATAAGGCCGACAGTCCGAACTATCTTTTCATTGACGTCGCCATATCCCCGAATGCGAAGGCGGGCACATATTACCTCGTTTTCTCTAAGGACGGCGAAAGTTTCAAACGCGCCTACGAAATAGGGGAGAGGAAGGAAGGCTCCGCACAGCGCGGAAGTTTTTCGAGTGCGGACATGATATATCTCATTATGCCAGATCGTTTTGCGAACGGTGACCCGTCGAACGACTCCACTCCCGACACCGCCGACAAGGCTGACCGCAGCGAGTTCTTCGGACGGCACGGCGGTGACATTCAGGGCATCATCGACCATCTGGACTACATCAGCGAACTCGGAGCGACGGCAATCTGGCCCACCCCGCTTCTGGAAGACAACGCTCCGGAGGAGTCCTACCACGGCTATGCCGCCTCGGACTACTACCGCATAGACCCGCGCTTCGGAAGCAACGAACTCTACCGCGAATTTGTCTCCAAGGCGCACGCCAAAGGGCTTAAAGTGCTCATGGACATCGTGACGAACCACTGCGGAACGTCTCACTGGTGGATGGCCGACCTGCCTTTTGAGGACTGGATTCATCAGTTCCCGGAATACACCGGAACCAATGTCTGCTTCTCCACGAACATGGATCCGAACGCGTCCAAAAAAGACCTCGAAATTCAAGAGAGCGGGTGGTTTGTGCCGTCGATGCCGGACATGAACCTTGACAACCCGTTTGTGCTCAACTACTTCAAACAGTGGGCGGTATGGTGGGCGGAATATTCCGGACTTGACGGCTTCCGCGTGGATACCTACCCCTACAACGAGAAAGAGCCGATGTCTCGCTGGTGCAAGGCGATCACGGACGAATACCCTCATTTCAACATAGTCGGCGAGTGCTGGACTTCCTCAATCCCACAGCTGGCATATTGGCAGAAGGACGTGCCGAACCGCGACGGGTTCGCTGACGCGCCACTTTTCTCGTCTCGCCATAGCAAAAGCGAGCGTGGCTCTGCTCGCGACTTATCGAAAAGGTTTAATTCAAACCTGCCTTCGGTGATGGACTTCCCTCTGTACGATGCCCTGCGTATGGGACTGAGCGAGGGCGCGGGCTGGGGCTGCGGAATGACAAGGATTTACGAGGTGCTTTCCCACGACTTCCTCTATGCCGACGTGAACAACCTGCTGATTTTCGCCGGAAACCACGACACCGACCGCATCGGCGACGTTGTGGGCAAGAATCCCAAGAAACTCAAACTGGCGATGACCCTGATGGCGACCATGCGCGGCATCCCGCAGATTTTCGCGGGTGACGAGCTTATGATGGTTTCCGCCGATCGTTCGCAGGGGCACGGCGGACTCAGGGTCGACTTCCCCGGAGGCTGGCCGGGGGATAAGGTAAACTTGTTTACTCAGGATGGTAGGGAGGCGCAGCGACTGAACACCGACGGGAAGCCTGTCTATCCTGGTCAGGCCGCGGAACTGTTCGACTATGTGAGCCGCCTGTTCAACTGGAGAAAGACCGCCGAGGTCATCCACACCGGCCGCACTCTCCATTTTATCACCCGCGACAACACCTACGCCTTCTTCCGCTACAACGACTCTGCCGCCGTCTTTGTCTTCGTCAACAATTCCGACACCGCGAAGACAGTTCCGTGGAGCTACTATTCCGAAATTTCCGAAGGACTCCACAACGGCACCGATGTCCTCACCGGTAATCCTATCACAATCTCCGACACCACTTCCGTCGCCCCAGAAACCGCCCTTGTCGTAGAATTTGACAGGTAGGCAGGAACAATTTATAATGAAGGTCTCCCGCCTTCGGCTTCTTCAAGCCCGTAAGTTCTGTCTTGAACTTGCTGGCTTGTGGTGGTATAGCTGCCTATTGGCCTCTCATTTCACGGATCTCATCCACGCTCAGTCCCGTACATGCTGCCACAGTCTCCGCAGGAACTCCAGCAGCAAGGAATTTCTGTGCCGTATCCAATGCCTTTTCTCTCATTCCTTCAGCTCTCCCTTCAGCTCTCCCCTCAGCAAATC